>JBHJIZ010000037.1:0-26862 GCA_050043005.1 Paracoccaceae bacterium
AAAGTGCGCGTCCGCGCCCCGTGCATATCCAGATCCCGCTGGACATGCTGTCCGAGCCGATGCCTGAGACATCGTTTGTGCGACCTGCACCGGTGTCGCTGCCGGAACCCTCATCCACCGCGCTGGAGCAGGCAGCGAAAACTCTGACGAGGGCGAGCCACCCCTTGATCCTTGCTGGGGGCGGTTGCTCGGACGGCACCGCATTGATCCAGCTTGCCGAGGTTCTGGACGCGCCCGTGGTCATGACGGTGAATGCTCGCGGGCTTATACCGCCGGAGCACCCGTTGGGGCTGGCGACCAGCCCGACATTAAGCTCGGTCAGGGATGCGATCCGCGCCGCTGATGTGGTGCTGGCCCTGGGAACCGAGATCGGGCGTACGGACTACGACATGAACGATCAGTCTCCGGTCGCGGTCGACGGCACGCTGATCCGCGTCGATATTGATCCGAACCAGATGATGCTGAACATTGTACCGGACCAGTCGATTGTCAGCGATGCGGATGCGGTGATCCGAAGGTTGCTGGAGCGCATTAAGACGCCTCTTACCCTCGCCGGTGCCGAGCGCGCCGCTGAAATCCGCAATGCGGCGTCGGACGAGATCGGACCGGATTATCGCAGCCTGATCGGTTTCCTCAACGTGATCCGCGATACGCTGCCAGAGGCGGCGATCTTTGGCGACAGTACCAACGCGATCTATGCCGGGAACATGGCCTACAACGCACAGGCTCCGCGCCAGTATTACAACGCCGCCACGGGCTACGGCGCGCTGGGCTACGGCCTGCCCGCCGCAATCGGTGCCACGAGGGGTCTCGGTGCGCCCGTCGTCTGCATCGCCGGGGACGGCGGCGTTCAGTTTTCGCTGACCGATCTGGGTACGGCAGTCGAAGAGCAGTTGCCGCCGATCCTGATTGTCATCAACAACCAGGGCTATGGCGAGATCAAGCACTGGATGGAGCGCGCCCAGATCCGCCCCGTCGGCGTCGACCTGCACACGCCCGACTTCGTGATGATCGGAAGGGCCTACGGGGCCGAGGCGCTGCACCTGACGGATCTGGCCGAACTACCGGCTGTTTTGCGCACGGCGGCCGCCCGGTCCGGACCGACGCTGATCGAGATTGATGAGGCGTTGCTTCTGGCCCACTAGGGCATTCCGAACGTCCATGTGACGTCCGAGAGGCGCCCGACTGAAAATGCGTGGCGACCCCGAGAAATCCAGTTAATGGAAAATTGCGTGACGATTGTCATCTGAGATGTCACGCGTTCGAAGCGTCAACTTGCCAGCATGCGCTCGACGATCTCTCGGGTGTTCTTCGACAGCTCCGCCGTGTCCGCCATGCGTTGCATCTGTGTGCGCAGCAGGTCCTGACGATCCGCCGTGTAGCGCCCGCAGGTCTCGTAGACGCCCGCAAGCCGCGCCGTCGTCTGCGGGTTCAACGCGTCCAGCTTCAGCAGCCAGTCTGTCACGAACGCATAGCCTGAGCCATCTTTGGCGTGGAATGCCAATGGGTTAGCCATGGCGAACACACCGATCAGCGAGCGAAACTTGTTCGGGTTCTTCCAGTCGAAGCTGGGGTGCTCGGTCAGCGCTGTGACTTGGGCAAGGACGTCCTCGGTCGGGGCCGAGGCCTGCAGCATCAGCCATTTGTCCACCACCAGCGGATCCGCTTGCCACTTCGAATGGAACCGGTCGAGCGCCTCGGCCGCGTCGGGCGCCTGATTGTGCACCAACTCCCGCAGAGCAGCGAGAGACATGGTCATGCTGTCCGCTGTATCGAACTGACTTCGCGCCAATTCGAGGCCATCTTCTGACGCACTCGCCAACAAAGAGAGACAGCGATTACCGAGCGCGCGCTTTCCGGCTGGCTCGGGATCAGGGGTGTAGGGACCGGGCACCTCCATGGCGTGGTAGGTCTGGCGCAGAGGTTCCGACATCGCTTCACCCAGTGCCGCACGCATAGACTTGACGGCTGCGTGCACGTCGTCCGGATCGACCAACACCTGGCGTGAGGCCAAATCGGCCGAAACTTCGTCGATCGACGGCGCGTCAAGCACCAGGGCCTTGAAGGCCGGGTCTAGCGCCTCGTCCGCCAGCACGTTGCTCAATGCAGCAGTCCACGCCTCGGGAACCTCGGCCCCCGCCATGACCCTGTCCGCGATGTCCAGGCCGAGCGCTCGCCCGGCCTCTGCACGGTTGAACGGGTCTGTGTCATGCGCCAGCAAGACCAACAGATCCTCCGATGGGCGCGGCGGGTCCAGAATGACCGGCGCCGAAAACCCGCGTAGCAAGGACGGTACGGGGCGCGACGGCAGACCCGAAAACCGGAAGACCTGCTGTGGTTTCGTCAGCTCCAGGACCTCGGTCGGCATCAGCTCCGCACCGTCGCGTGCGACGAAACCGGTCGAGATTGGCAGGACATGCGGTGCCTTGTCCGTCTGGCCGGGCGTGTCCGGTACCTGCTGCGCCAATGTCAGCGTGTAGACACCGTCGATCTCGTCCCAATCGTCCTGAACAGTGACTTTTGGCGTGCCTGCCTGCTTGTACCAGAGTGCGAACTGCGAGAGATCGCGACCCGTCGCATCCTCGAACACCTTCAGCCAGTCCTCGATGGTGCAGGCCTGCCCGTCATGGCGCTCGAAGTACAGGTCGGTGCCTTTACGATAAGCCTCTGGCCCGATCAGCGTATGCAGCATCCGGATGACCTCGGCGCCCTTTTCGTAGACCGTTGCCGTGTAGAAGTTGTTGATTTCGATGTATTCCTCGGGACGCACCGGATGCGCGAGCGGCCCTGCATCTTCGCGGAACTGGCGCGCGCGGAGCTGGCTGACCTCGGAGATGCGGTGGACTGCCGCTGAGCGTTCATCCGAGGAAAACTGCTGGTCGCGAAAGACGGTTAGCCCCTCCTTCAGGCAAAGCTGGAACCAGTCGCGGCAGGTGATGCGGTTACCGGTCCAGTTGTGGAAATACTCGTGCGCGATGATTGCCTCGATCAGCTCGAAGTCGCGGTCGGTCGCCGTCTCTGGGCTCGCGAGCACGTATTTCGAGTTGAAGATGTTCAGGCCCTTGTTCTCCATCGCGCCCATGTTGAAATCGTCGACGGCGACGATCTGGAACAGGTCGAGATCATACTCGCGACCATAGGCGTCCTCGTCCCACCGCATCGAGCGTTTCAGCGCGTCCATCGCAAAGGCGCACTTTGACTCATCGCCCGGGCGGACCCAGATTTTAAGATCGACCGCAGGACCGGAGGCAGTGGCGAACGTGTCGTCGAAGCTAACAAGGTTCCCGGCGACCAGCGCGAACAGATAACTCGGCTTCGGATGCGGGTCGTGCCATTCAGCGAAGTGTCGCCCGCCGGGCAAGCGACCCTGCGCGACGGGGTTCCCGTTGGACAGCAAGACGGGAGTGTCGATCAAGTCTGCCTCGATCCGCACGTCGAACACGGTCATCACGTCCGGTCGATCCGGGTAAAAGGTGATCTTGCGAAAGCCCTCGGCTTCGCATTGCGTGCAGAACATGCCCTTGGATTGATACAGGCCTTCCAGTTCGGTGTTGCTGGCAGGATCGATCTCGACCTCGCATTCCCATGTGAATGCGTCCGGCAATGGTCCCGGCAGCGTGAGGCCTTCGCGATCCGTCACGCAGTCCGCTGTCACATCGCGCCCGTCAATGGCTGCCGAGACAAGAGTCAGTTTGCGTCCATGAAGGTGGAACTCTCCGCCCTCGCCCTTGCGAAAACGGATTGTCGCTCGCACCCGTGTTGCAGACGGCGCGAGATCGAACACCAGTTTGACATGGTCAATGCGCCAGTCTGGCGGGCGGTAATCAACAAGACGTGTCGGTGTCTGCTCGGGGCTGACGTCATTACGCATCAACGGACCTTTCTTCCTGAAGTTGCGCAATGATAGCGCGGCATGCTGGGGCTTCCTAGCGGCTTTCCCGTGGGATATGGAGACGGCGTTTTCCTTCCGAAACGCCCGAGATACAGGCGTCAACCGCGCGGCAAGAGTTCACATGGCACGAGCCAAGACACGGAAATTAAAAAAGAAAGCGCCGCCCAAACCTTGGGCGATGTGGACCGCGTTTGTGGTGCTGGGGGCGGTTACCGTACGGCTTGCTGTCAATGCGCTGGGTCTGGTGCCGATCCATTTCGACGAGGCCCAGTACTGGGCCTATGGGCACGAAATGGCCGCTGGGCACTTCTCTAAACCTCCGCTGGTTGGCTGGCTGATCCTGATCGCGACGGAACTGGGCGGCGACACGACCTTTGCGTTGAGGATATGGACGGTTGTCAGCCATGCCGTGGTTGCGACGTTGATCTTTCTGACGGGTCGAGCGCTGTTTGACGGGCGCACCGGTTTCTGGGCAGCGGTCGGGTATTCCATCGCGCCGGGGGTAAGCGTCTCGGCAATGATCATGTCGACCGACCCTGTGATGATGATGTTCTGGGCTGTGGCGCTTTATGCCTGGGTGCGCGCGGCAGAGGCGAAGTCGCCAAGACTTTGGTGGGCCCTGCTCGGCGTGGCGCTGGGTGCTGCGATGCTGGCGAAGTATACAGCACTGGCCTTTGCAGGCGGGATGATCGGCTACGGTCTGTTGTCGCTTCGAACCTGGGATTGGCGAGGGGCGGCCATCGTCGCGGCGGCGGCGGTTCTGGTGTTCTCGCCGAACCTGATTTGGCAGATCGAGAACAGTTTTCGCACCGTTGCGCACGTGGCGGAAGACGCCGCGCCCGGGGGAGACCTGTTCAATCCGGGAAAGTTCGCCGAGTTTTTCGGGGCGCAGTTCGGGGTGATTGGTCCGATCTGGTTCGCGGCGATGCTGGCGGCGTTGTGGACCCGGCCGAGTTGGGTCGACGACTGGCGGATGCGCCTGCTGGCCTGGCAGACCTTTCCGCTCCTGATCATCATTACTGCCCTCAGCTTGACGACGCGGGCGCATGCCAACTGGGCGGCCCCGGCCTACATCGCCGGGTCGATTCTGGCAGCGCATTGGCTGCTGTCGCGTAAGTGGGGCAAGGCATTGAAATGGCAGAGCATATTCGGTGTGACCGGCGCGACGGCCGTGTTCACGATGGCGGTGATCTACGGCACAATGGGGCTCGATCTGCCGCGTGGACCGGACCCGTTCAAGAAGATGCGGATCTCGGAGCCGTTCTGCGAACCTGCGCTGGCTGCAATGGGTGAGGAGGGTGCTGACGTGCTCCTCTCGACCGACCGGCGCCGCCTGTCGGAGTGCATGTTCCTGGGCGGGCTGACCTTTGACCAGATCTCTGTTTGGAACCCGGCCTTGAACCCGAAGAACCATCACGAAATGGTCGCGACGCTCTGGCCGGGAGACCACCGGCGTATGGTGCTGGCGATCATGGGGGATGCGAACGCAGGCCAGCAGATCGCAAAGCACTTCGAGCAAGCGCAGCAGATCGAGCCCGCCGCGTTCCCGACCCACGTCGATCGGCAATACACATACACACTTTGGGCCGTCGAAGGGTTTCGCGACTACCGACTGGGCCGGTGACCGCAAGACCCGCGGCAGAGCAGAGTAGCCCTTGCCGATGATCGGTTAGGATTTGCCCAAAAGTATCAGTGATTTGAGGGAACTGGCTCGAATTCGGCGCGGAACGCGTAAGACTGCCAGAGAAATCGCTGCGAGCGCGCTGTGTTGACCGGTTTGGCGCTGTCTTCCGAGGCGTATTGCTTTGGTAGTGCGTTGATACCGCAATTGCATAGGCTTCGTAACAACGCGGAGTCGACAGCGTTCCGTTAACGTCGGGTTTGCGATCGGGTTATTGCCCGGGCGAACCAATCCTCTGGGAGGACGAAGATCAGATCCTGAGCTTGCCGCGCAAGGACCCAATTCCGAGGGCTTTTCGAAGAGCCCGAGCCAGAATATCAAGGGGATGGTGGGCTGAAGCTCGCCAAACGATGGGTCGCGGGCTTCGAGCCACTTTCCCACGGATGGTGTTCGCGGGTGCTTTCCGCGCTATATGCGGTGCGATCTTGATTCTTCTTGGAGGTCCGATGCTGACCGTGATTTCTCCCGCAAAACGCTTGGATCTGACGCCGGTGGATATGTCCTCGGCAACTGAGCCGGCGTTTCAGAAGGATGCCTACACGCTGGCCAAGGCGGCACGGAGGCTGTCTCAAGCTGACTTGCGCAAGCTCATGGGGATCAGCGAGCCGCTGGCGAAGCTGAACCAGCAGCGCTTCAAGGCGTTCGCGGAAGACCCGGCAGAAGATGCCGTGAAGCCCGCCGCCCTGGCGTTTGACGGCGACACCTATCAGGGGCTGGAAGCGCGGACGCTGAACGATGGCGACATGGCCTATGCTCAGCGGCGGCTTCGAATTCTGTCGGGCTTGTACGGTCTGCTGCGTCCGATGGATAGGATTCAGCCCTATCGGCTTGAGATGGGTAGCCGTCTGGCGACGCGCGGGGCGAAGACGTTGTATGATTTTTGGCGCAAGAAGATCGCGGTGGCGCTCAACGCCGATGCCGAAGCCGAGGGTACGGGGCTGCTGCTGAACTGCGCCAGTCAGGAGTACTTCGGGTCGGTCGATCTGGACACGCTGAAGCTGGAGCTTGTTGAGCCGGTGTTCCTGGAGCGCAAGAACGGCACCGAGAAGATGGTGAGCTTCTTCGCCAAGAAGGCGCGCGGTGCCATGGCGCGGTTTGCGATCGAGACACAGGCAGAAACGGTGGAGGATCTGAAAGGCTTCTCGACCGGTGGGTATGAGTATCAGGCTGAGGCGTCGGATGCGCACCGACTCGTGTTCGTGCGGGACTATCCGGAGTAGTGCGATACGGCGCGCGATGTCCGGCGGATGCTTCACTCCTCAACGCTTGAGCAGTTCATTAATCGCGGCATGGGCGTGAGCATCGCGTGCGCAAGCCGCGACTTGCACGTTGATTGCGAGTTCGGCGTTGGTCGGTACACGCGCTTCGCATAACTCTTGGTAGATCCGAACCCGATCCTGCCAGGTTCCCACTTGCATTCGCCGGTTCGGGATCATTTCGCCATTCGGCGCCGCGTCCAATAGGATCAAACGCCAGAGCGCCAGTTCCTGGTGGTAGCATCGGAGGGTTTTGCAGGGCTCGTGGAGGATTCCAATGCAGTCATCCTCTTGACCGGAAGCACCGCTTTCAAGCACGCAGGCTTCGAGCGACTCCAGATCGGCTTCAAGATCGGCTGCCGATGCAGATCTTGTTGAGAGCACCAATAAAAGTGCCGAAAAAAGAACAACGTTCAACCATTTGATGCGAAGCGTTCGTGGCGTGCGCTGATTAAGCTCGGGGTCGCTAGCGGTCCATGGGTTACTTCTCACGCACCAGCCTAGCTCGGACGTGCTGCGCGATTGTATTGATCCTGCAATGTGAGTGTTCACGAACGAGCTTAAGGACATTCGAACGGCTCTCTGGTGTGCTGTGATCGGTCAAGTCTCCGCATCTTGTACGGATGTTCTTAACCAATACACCCGATCCAGAATTGAAGTCCTCGTGAAGGGTCCAGGAAAGTGCCATCATGAAGACGCACATGGTTCGCGATTCTTCGAGTATGGACGGCGCACCCGAAGAGGCATCGTCTACGTTGCAGCGAGAGAGCATCTCTCGTCGGCAGTCCGCAATTGTTTCCATTGTCGGGTTCGAAATGCACTCAAGCAAGCGCTGTTGCTGGGTCTCGTCAGCGTTGGCAGCATTCGCCGAGAAACATAGAAGAAAAGCTAAACATAAGGCACGCATGCGGAACTCCATTCACTACAAGCACATAATCGATCCACTTCGGAACCAGGTCAAGGTTTCGCTGCAGTTATGATCGAATGCCAGAGGCGCCTGGCTCACGCGCGTTGAGTTCTGACGCTGGACTTACAAAAACGGACGAGTTCGAGGCAGCATCGGTAGAAGAGATACACTCATAGCCCGGCATCTGCCCAATGCTATGGGCGCATATTCCACGAGAGATACGACCTAGCGATCATTGCGATGTCTGGGCGAAATGGCGTTTCAGCGTCGTGTCCACGATCAACGCGAGAGCCCGCCCATTCTGGCCAGCGTGCAGTGCCGAGACGACGGCGTCCGTGACCGCCACCATCTCTCCCAGGAAAGTGTCATCCAGGCCCGAACCGCCGCCAATCAGTGCGCTTTCCATTTGCATCCGCATGGCGACGACGAGATTCTTGGTCACATAGTGGCCAACCCAGGTTTCCGTCATCTTGCCCACACATGTGGCGGGCGCCTCGGTGTCGGCGCAGTCGCTCAGGATCAGGTCGGAGCAAGCGGTTGTATCCGTGGGTCCGGCGATCAGCAGGCAGGTGTCCCAGTGCTTTGGCGGCTCCGGTGCTTGAGTCTGAGCCGATGCGTCCATCGCCCACAGCACCGTGCCGAGGACGGCTGCAAGCCTCACGCCGTTGCCGCGAACAGCTCCCGGCCGATCAGCATGCGGCGGATCTCCTGCGTGCCCGCGCCGATCTGCATCAGCTTGGCGTCGCGCATGATCCGCTCGACTGGGTAATCGCGCAGATAGCCCGCGCCTCCCATGGCCTGGACGGCCTCGACCGATTGTTCCATGCCCTTGTCGGAGGCGAACAGGCAGCACGCCGCGGCGTCCTGGCGGGTGACTTCGCCCCGGTCACAGGCGGCGGCCACTGCGTAGACATAGGCGCGGCTCGCGTTCATGGCGGTGTACATGTCGGCGATCTTTCCCTGCATGAGCTGGAAGCTGCCAATCGGCTGGCCGAACTGCTCGCGTTCGTGCAGGTAGGGCATGATGGCATCGAGGCAGGCGTGGATGAGGCCGACACCAATCGAAGCCAGCACGGTGCGTTCGTAGTCGAGACCGGACATCAGGACGGAAACGCCGCGTCCTTCCTCGCCCAGGACGTTCTCGAAGGGGACCTCGCAATCCTCGAAGATCAGCTCGGATGTGTTCGAGCCGCGCATCCCGACCTTGTCGAGCTTCTGCCCGGTCGAGAACCCGGCCATGGCTTTTTCGATCAGGAAGGCGGTGATCCCGCGCGAGCCTGCGTCCGGGTCGGTCTTGGCGTACACGACCAGCGTGTCAGCATTCGGACCGTTGGTGATCCAGAACTTGTTGCCGTTCAGACGGTAGTGGTCGTTGCGCTTTTCGGCGCGGAGCTTCATCGACACGACGTCCGAGCCGGCACCCGGCTCCGACATCGCCAGCGCCCCGACATGCTCGCCGGAGCAAAGGCCGGGGAGGTATTTCTGCTTCTGCTCCTCCGTGCCGTTCAAGCGGATCTGGTTGACGCAGAGGTTTGAGTGCGCGCCGTAAGAGAGCGAGATCGAGGCGGAGGCCCGGGCGATCTCTTCCACTGCAATACAGTGCGCGAGGTATCCCATGCCGGAGCCGCCGTACTCTTCCTCCACCGTGATGCCGAGCAGGCCCATCTCACCCATCTCGCGCCAAAGCTGGTGCGGGAAATCGTTCTCGGCGTCGGTCTTCGCGGCGAGCGGTGCGATGCGGTCTTGGGCGAAGCGATGGACGGCTTCGCGCAAGGCTTCGATCTCCTCGGCCAGGCCAAACTTCATGCTGGCGTGAAACATGCGGTCTCCTGCAGTTCGGGTATGGGGGCGGTGCCGACAAGGCCCGCGACCATACTGATATAGAGCTGTTCGACGTGATCGCGGCCCAGCGCGCCATCGTCGCGGAACCAGACGGGCAGGCCGTTCAGCATGGCGATCAGTGCACGGGCGGTAACGCGCGGGTCCTGGGGCCGGAAATCGCGGCTGGCGATTCCGGAGGCGATGATCTCTGCGACCTCGTGTTCGTAGGTGCGGCGCAGGTCCTCGATCCGAGCGAAGTTCGCGGCATCGAGGCTGCGCAGTTCCATGTAACTGAGGAACAGGTTGTCGGGCTGGTCGAGGTGATAGCGGATGTGGAAACGCGCGAAGGAGCGCAGACGGTCTGGGGGTGCCAGGGCGCCTGTGGGGCGGGCATGCGCCCAGGCGTCGAGCAGGTCGTTCATGTGGGTTATCAGCAGATCGAACAGGATCGCCTGCTTGGTCGGAAAGTAGCGGTAGAGCGCGGCCGCACCGACGCCGACATCCTGGGCAAGGCGGCGCATCGAGACAGCCTCGTAACCCACGCGCGCGATCAGCCGAATGGCGGCGGCACGAATAGCCGCGCGTGTGCGGGTTCCATCTGATCCTGTGCGACGTGCCATCGGCGTGGTCGTCCTCCCCGCTGGCACGTTAAGTGAACGAGCGTTCAATTCAAGCGGAACATGACCCCTGCGGCAGAGGATCCTGATCTGGCGCCGGGCGTGCGGACATCTACCAGAGGTCCATGGCTTCGAATGGGTGTATGGCGACGCGCACACCGCCGGAGTCGCTATACTTCGTGTTGGCGTTGCAGGCGTCGATACACTCCTGGATGTCGAACTTGCCGAAGCGGCGTTTGCCCCAGATGAACTGATAACCTGGCTCGGCCGAGCCCGCGTCGTTGAACCCGTCGGTGTTGCTGCCGACCGCCTTGCCTTCGCCAGTGATCACGGCCCAGTGGTTGACGGTTTGCGGTCCTTTGATCTCGCGGGCCCGGAAGCTGATGACCGCGCCGCGGAGGTTCAGGATCCGGGCAATCTGGTCGAGCTGGATCTCGTCTCCTGGGCCAAGTTGCTGGAAACAGTTGCCCGCGTTCAGCGAGGCATACCATGTCGACAACCACGGCAGTGACGCGCGACCTGACAGCCAAAGCGCGAAGGCTATGGATTGATAGCAGATCGGTTCGCGCGCGCCCAGATTGGTCGTTTCGCGGGTCATCTTGTTGTAGGCGAAGACGATGTCGCCGGGATCGGTGCCAAGGCTGTCGAGCGTATCTGCAAGATTGACTGTTCCGCTTTTGTCGTATGCTTTGACGCCTGCGATGATGTCGATTTCGGGCCGGTTCTTCCAGTGGTCCTTGGTCGATGCCTTGGTCCCGAAGCTGGCCTTTCCCCAAGCCGTCACTTTGCCGTCGGATCGAGAGTCAACCAGCAGGTATTGGCAGAGCAGGATCGACCGCAGTGCACGACGGGCATCTGAGTCGCGTCCCAAGTCGAGTCGGATGTAAGCGCCTGCGTTCTTTTTGTGTGCTTCGAGCGAGACTGCCTGCGTCAGCTGGGTGTGGAGCGCGGCGGGGATGCGGTCGGTCAAAAACTCGAGCGTCGCGTCGACCCGCTTCTTGCGGGACGTGAAAACAGAAGTCATCGAAAGCCTCCGGGGGAAAATCTGCGTGTAAGCGATGTGAAGTGCGTAATCCGGCGAGAATGCCCAAAATTTAAGCATCTGGCAACCTGTGATCCGACATCCGAGATCCGGAGCGACCGCAGGGTTCGGTCAGCGTTGGAGGCGCGCCGCCAGCGTGGCGGTGCAGAGTGGCTTCCGGATCAAGTGCTTGTTGCGGTTGCGTGCAGTTGGGCAGGCAAGACGATCCGGCCTCGACTGACGGATAGCCAGCCGCAGGCATCGATCTGGACTTGGCGATCCTTCAGATGGATCCGGTCCTTAAGCACTATGGCTGGAAGCGAGAAATGAAGCATATGATCTCGGATACCTGCTGGGACAATCCTTTGGCGGCGAAGCCTGCGCGGCCCATGGGTGTCTGCTGTTCGACAACGCAGTGCTTGACTGTATGAACCGGGGCGGCATTCCTAACTGTTGCGCCTATGAGGCGCGCAACCTCAACTGACGCGGAGCCGGATCCGTCCGGCAGACATCATGACAGAGCCAGAGGCGGCACAGGCCGCCCCAGTCCGCACTGCGCTGATCGTGCTGGCGATCGCGTATTTCTTCGTCGGCGCGACGTCGCTGGGCGTAATCGGGCTGGTGGCCGAGATGAGCGCTGGGCTTGGCGTGCGCGAGTCTGCGATTGCCGGTTTGGTCACGATCTTCGCGGTGGTTTATGCGGTCGCTGCACCTTTGGCTCAGGCTGTTCTGGGCGGGATTGCGCGGCGGCGTCTGATCGCGGCGGGTGTCACACTGATGGCCGCGTCCTGTTTCCTGTGTGCGATTGCGCCGGACTACTGGACGGCAGCGGCCAGCCGGGTCGGCATGGCGCTGGGGGCGGCGATCACGGGGCCAACGGCCTCGGCTGCCGGCGCGGCAATGGTCCCACCGGAAGGGCGCGCCCGGGCGCTGGCGGCGGTCTTCACCGGACTGACCGTTGCCTCGGTCATGGGGATGCCGCTGGCAAGCTGGCTAGGCCAGACCTTTGGCTGGCGTGTCGCATGGGTTGTGATGGGTTGCGCGGCTCTGGCGATTGCACCGGTCGTGTTGCGGGTAATGGACGACACGAACCGGGGAAGCCGGGCGACGCTTGCCGTGTTGCTTTCGGTCATGCGGGATCGGGCGCTGGCGCTATCGATATCGACCACGGCGCTACAACTGATGGGGCAGTTCATCACCTATGGCCTGTTGGCCGTCTGGCTCGTGCAGGTGGCCGAGGCGCCGCATCACCTGGTGCCGCTGCTGCTGTTCTGCTTCGGGATTGGCGGGGTTTTGGGGAACCAGATCTCCTCGATCGTTGCCGGTCGTTTGGGGCCGGAAGGAACGGTGACAGCCTGTCTTGTAACCGTGATCCTTGCCTTGAGTGTGCTCTGGCTGTTGCCGCCGGTCTTATGGTTGATTGTGCCCTCCATGATGGTCTGGTCCGCGGCGGGGCTGATGGTGATGGCGCCGCTGCAGACGCGGTTGGTGCGACTTGCCCCGGAGAAGTCGAACCTGTCGCTGGCGCTGAATGCCTCGGCCGTCTACGTGGGCATGTCGATCGGCTCGGCGATCAGTGCTGTGGCGTATGAGACGGTTGGTATCGGTGTTCTGCCGGTGCTTACGGCACTTGGCATCGGTCTGGCGTTGCTCGCGTTCCGAACATCCCTGGTGCGCTAGACTTTCGGGCAATCACTCGCGCGATGCTGTCTTGTCGACGGTCTTCAGAATGACGGAGTGCGCAGCGGATTGAACGCGCGTCGTTGCGGCGCGGACGTTGGCCATCGCGGCCTCCAGTGCCACGCGATCAACGGGCTCCTGTGCCGCGATTTTCAACATCTCGGTGCGTTGGGCGCGGAGATCGTCCGCCAGTCCCCGGAGCCGTGGACGCTCTGCGCGCAGAGCAGCCACAAAGCTCTGGCGCATCTCGCGCGGCATGTCCGCGAGTGCACCTGCCGGACTTGCTGCGAACCAGCCACGATCCGCCAACCGCAGGCCAACGCCGATGACAACGGCATTCAGCAGGAGCGAAAGGCACGCCACAGTCACGAAAGCGATCCGAAGAATGCGGCGTCTTGTCATTTCGTTGATCCTGGCGCCGTTAATCCAAACGGGTCCCGCACGGCATCCGAGCCTCCAAAGGCAAGTGCCAGGATTTGATCATCGGGATTGGTGGGGGCAAGATCAGGCAATGCATATCCCGCAGTTCCCGCCGCAAGCATCAAGGCGGCGAAGCTTGCCAGCGCCACACTAGGTGCAAGACTTGGAAGCTGGACCGGGGTTCTATGTGGATCGGCGTCCAACCGGCTGAGGACCTTGTAGAAGGTGGCGGTCTCATCAGTTGGCACGGCACTGGCTGCACGCACCAGTGCATTAATGTCAGTGTCCGTGTCTTCTTTTTGTCGGCTCATGTTGTCTGATCCTCGTTCTGGGTGGTCGCTGCGCGAAGTTTGCGGCGGGCGCGGACCAATAGTTGTTCGACTGCGCCGGGGCTGATGGCCATCGCTGTTGCAACGTCGTTCGTGTCCAACTCGGCCACTGCACTGAGCAGAAGCGCCATCCGTTGGCGTGCGGGCAGCGCGGCGATTGCTGCGCGGACTGTGTCCAGTGTGTGTCGGTCTTCAAGCCGATCCGCAGCGCTGGGCTGCGGATCGGCGATCTCGACAGGGGGATCGTCGAGACCGATGAAACGGCGCAAGGACATGCGCCGGTGCCGGTCGATGCAAAGATTGACCGTAATCCGATAAAGCCATGTCTTCACGCGGGCCTTCTGCGGGTCGTATTTGCTCGCGTGACGCCAGACGCGTAGAAACACGTCCTGGATCACTTCATCAGCGTCCTCCGGACTTCCCAGATATCGTGTCGCCACGAGGGTCAATCCGCGCCCGTGCACTGCGATCAACTCACCCAGCGCGCGCCGGTCCTTGCGCGCGATGGCCGAGAGAAGTGCGGCCGTGTGGGCTTGGGTGCGATCGGACACGGATGATCGTGTGGCAGGGGCCGTCAGGATGCCGCGGACACTACCATCGTACCACCCGGCGCGCGCGGGTGCGTGGCCTGGTGAGGCTTGGAGCCGGGCTCGCGCGGTACCGGGTCGTGGTGTGCCCGTCTGGCGCTGTGACGGTGTTGCCAGACCGCACTCCCCACGGGCCACGCTGCGAGAGGCGTTGCCCTGTCGCTGTCTGGCCGTCAGGGCTGGTCACCGAGTAATCGCGCTGGCAGCGTCCGCCGCCAGAGCATGTCACTGTGGTGCTCGAGTTGCCGCCGTTGACGCCATTCCGATCAACCGTTAGGCCGATATCAGCATCGTAGCTGCGATTCACGGTGCCGTTCGGGCCACTGCGGCTCGACTCTTGTGGAAAGGCCGTACCGGCGATCAGTGTTGCCAGGATGACGGCGGTAACTCCCGCATATCGGGCGCGTGCCATGTTGCTCTCCTGTTGTTGGCGTTTCAACGGGTCTGCTGGGTGAACTGGTCGCGGATCACTGAAATTTCCTCGGCGGTGGCGACACCGTCTCCATCGCGATCGATCCGATCGAACATCGGGTTGCTCGCCATGAATTCCGCTTCGGTGAGTGAGCCGTCGCCGTCAACGTCAAGACGCTGAGAGCGAAGCAGCATTATGGAATCGGCCATCCGCGCCATGGCGGCGATGCGGTTTCGCGCGCTCCGCAGTTCGTCATCCGAGATCATGTTGTCGGCGTTGCGATCAAGCCGAGCGAACATCGCGCGGCGGGCGTCGGTTGCCTCGGCACGGCTCACAGCGCCATCATTGTTTGCGTCTGCGCGCGCGAAGACCGCAGCGGGTTGGGCAAGGGCCGATGCGCCCACGAGAACGGCGCAGACAGCAAGCGATGCGGCGACGTAGGTTCGGGTCGTGGTCATGTCGAAGTCTCCTGACTGATCGAGCGTTTCGGTGTGCTCGTTCAATGGTACGGAGGCTTCGAGGGTTCCCTACGCTCTGTTGAAACTTTTCCCGATCAACCGGGATTGATGATCGCGAGCATGGCATCGAGCGCGAGTTCGTATCCATTGGCGCCAAAGCCCGCGATAATGCCCGTGGCGACCGGAGACACGTAAGAGTGATGGCGGAAGGCCTCGCGCGCATGCGGGTTCGACAGATGCAGTTCGATGATCGGGACCGTCAGCGTCCTGAGCGAATCGTGCACGGCGACGGATGTATGTGTGTATGCAGCGGGATTGATGATCACCCCAACCGCATCGGTACGCGCAGTCTGAATGAATTCGACCAGCTCACCTTCGTAGTTCGTCTGACGCAAGAGGATCTCGCAGCCCGTCGGTGCTGCCCGTTCCGCGAGGCGCTGCGCGATGTCTTCGAGCGTATCAGAGCCATAGATCTCGGGCTCTCGCTGCCCGAGCAAGTTCAAGTTTGGTCCGTTCAGAACATGGATAGCGCGCATCAGGGTCATATCAGTCGTTGTCCGCTGTTTTTCGTTAGGTATCTGGTCCGATGATGGGCTGTCTACTCGCGACGCGGCGAATTGCACAGGATCCGTCTCTGATGAGGCGTGTTTAACCCGGTCTTAGCAAGAGGTTAGGTATTGAAAGTGCGTTAGGAGTGTCGTCAGGGGTCGGTAACTGCATGGTATTTGACGCGCAGGACCAGGTGTTGTGTAGGGATTTGTTCGCAGACTTGATTGATGGTCTGGAGGACGGAGTCGTCGTCGTCGACGGCGACGGTTACATCACGGCGCACAATCGACAAATCTTTTCAATCCTTGGGAACGGAAACGCCACTGATTTCACGGGTCTTCACATTCGAGATGCGGTTGCACGGCATTTCGATCTGGATTTCTGGGAAGGCGATGATCTGGGGCAGGCAAACGAAGTTGTCCGGACGCTGCTGACCGGCGGGTACCAAGACGAAGTCGATCGTGCGGTCGAGTGTTTTACGCTTGATGGCAGGAAGCTGGATGTCCGGCGCAAGGCGGTTGCCGACGGCGGCGGAATTGTAACCGTCCGCGATGTGACCGACCGGTCCCAACTGGTGCGTCGCACACGCCAGTTGGAAGCCCTGAACGAGCACTCGGACGAAGGCATCCTTCAAGTGGACGCCGAGGGACGCGTCGAATTGTTCAACAGTGAACTGACGCGAATGTACGGCATCAACCCGTACTCGCTGCAAGTTGGCGATCATATTGCCTGGTTCACGAAGCACTTCATCGATTGTACCGAGATCATCGACGAAATGTTCGAAGAACGTCCCAAGACTCTGGAACAGTTGGATAAGATCGCAGATCAACGGGTCAGGCACCGGTCGGTTCGAACCAAGACGGGCCGCGTCTACAACGTTGTGCGCGTGACACTCCCGGACGGTGGATCGATATCGCTGCACCGTGACGTGACCACGGTCTACGAGCGTCAGCAGTTACTCGAAGTGGCCAAATTCGAAGCAGAAGACATGAGCCGGCTGAAGTCCGAGTTCATTGCCCGTGTGACGCATGAACTGCGCACACCGATGCATGGGGTACTCGGTATCGCGGCTTTGATGGAACAGTCCGATCTTGACGAGACGCAGCTACGCTTCCTCGCGACGCTCAGGCGCTCGGGCCTGCACATGATCGATCTGATCGACGGGCTGCTCACGACCTCGACGCTTGAGACAGGCGATCTGCTGTTGGAACGGCAACCTTGTGATCTGGATTTGATCTTGCGTGACAGCTTCGAGATGGTTCGGCCGAAAGCTGCCGAAAAAGAACTCGAACTCGAGTTGAAGCTGGACCTCGACGGTACGGCAATCGTTGCTGATGGAACCCGGCTGACCCAGATCGTTATTAATCTGCTCACCAACGCGGTGAAATTCACCGATCAAGGCACCGTATCTTTGATAGCGAAGTCTATGCCACTTGCGGACAGGACCGCGGTGGTCATTGACGTTCAAGACACTGGCTGCGGCATAGCAGAAGACAAGCTGGCCGATATCTTCACCAAGTTTAGCCAGATTGCGACGGGCCGGGGCGGGCGCAGCGAAGGTGTCGGTCTGGGTCTATCGATCGCGCGATCGCTCACCGAGTTGATGGACGGCTGCCTGACCGTCCGCTCGGAGGAGGGCGTCGGCACCACGTTCACATTGGAGATTGTGTTCGACGCAGCGGGCGAAAGCGAGAACTCGCTGAAACGTGCCGACGGGGCGAGTGCCTAGCCCGCCGCCACGTTGTCCTCGACCACAATCACCGGCTCCATCTCTTTCAGTGTCTCGGGCTCGAGATGGCAGGCAATGATATGCCCCTCACCCATCTCGCGAGCGGGCGGCAGTTGGCTGTCGCACTTGCCCGGGATGGCGAACTGGCAGCGGGTTTGAAACGGGCAGCCCGGAAGCGGCGTCAGCGGCGACGGCAGTTCGCCCTCCAACACCACGTGGCGTTTCTTGACATGCGTGTCAGCCACCGGCACGGCGGAGAGCAGCGCTTCCGTGTACGGGTGATTGGGCGGTGCGAAGATATCCTCGGTCTTGCCCTGTTCCATGATCCGGCCGAGATACATCACCACGATCCTGTCGGACAGGTAGCGCACGACGCCCAGGTCGTGGCTGATGAACAACATAGTCGTGCGGCTTTCGCGCTGGATGTCCGTGAGCAGCTTGGTCACCGCCGCCTGGACCGAGACGTCAAGCGCCGAGACTGGCTCGTCAGCGACTACCAGCTTCGGTCGTCCGGCAAAGGCGCGGGCGATGCCGATACGCTGTTTCTGGCCACCAGAGAGCTGGCGCGGCATCCGCCGGGCAAACTCGCGCGGCAGTTTCACCAGATCCAGCAGCTCCAACATCTTGTTCTCGCGGTCAGCATCGGAATCGCCGATCTCGAATTGCTCCAGAACGCGGACGATCTGGTCGCCGATGGTCATCGAGGGATTCAGCGTGTCGAATGGGTTCTGGAACACCATCTGGACCGAAGACACCGTCTTGGCGTCGCGTTTCTCGACCGGTAAGTGTGCGATATCGAGGTTGCCGAGGGTGACCTCGCCTTCGGTCGCGGTTTCCAGGCCCATCAGCACCTTGGCGAATGTGGACTTGCCACAGCCGGACTCGCCCACGATGGCGACCGTCTCGGCCTCGCGTGCATTGAAGCTGAGGTTCTCGTTGGCCTTGACCGTACGCGTGTCGCCGCCCCCGAACATGCCAGAGGACACCGCATAGTGCTTCTTCAGACCCTCGACCGAGACGACGACATCGCCGACCTCGCTCGGCTCGTCGATTACGCCGGCCGCAACGTCTGCATCCCAGTCGATCTCGTCGATACGGGCACAGCGCGACCAGTGGCGGTGCCCGACCTCGGCCATCGGGACCAAGCCTTTGTTGCAGGCCTCCTCGTCATAATGCTGGCAGCGCGGGCCGAAATTGCACCCCACGGGGCGTTCATGCGGCAGCGGTAGCTGACCGGGAATGGCAACGAGCGGTTTGGCGTACTTGTCGGCGCCGGGAACAGGGATCGAGCGCAGCAGACCCTTTGTGTAGGGGTGGCGCATGTTGTCGAAGACGGTGTTGATGTCACCTGCTTCGACGGCCTCGCCTGAGTTCATGACCGTGATGCGGTCGCAGGTCTCGAGGATCAGACCCAGGTTGTGGCTGACGAAAATCATCGAGGTGCCGAACTCGCGGGCGAGATCCTGAATCAGCTCGACGATCCCGGCTTCAACGGTGACGTCCAGTGCCGTCGTCGGTTCATCCAGCAACAGAAGCTGCGGCTTCGAGAGCAGCGCCATCGAGATCACGACGCGCTGCTGCTGACCGCCTGAGAGTTGGTGCGGGTAAGCGCCCATGATACGGTCCGGAGCGGGCAGGCGCACGGCATCCAGCATCGAGGCTGACCGTTTCGCGGCCTCTTCCTCGGACAAGCCTTCGTGCAAGGTCAGCACTTCGTTGAGCTGCCGCCCGATCTTCATAGCAGGGTTCAGCGAGGCCATTGGCTCCTGATAGACCATTGAGATCTTCGAACCCCGGATGTCGCGCAATTCCTCGCGGCTGAAGCTCGACATGTCTCGACCCATGAACTTGATCGAGCCCGATTTGATCTGCCCGTTGTTGCCCAGGTACTGCATTATCCCGAGGGAAACCGTCGACTTGCCGCAGCCGGATTCGCCCACCAGTCCCATGGTTTCGCCGGGCATCACGGTCATCGAGAAATCCATGACTGCCGGGATCTCGCCACTGCGGGTGTAGAACGAGATGTTCAGATCCTCGACTTCGAGGATCGGCGTGTTCGGGTCGGTGCTCAGTCCGAGATCCATCGCGTGGTCCTCCTCAGTCCTTCAGGCTTTCTTCGCGCAGGCCATCGGCCAACAGGTTCAGGCCAAGCACCAGTGTCATGAGTGCGAGGGCTGGGAAGAGTGCCAGGTGAATGGTTGATGTCAGGCGCACGAACGAGCGGCCATGATTGATCATCGAGCCCCAGTCCGGGCTTTCCGGCTGCAGGCCGAGGCCAAAGAACCCGAGCGTTCCAAGCAGGATTGTTGTGTAGCCGATGCGCAGGCAGAAATCGACGATCAGTGGTCCGCGAGCGTTGGGCAGGATCTCCCACAACATGATGTACCATGGGCGCTCGCCGCGGGTTTGTGCGGCGGCGACATAGTCGCGGGTTTTGATGTCCATGGTCAGCCCCCGGACGATCCGGAACACGCCGGGTGATGATCCCAGCACGACGGCCGCGAACACGTTCAACTCGTTTGGATCGAGTGAGAGCGGCGCAATCGGCGATTGGAACACCAGCCCGACATAAAGCCACAATCCGATGACCAGCGTGATGCCGCCACGGATCATCAGTTTCTGCGGCGCCTTTTCGTACTTCGTCCACCACATCAGGCAGAGGAAGATGATCGGGAATAGGAAAAACAGTGCTGCCATGCCGATCGGGATCGACCAGGGAACCTCGAACAGGCCGAAGTTGTACATGGTCGGGATGCGGACTTCCGGTGTCACCAGCAGGTAAAACAGCAAGATGACCGGGAAGGCGAGGACGAGGTTGGCAAGGAAGCTCATCGCGGTGTCGATCCAGCCGGTGTAGTAACCAGCTGGCAGTCCGAGCGTTGAGCCGACCATATAGGCGATCAAAGTCGCCGCAGGTGCGATGATCAGAACGATCCGGCTGCCGTAGACCACGCGGCTGAAGATGTCGCGTGCAAGGTTGTCAGCACCCCAGAGGAACAAGATCCCTGACTCTGAGTCGATCGATCCGATCGGTGCCTTCTTCATGCCGCCGGTAAAACTCTGTTCCAGCGGTCCCAGGACGGCGATCACATCGGCGAAGAGGGCGGTGAACACCCAGAACAGCACTATGGCAAGACCGGCGAGGCCGACCGGTGACCCATAGAGCCTGCCGAACGTTCCCAACCGTTCGCGAATGAAGTAGCCGCTCGTGAGCGAGACAGCCAGCGCAGCCCACACCGGCCAGAACCGGATGACGGACGTGATGATGACTTCGATCGTAGAGATCGTTTCCGGTTTCATGTCATTCCCCCAGCGCGGCCGATCACTTCACGCGGATCCGCGGGTTCAAGTAGGCGTAGCCGATATCCGATATCAGCTGGGTGAGAAGAACGACGATCACGGCAACCCAACTGATGGCAAGCAGCAGGTCGATGTCGTTGTTGCCTGCGGCCTGGACCAGGGACCAGCCGAAGCCTTTGTAGTTGAACATCGTCTCGACGATGACGACTCCGGTCAGCAGCCACGGGAACTGCAGCATGATCACGGTGAATGGGGCAATCAAAGCGTTCCTGAGCGCGTGTTTCAGCACCACCGTTCGGAAACTGAGGCCTTTCAGACGCGCTGTGCGGATGTACTGCGAGGTCATCACCTCGGCCATGCTGGCGCGTGTCATCCGTGCGATATAGCCCATGCCATAGATCGCCATGGTCATGACCGGCAGAGCGAAATTGTAGAACGTGATGCCCTTCGAGGCGGCGGTCGCGGCCGAGCCATTGAGATAGAAACCCTCGGGCCACCAACTGAGTTCTTTCTCAAAACCGCGGAACAGCGATGCGAAGACGACTGTGAAGATGATCCCCGTCACGTATTCCGGCGCGGATGTCGATGTGATCGAGGCAACCGATAAGCCTCGGTCCAATCGGGATCCTTCCCGCATCCCGGCAAGTACGCCGATGATCAGCGCCCCGGGAACCATCACGATCATCACCCAGAACATCAGCAAACCCGTCAGGCCCAGGCGTTGGCCGATGACTTCCGAGACGGGCTTGCGGGCTGTGCGCGAAAAGCCCATGTCGCCCTGGACGGTGCCGACCACCCACTCGCCGTAACGGGTGAAGAAGGGGCGATTGTAGCCTTCCTTGTCGAGCCACGCGGCGACCTGCTCATCGGTCATGCGCATATTGCCTTCAGTCTTGGCGATCTTCTCGAGATTGCCCGGCAGGTTGACCATGTAAAAGACGATGAGTGTGAGGACGAGAATCGTAAGGATCATCGTTCCCAGGCGCTTTAGGATGAACATGAACATGGCTGGCCCCCGGTCTGGCTCGCGCAGATTGTGCACACGGCGCGTTGCTTGGTGCGCAGCCATGGGCGGCAGATGCCGCCCATGGCGCTTTCAGAGAGGCCGGATTACTCGTCCAGCCAGTACAGGTCAGCGAACTGGAACTGCGCCTGGTGCATGTCGTAGCCCTTCACGGCCTCGCGGTGCGAACGGAAGATCGAGCGCCAGAACGGTTGGATGATCACGCCGGAGTCCTGCAGGATCTTCTGAACGTCGGCCATGATCGCTCTGCGTGCGTCGGCATCGGGTGTAGCCAAAGCCTGATCCAGAAGCTTGTCGAACTCTGGGTTGTTGTAAGCCGTCTCGTTCCATGCCTCACCGGCCTTGTAGGCGAGCGCCAGAACCTGAACGCCGAGCGGGCGGCCATTCCAGTTGGTCGACGAGAATGGGTACTTTGACCAGTCGGTCCAGAAGGTCGAACCGGGGATCACTGTCCGCTTGACGTTGAGACCGGCGTCACGCATCTGCGCAGCAACCGCATCCGTCGTGTTGCGGCGCCAGTCATCGTCGATCGAGATGATCTCGAACTCGTGGTCGGTTTGACCGGCTTCGGCCAACAGGGCCTTTGCCTTTTCCACATCCCGAACAGGCGCGCCCACGTCAGCATACTCAATGTGCATCGGGCCGACATGGTGGTTTTCCGCAGGAATACCCGTTCCATTGATGCCGAGATCAAGAACGACCGAATTGTCGACAGCAGCCGTGACCGCCTGGCGAACCCTGATGTCATCGTAAGGTGCGTTATCGACGTTCATGCGGATGACGATCGTCGAACCGGTTGCCTTTGGTGACGTGACGGCACCAATGGAATCCAGCTGTTCGATTGCGTCTGGTGGTGTCAGATAGTTGGCGTCGACCTCTTCGGCTTCCATGGCCGAGATCATCGCCGTCGGGTCGGTGCCGTGGTCGTGGTACTCGACGGCATCCAGCCAGAAGTCACCACCCCACCAGGCCTCTTCCTTGCGTTCGAGCCGGCACATCACGCCAACCTCGTACTGGACCAGCTTGCACGGTCCGGTCGAGATTGCGAGCGCCGTCATCGGATCGGTGCCGCCATCGTACGAGCGGTGCATGACCATGGCCGGATAGTCCGACATGCCAGCGATGATCGAGATGTCAGCGCGCGGCAGATTCAGCTTCACGGTCAGGTCGTCGACCTTCTCGATCGCGCCGTCGACGGCTTTGTTGGTCTCGGCATCAATGAGCGCGGCCATACGACCCGCCATCGAGTTGCCTTCGACGTCCTTTTCACACCAGCGCGAGATATTGAAGATCAGATCATCTGCGTTGAAGTCGTCGCCATTCGACCATTTGACGCCAGGGCGCGCCTTGAGCGTGTAGGTTTTCGCATCGTCCGAGACTTCCCAGCTTTCGAGCAGCCACGGCGAAAAGGTGAAGTCCGCATTCCAGCGCACGAGGTATTCGTTCACCGAGGCAACTGCCGAACCCATCTCGGTCCAGTCGTAGGTCCGCGGATCCTTCCAACCCTTGACCTGCATCGACACGCGCAGTGTTCCGCCCTTTTTCGGCGTTTCGGCGCGCGCCGGGGTCGGGGTCAGCCCACCCAGCGCGAGCGCGCCAGCGGTGGCGACACCCACGCCTGCCATCGAAGCGAGATATTCGCGGCGGTTCATCTTGCCGGCCTTGAAGTCTTCGACGAACTTCGTGGCCCACGGATGGAACGACCGGTTCGTCATCATGTGTTCACTCATGCGTTTCTCCCTGTCCGCATTTTTAAGTGTTCATGACGGCAGCTAAACATGTCGCTGCCGCGGAACCAAGGCATTATTCGTGGCAGGAATTTGCGGCCGAGGGTCAGTTTGCAACTCTCGAAGGTCTGAAAACGACATATTCTTGCTGGCTTTTGGCGTTCCTGCGTGCCGGTGTTGCGCACGGGGCAGCAGGCGCGAAGCAGATGCCTGATGTTTCCGACTTGGAAACACTCTTACGGCATTGTTTCGAGAGTTGTTGGTGTGCTCTGCTCATGGTTGCTCGTGTCGAATAACTTCGCCACAAAATTGTTGTTGCCGATTGTTGCCCTCGGTCTCGCCGTGGTCGCCGCCGCGATCTGGGGTGCCTGGATGTTGACGGCGCCGATGGCAGAGCTTGAGCGATCCTCTGCGCGACTCATGCACATTACGGATCAGGCACGGCAAATCCAGATCAGCGCTGCAGGATTGATGACCGAACTGCGTGGTGCTGGGTCGCGTCGAGCATCTGCTGACATCAGCGCAGAAACATCCGACGCTCTGAGATCGGCGATTTCCGATTTGACAGCGCGTGAGCAAAGCCTGGTTCAGTCGCTTCCGGCGGACATGTCTCCGATTACCTTCAAGAAGATCGTAGATGCCACGGGCGCTTTGAGATCTCTTTCACAGCGCGTTCTGGACGGAACAGTGTCTGGCAACGATGCGTTCGCGTCGGCGCAAGAGCTGGCGGATCGCATATCGACGCAGACCGATCTCGCGTTGGACGAAATCGAAACTGCGGCCGCCGCTCAGTTCCAGACTCAATCACGCGTTCAAGACCAGATCATCCATGTTTCCGTTGCAGCGGTTGGGATTATCGGAACGCTCGGACTACTTTTCGTACTTCAGCACGTGGCCGCCTTGCGTCGCATGCTTGAGCGTCTGCCAGACAGGTTCTCCGATGTGATGGAAGGCGTCGCCGAGACGATGAGTGACGATGCCACGCCTATCGCGTCCTTGAACAAGCGGTTCAACGTGCTTGCCCTCAACATCCGCGAACGGTTGCTCGAGAATGAGAAAATCGAGCGGATGGCATTTACCGACTCCCTCACGGGTTTGCCGAATCGCCGTGGCCTACTCGCGTTCCTCGATCTTTTAGCCAACAAAGACGACGTCTGGGAAGATGACGGAAAGATCGGCCTGATTCACATCGATCTCGATCATTTTAAAGCCGTCAACGATACGCTTGGCCATGATGCGGGCGACTTCGTACTGCGCGAGGCAACCCGGAGGATGTCGACTGCAATCCGCGACTCCGATCTTCTCGCACGGCTTGGAGGCGACGAATTTCTCATCGTTGCAACCGGGATCGAATACGAAGCGGATATGACGCGCATCGCCGAGCGGCTGATCACACAGTTCGAAGCCCCGATCACATACGGCGACCGTATTTGCCGCGTCGGTGTCAGTATGGGCATGGTCCTTGGCGGTCAGCGTGGTCGTGTGCGCGATCCGAAACGTCTGCTCATCAATGCAGACACCGCGTTGTTCCGGGCGAAGTCTCTGGGCCGAGGCCGATTTGCGATCTTCAATTCAGACATGGCCGAGGAAGCGCGGCGACGCAACGAGCGTGCCATCGCACTCGGCAACGCCATTCACTCAGAGTCCTTCTATCCATGGTTCCAGCCGATCATCGATTGCCGGACTGGCGAAACGATAGGATTGGAGTTGCTGGCGCGCTGGCATGATGCCGAGCGCGGGATCGTGATGCCGCAAGACTTCATGCAGGATGCCGAAGCAAACTCACTCATGGAGGACGTAGGTCTTCAAGTGCTCCACCGCGCCTTGGAAGCAATCAGAAACTGGCACAGGGCGTCGATGCCGGTCCCCGTCCTGCACCTGAACCTCAGTCGTACGCAGCTGCTGTCCGGCAGTTTCGTTGACCGGTTGAGTTGGATGCTTGACGACAACAACATCGCTCCGGAGCGTGTCTCTGCCGAAATCAGCGAGGCTGATTGCGCGTTCCGTGGAAGCGATGTGGCGATCTCGAATCTGGGAAGGCTTGCACAATTGGGCGTTGGCGTGGTGCTGGATGATTTCGGGGCGCGGGACGGCGCATTGCGGAACATCTCGCGGGTCGCTGCTGGCACAATAAAGTTCAACGTGCCGGATCTCTCGAACGTAGCCGTTGGTCGCCGCGAAACGCTTATGACGATCGATGTGATGTCGAGCCTTCAGCGTGGCGCTTCGTCAGCGGGCCTGAAGGTATGCGCTAAGGGCGTGGAAAGTAACGCGACATCGACACTGTTGTCTGATGCGGGTGTCTGGGTGCAGCAGGGTGATTTTCATGCACCTGTGCTGAACCTTGCAGACACTCGGGATTGGCTCCACCATCGGGCGCATTCGGATGTGTCGGCAATACCAAGCACCGCGTGACCCAAGCGCTTGTTTAATCTAGTTGCGGGCGCGTTTGATTCCCGATCCGTCAAAAACCAAACCTGAACGCGCACTCACTTCACAACTTTGAAAATACGTGTTGGTCAGCCTATCTCGCCTATTGCTCAGCACAAGGCGCTGAACTAGGGCGTTGCCGGTCAACTCAGGAACCTTTCAGCATGGCGCACCCGCTTTGCGGCGCAGACCTCGACACGCTTTGGCGCACTTTCCGGCAAGGCGGCCGTCCGAACCGCTGGGGCAGTGCTGCCGGCGTTTGGGGGGCAGCGCTTGCGCGGGCGCCGGTCAGCGCTGTTGAACGGCTGGCGCTGCGGTTCCGATTGCCCAAAACGGAGGAGCAGGCCCCGCCGATCTTCATTCTGGGTCATTGGCGGTCCGGCACTACACATCTCTACAACACGATGAGCTTGGGAGAATTCGGATACGTCCCGCCGGTTGCGGTCGGCCTCCCGTGGGATATGTTCGGGATTGCCTCCGCCTTTCGGCCCTTACTCGAACGCGCGTTGCCCGAGCATCGCTGGATCGACCGCATCCCGGTTACACCGACGAGCCCACAGGAGGACGAGGTCGGCTTGGCCTCGATGACGGATCTCTCCTTCTATCATGGCATCTACTTCCCACGCGCGTTCGACAGGCTGATCGATCGCGGGCTGTTCTTCGATGGATGCACGCAAGCTGACGTCCGGCGGTGGGAGGAGCGTTTCCTCTATTTCATGCGCAAGCTCGCCTACGCGCAAGGCAAGCAGATGCTGATCAAGAACCCCGTCTACACGGGGCGTCTGGGACATCTGCGGCGGCTATTCCCTGACGCGAAGTTCATCTTCCTGCATCGCGATCCGTTCGATGTCTTCCTGTCGATGAGGAATTTCTACGCTAGGTTACTCGACGTCATGGCCCTCCAGGATGTGCCAAGCGACTTGGACATCGATGAGACGATCCTCCGCGTCTATTCCCGGATGATGACGGCCTATGCAGACGACTCTCAAGGTTTGGACGCGCCCGTCCTGACTGAAATCTCG
>JBHJIZ010000038.1:0-26941 GCA_050043005.1 Paracoccaceae bacterium
TGCCAGTCCCGGATCTCGTCGTCACCCGAGCCCGCGCCGAAGATGTAGACGTTCTCGCCCAAACCGCCCTCGAGGATGTCGTTGTCCGCTCCGCCCTCGAGCGTGTCATTGCCCGCATACGCGATCAGACGGTCGCGACCGCCGCCGCCCGACAGCTTGTTGTGACCGGCATTGCCGACGATGAAATTGTCCAGCGCATTGCCGGTGATCCGGATGTCGCCCGTCCCGGTCGTCGAGCCGCGCTCCACATGGTCTGGCAGCGTGACGTCGATCGAGGTCGTCAGGTTGTCGATGCCCCCGTCCGCAAGCTCGATGACCACGTCGTCCGGATCGTCGACGAAGAACCGGTCATCGCCCAGACCACCGTCCATCGTGTCTGCACCAGCGCCGCCATGGAGCGTGTCGTTGCCTGCGGCACCAAAGAGCGTATCGGTCCCATCGCCCCCGAAGACCAGATCATTGCCGCCGCCAGCGCGCACCGTGTCGTTTCCGTCCACTGCGAAGAACGTCTCGTCTATCGTCGTCTCAGTGAGTTCGTCGCTGCCATCCGTTCCGGTTTGAGGACTGCTTGCGGCGGAGCCTGCTGGAGGGCCCTGAATGTTCGGTACTCCGCTGAACGGATTCGTTCCGGCAAGACTGGTGCCAACCCCGAACAGAGTGTTGCTCACCGAGATCACCGCGTCGATGACTCCGTTTGATCCAACGTCTATCTGGATCTCGCCTCCGCCGACATTCAACGTCGCGGCGAGCACGTTCCCGGTGGCGTCGAGGACCCCGATCGAGTCGTTCGACTGAAAATCGGTGACCGTGTCGCCATTCAGTTCGTCGACCGTTCCCCAGAGCTGGTCCTGTCCAAACGATAACCCTGCCGTCCCGTCGCCGAAAGTGACAACGTCTGCACCAAGCCCACTGCGAACGAGATCGTTGCCGACGCCCGCGATGATCGTATCGATCCCAGCTCCGGCAGAGATGAGATCATCGCCAAAACCGGTTGCGATGAAGTCTGAGCCAATTCCACTCAGAACCGAGTCGTCGCCCTGTCCGCTGCTCAGTGTGTTGTCGCCGTCGCGCCCGTCGATCAGCAGGTCTGATGTTGTCGACATGGTGATGGTGTCAGAGCCCACTGTCCCCAAAGCTGCCGTCACACCATAGACGTTAAAGTTGTCATAGCCCCCGCCAATTCCGACCCCAAACCCATTGACAGTGGCAAGCTGCACACCTTGAGGCTGCGCCGCTCCGAAATCGACGGTTGCCGTATCGTTGACCCGATTGGAGTTCAACGCGACCAACACGAGATCCGGACCGGTATCTCCCAGCAAAATACCTTGGGTGAAACCGTTCAGCGTCGATGCGGCTTCGACCGGCATGCCCCCAAACTGTTTGTCCAGAACCTCCTGCAACGTGTCGCCGGTGGTGACAAGGTCGCCCGCCGAGATCAGAGTGGCGGTACTGCCTGCAACTGCATTTGCAGCATTCAGATCGAGGACGAGTGCGTCTTTGTCGAGCGTGGTCGTACCGGTCACGGATACGGCGTCAAACTCACCTGCGCCGAACCCATCAACATC
Organism: Paracoccaceae bacterium; assembly: GCA_050043005.1. Taxonomy (GTDB): domain Bacteria; phylum Pseudomonadota; class Alphaproteobacteria; order Rhodobacterales; family Rhodobacteraceae; genus Thermohalobaculum. The sequence continues at coordinate 1,566 of JBHJIZ010000038.1, forward strand.
GAACTCGATGGTGGACAACGCATCTGCCGTGAGATCGCCCGTGATGCTGATACTATCGCGCGAGGATGCTCCAGCGACCGTACCATCGAGACCAAGGCGCCCGCCGACCAGGGCAAGATTGCCTGTGATTGTACCCTGTCCGCCTAGTAGGCCATTGCTGCCGACGGTCGCGTCGCCCGCACTGATGCTGCCGCCATTCGTCAGCACAGCGGTACCCGTTCCGCCATCGTTGGCAAGCGCAGAGCGAGTGTTGAAGTCGAAGTCAGATCCGATGACCAGCGTCGACCCGGCGTTAAACTGAGAGCCCGCGCCGTCGATCGTTAGCAACCCCTGCGACCCAGCTTCGCGCCCGACGCTCGACGCGCCATCTGCCGCAGCGTTGGTGACGACACCGCCGCCCTTGATCTCGAGCGTTCCTCGTCCCTCGCGACCAATATCGATTGTTCCGATGAAAGGCGGCGTGCTTGCGGTCGCACTAACGAGAATACTTCCGCCAGTGTCGACGGAGACGAAACCGACTCCAGTTGCCGCAAACCCGAGGTCAAAGCTGCCGCCACGATCATCGTTGGCATTGACTGAAAGTACACCGCCGTTTTGGACGTAGAGCTTCCCGTCCCCCCGCCTCCCGACATTCACAATACCCGAGTACACCGAGCCTTCGTTGGCATCGAGCACGTCGGAGTTGATGTCGAGCCGCGATCCGGCCCCGTCGATCGTGAGGATGCCGTTGCCCGTCTCGTTGAGCCCGATTTCGAGATAGGCCCCTTGAGTTCCGTTCAGAGCATCGATGTTAACCGTTGCGCCCGACTGGATCATCATGTTCGCGGTTTCGGCATCTCCCGCGACGCCATCAAGACCGAGACCAATGTTTAGCGTCGCACCGTCGCCAGACAGATTCACCACTCCCTGATCGCGTACTGTTAAGGTTGCAGCCCCGCCGCCGTCTGAGTTCGGTCGCGCACTTCCCAACTCAATTCTCGGTCCGCTCTCGGTGTTCGGGTTGCCATTCCCACCGATCAACCCAGTCTGAACGATGTTTAATGTCGAACCGGGACCTTCTATGTCTGCGATCCCAGTGGCACCTGCGCGTTCTGCTAGTCGGAAGATTGGCTGATCATAATTTCCGGTCGGATTATTCTGCACATTTACTGTACCGCCGTTTGAAACAATCAGCTTCCCATAGGATCCAGCCTCCCGTCCAAACCGCAGGAAGCCAGCCTCTCCGATGAATGCATCGGCAACGGGATTATTCGGATCCGTCGTGTCCGGTCCTTTGAAACTTCCAAACTCGTCGGAAAAGGTCGCCGTGGATCCTACGCCATCCACGGTCAGAGTTCCTCTGCCACCGTTGTTGCGCGCAAAGTCGCCAAAATTGCCCTGAAGGATGGCGCCATTCTGGATCGTGATTTCACCAGTGCCATAACGCCCGGCAAGTATGCGCCCGGCACCACCCTGGGAGGTTAACAGCGACCCAGTGCCGTCCACTGTTATTTGTGCGTTCGTACCGCTGGCGATCCCAATGTCGACACCGCGATACGCGGCATTGTCCGTGGTTGTCAGAGTGAGACTACCGCCGGAATTGATATTGATGATCGCTGAACCGGTGACGTCTGGCGCCGCCAGGTAGCCTCGCGTCTCGTAGGTTTTTTGGTTAGAGCCGTCTACCTGAACGGCACGGACCCCAGCCTCCAGTTCACGCGCAAACACAGCGCCGCCATTCGTGATGTCGAGCGCGCCATAGCCACGTTCGCCCAGGGCAATCCTTCCACTGGTATAGTCGCTGCCTTCGTTCGTCCCAATCTGTCCAATATCTGTGTCCGAACGAACGGTGAATGTTGAGCCAATCCCGTCAACAACCAGTTTGCCGGTAGATCCGCGCAGGTTTCCGATCTGAACAGTCGCGCCAAAATCGTAACCAAGGCCGAGCGTACTATAGGCCGTTCCGTAATTCTGAGAATCTACAAGGACATCCGCGCCAGACGTAATTTGGAGAGTGCTTTGAACCGCAGATGCCGTCGGTAACCCGTTGATGTATCGTCCGTCTCCGATACCAAGCTTCGCATCGGCGCCAAGAATGTTGATCTGTGCGTCGTTGCGAACTGTCGCCGTTCCCAGGCCACCATCGCCTATGAAGAGTTCCGGACCGAATGCAATCCGATCATTCCCCTGATCACCGATAGGACCAGTCATTACGATATTTAGTTGCGATCCCGCTCCGTCAATGTCCAGAACGCCTTGGGATCCCTGGTTTCGGCCAAGTTGTACAGCAGGCAAATCATACACACCCAACGGATCGTTTTGAACGTTGACCACACCACCGGCAGAGATGTTCATCCTGGCATACGAGCCATCTTCGCGACCTAGTCGCAAGAACCCCGCCTGACCAAGAAAGGCTCCGTTGATGGGGTTGGCCGGATCATCGGCATCCGGTCCGAGGAACGCTCCGAATTCGTCAGATACAGTGAGCGTCGAGCCCATACCGACTACATTGACAGTACCGCTTCCGCCATTATTCCGGCCAATGTCCACAAAGAACCCGTAGACATCGCCACCGTTTGTGATGTTCAGCGTGCCGTCACCATAACGGCCAACGACGATCCGTCCTGAACCGCCCTGAGAGACCAGACGGCTTCCGTCGCCGTCAATGTTTGCAACGACGTTCGTTCCGCTAGCTATGGCAAGATCGAATCCGCGATACGCAGCATTCTCGGTCGCAGTAAGTACAATGCTTCCGCCCGTCATAACGTCTATGACGGCACTACCAGAAACATCTGGAGCTGCAAGAAAGCCACGGGTGGAATAGTTCAACTCACCGAGTGCGCCCAGAGTAGCTGCCTGAAGCCCGGCTTCGAGTTCGCGCCCATAAAATGTGCCACCATTGGAAATCTGAAGCGATCCGTAGCCTAGTACGCCGAGATTCAGGACGCCGCTCACATAATCGCTGTAGACTCCGTCAACATCGTTCGGGCTGCCGACGTCGGTGTCTGTTCGCACCGTAAGTGTGGATCCGACGCCGTCAATCTCGACTCGACCTTTGGAGCCCACACCACGCCCCACCGTGGTCGAGGCTCCGGTGTAGTTCTGCGAGTCGACCAGAACCGTCCCGCCGCTTTCGATGCGCAGCAGGCTGGTGGCGCCAGTCACATCTGGAACACCGTTGGCGTCGTAATCTCCGTTGGCGACCGAAATCCTGGCACGCTCACCCAGTGCTTCGACCGTTGCGTTGTTCCGAACGATCAATGTGCCCTGACCACCGAAACCAACCTCGATGGACGGTGTGCCGTATCCGAGCGATCCGCGCTGGATCGCCTGTATGCTGGACCCGGTTCCATCGACGGTTACTGTTCCGGTGGATCCGTTGAATTCGCCAATGATTAGCCGGGTCCCTTCGCGCGTGGGCGCACCGGCAGACGCGCTCTCCAGAACCAGACTACCGGCATTCGTGATGTTGACTGTCGCATTGGAACCGGGCGCGCGACCGGCGGTAAACTGCGAGCCAAAGGTGCTGTATCCGCCAGCACCATCGCCGAACTGGCCCCGGTCGCCAGAGGTCAGCACCAGCGAACCGGCACCGTCAATGTTGAAAGTCCCGATCCCAGACCCGCCGAACCCAGTCGTGTTGATCTCTTGCGCGCTGAGGTAGCCACCATTGGTGACATTGATCGTACCGGTGCCGTTGTAAGTTCCGCTGACAAACGTCGCATCGTAGACGTTGCCACCAGCCCCGGTCAGCACAAGCGAACTTCCGGCTCCGTCGACGTTCAGCGTGGCGGTGGCAGTCCCGCCCCCGGCACCGAAGTAGTCTTCAACCCCGACAAAGACCCCGAAACCCGGCGTGCTGTACATCGTGATGTCAGCCCCGCCCTCGATCGTGACAGTGCCATCGCCACCGGCCTGATAGGTCCCGGTTATGTTGGTGTAGATGTAGGACCCGCCCGAGATGTTGACGGTGCCGATCCCGCCCGTCGACCCGATGATCGAGCCGCCGCCAAAGCTTCCAGAACCTGTGCTGCTAACTGGCATGGTACCTTCCCCATCCTGTCAGACATGCGTGCCAACGCTATGTCTGTCTGTACGCGCGAAAACCGAACCGGCTAGGCGAGCTCTCGGATCCTGCTTCCTCTCTGCAACAACGCCGCTGAGCTCACCTGTCTCCGTTGAAAGTGCCGCTGATCACTTGCGTCTGCGTCTGCAGATCCAGATTGAACGTGCCTTCGACGCTCGCGGCCACGTCGGCCTGGGTCGACCGGAAACCTCCCTGCGCCGAAAGCGAGTCCGGTCCGCCAAAGATTGCGTTGTTTCCGCTGAACCGCGCTGCATTCGCTGCATCGGCGTTGACGTCGACCGTGAATGTGCCTGGGCCGATATTGAGCTGAAGTGCCCCGTTGCGCCGCGCAAAGTCATATTGAAGCAGTGAGGTTCCCGTCACATCAACCGGAGGCAGAACGCCTTTCGTGTCAGTCAGAGATCCGACAGCAATACCGTTGTAGACTGCCGTGCCGGTCAGAGAGGCGATGTCTGCCGGATCAGGGATTGGGTCAAATACAAGCTCTGGGCTCGACTCCAGCAAAGGAGGCGGTAGCGCTTCCGTCAAGTCGATGAATGGAAGGTCAGTGCCATCAGGGTCCGAGCCTTCGTTCGAAATCTGCTGCGCGATGGGGTTGACGTTCTGATTGTCTGAGTTGGGATCCGTCTGCTGCGGAGGGTTGTCCTCCGTGCTGACTGAACCATCCGTCGTCGCAGGGGTGTTGCTGACACCTCCGGTCTCTTGCGAGTTGTTCGTCGCAACTGTATCTGCACCGCCATTCACCGTCTCGGAGTTCGGCGCGGACACAAGGCCGCCATCGCCTCCGCCTTCGAACGCCTGATAAGCCGCGGCGAGTTGCTCATCGTTCGCGATCCCGGTGTAGGTCGTTCCTGTTGCGTCTGACGTTGCTGTTGCGCTCGTGCGAGTCAGAACGACCTTGCTTTCTGGCTGACGTTCGCCGCCGCTCTCGCTGGACGCTGCGTTTGGATCGGTCGGGCCGTCATCAATCCCGTCACCATCTGCGTCGCCGTAGGTCTCGACCGTCACCGAGACACTGGCAACGTTGGTCACACGTGTCCCGTTCTCGTCGACCTCGATCAGCGCCATTCCGCCGCGAATGCCAATCGTCGATGTCGGTGTGCGGATCACAGCCGTAGATTTCTTGGTGATCAGCCCGCCGATGAAGCGCACTGAACCGCGCGCGATCGACAACGCGACATCCCCTGCCTTCTTCTCCGGATCGAAGATGTACTTGTCGAGTACGATATCGCTGTTGGACGCGACCGTGAGCGATGTTTGGTCGACGAACAGTAGTTGCCCTGTGCCGACATCGGAGGTTTGAACCCGTTCATTCGAGACAACATTGTCACCGAGGAGCAGTTGCCGGGTTTCGCGTTGCGGCGGTGTACCATCCATCTGCTGGTTCACGGCAGCCACCGTGCCAATGTCAGCGGTCGCGGGCGTCAGCGCAAACGCGGCGCCAAGTACAAGGATCGTCCCGACGATAAGTGCGTTCCGATGTTTCATGCTGCCCCCCGGTTACTAAAAGCGGTACTGAAGCGAGAGAGTGACTGACTGATTGTCCAGGTCGAAGTTCTGAATGTTCGCATCGCGGAAGAACCCTTCGACATCGAGTTGAACGCCGAAGTTACGGTCGATTGCGAACAGGTGGCTCAGGCCACCGCGTGCATCGAACTCGCGGCGCGTTCTGTTTGGATCGATGAACGAGTCCGCTGACTGATAAATCCGGTACCTTGCATCGGCAAACAGCGACAACGCCCATCTGGCACTGATGAAGTCCAGCATAGGATCATAGCTGTATTGCCCGGACAGACGCCCGCCGAACTCGATGCTCGAGTTGCGAGCTTCCGATGCATCGTAGTACTCGGAGATCAGGGAGACCCGGCCAATGAAGCCACGAAGAGGCTGCACGGCGGCACCCGCCTGAAACCTGACTCCGAACCGGTCCTCGGCCTCCCGGTCGGTGGAATAGGCCAAATAACCAACGCTGAAGTCGCCGAAACCAAGCCAATCCTCGGTCAAAGGCGTGACGACCTCCGCCCCGGCAAAGTTCCCGAAATACACGGTCTCGTCGCCGCTGTTCAGGTAGCTTCCCTCGTAATAGGGCCGCACCCGCAATCCGTTGGATTCGTCAGTCAGGTTGAGCCAAGGTCCAGTGCGAACGCGCGCCGCGACCGTATTGCCTTGCTCGACATCGCCGTAGCGCAAAGCGAACAGGCTGAAATCCGTGTTCCACGAGTCATCGTTGGAACGCCCCATATCCAATTCATGCGCACCGTAGACGAGGATCCGGGCACCGTAGTCTTCCTGTGACCTGCCGTTGGCCAGCAGCACGAACCCCGGGACGCCACCAATCGTAACCGTATCGTCTGCCGGTCCCAGATTGGCATTCGTCGCGTAGGTTGTTCCAACGTTCACCACAACGCTCAACCGGTTTTCAGCCGTTCGCGCGTCGATGGCACTCAAGTACGACGCGACCAGTTCCCGGCTGTCATCCGGGAGCGCGGGATCTTGAAGAACCTGATTGAGGTAGAGGCGCGCCACGGCGTACGAGCCAAGGTTAAAGTAGGCGACACCAAGTTCGAGCCTTACCCGCGTCAAGTCCCGCTCGAAGATCAGCAGGCGCTCCAGAGTCGTGATTGCAGATTCGTAATCGCGAAGCTTTATGGAAACGCTGGCATGCGCAAACATAAGCTCAATGTTCGCAGGATCCTGGAAAAGCTGTTGAGCCAGGCTTTCTTGCTGGACAAGAAGCTCGGCCTCGGTCTCGATTTCACTACTTTGAGCCGAAGATAGCGTCGACCAGACAATCGACACTAAGAAGAGCAAAACACACAAATACTTCTGAACGTAGATCATACCGATCTCCGTAACGGTAACGGTCACAAAAAGTCCTCTTAGACACTCAAAAGATGTTGAGTCGGCCTTGCACTGTCAACACAAATTGCAAAATGAGACAGTCAGAGACTGCAAAAAACACCGAGAGTGATGGCAAACACCTGCTATGATATTTGCTACATCGTAGTCTATCAACCTATAGGAGTGTTTTCATTAGCATTGCCGACTCACACCCAACTGTCTTGTCGTGTCAGGCCACATCTGAAATAGGTTCTATCTGCAGGAAGGTCGGACATCGGTTCGTGAAGGGGATATGCGAAGTCTCGGATACTTCTACAGGTACTTCCTGCTCTTCCCGGCATTCGGCGCATTCGTTGTAAGCTCCCTGTTTGCACTGGCTTTCATTGCGCGCCTGCCGGCATTCGATGCAATGAACGAAGCGTTGTTCGATCAGTATCAAGTTCTCCAACCGAGAGCGTTTGATCCGAACGGCGTAGTTCGTATCGTCAACATTGATGAGCCATCGCTGAAGGAATTTGGGCAGTGGCCATGGCCACGCACCTATGTGTCGGAACTGGTGGACCGCATCGGATCGGCCGGTGCAGCCGCAATCGCTTTCGATATCGCGTTTGCCGAACCGGACCGGACGTCCCCCGAACGTGTTCGACAAAGCTGGCTGCAGTACAGCGAGCGCTTTGGGGCTGCGCCGACACCGAACTCCCAAGCCTTCGTCGATATGCTGTCGATCGAAAACTTGCCGGACCACGACGAACTCGCAGCCGATACGTTCTCGCGCTATCCGGTGGTCTTGGGCGCGTTTCTGACAAGCTTCGAGACCCCCGGAGCGCTCCGACCCAGCGCGGGAGTGTCGGCGCAGGGATCCGATGTGCGGGATAGACTCACACAGTTCGAAGGCGCCGTCGTCAACATCGAGAACCTCTCGACCTCGGCCGCGGGCGTTGGGTCCGTCAGCCTCTCACCTGCCGAGGGCGAGGTCGTTCGCAGAGTGCCCATGCTGTCGCTCCTGAACGACGCGATCATCCCGGCAATGGCGGTCGAGGCGCTTCGCGTGGCACAGGGCGCAGGCAGCTACGTGCTGCGCGCAACCGATGCAAGCGGCGAGTTCGATGCATCTTCGGCCGCCGAGGTTTCAAGCATGCGTGTCGGTGCATTGGTCGTCCCATTGGATGGCGATGGATCAATCCGTGTGAAGTTCGCGGGCCACCAGCCGCAGCGCTTCATCTCAGCGACGGAAGTGCTATCAAAGACCCAGCTTTCGCCCGCCCTCGCCAATGAGTTCTTGGGCCGAATCGTCCTGATCGGAACCAGTGCCGCCGGCCTGCGCGATCTCGTTGGGACACCGGTCGACAATGTTGTTGCGGGTGTCGAGGTGCACGCTGAGATCATCGAGCAGATCGTCGAGCAGGATTTCCTGACGCGCCCGGATTGGGCTTGGGATACCGAGTTCATTCTTCTTGTGATCCTCTGCGTCACATCCTGCATCCTGCAAGCGCGTCAAAGCCAGGCGACAGCACTCGTTTTCGCCCTGGCGGCCATTGGCGCGGCATTCTACGGAAGCTGGTACTCCTTTCGCGAACTCGACACACTGTTAAGCCCGGTCGGACCCGCGCTGGCGCTGGGGTCCACGCACCTCGTCGGGACCGCCTTCAGTTTCTTTGATGCCGAACGCTCGAAACGCGAAATCACCCGCCAGTTCGAGCACTTCGTCGCCCCGGAAGTGATCCGCGACATCATCGAGGACCCGGAGAAGCAGCTGACACCGGGCGGCGACCGGCGCGAACTGTCCGTCCTGTTTCTCGATGTCGTCAACTTCTCCTCGCACACCGAGACCATGGAACCGGAAGAGACAGTCGAGTTCCTGAACACCTTGCTGGATCCCCTCACCGAGGCTGTTCTGCGCAACCAGGGGACTGTCGACAAGTACATCGGGGACTCAATCATGGCGTTCTGGAACGCACCGCGCGAGACGCCAAACAAAGAGAACCTGGCGATCAAGACCGCGATCGAATGCCTCGAGGCCGTGAAGTCCGTTAATCTCCACTACCGGGCACGCGGTTATCCCGAGATCGAAATCTGCGTCGGCATCAACACGGGCTATTGCTCTGTCGGGAACATCGGCTCGACCCGCCGTCTGTCATATTCCTGCGTCGGTGATCCGGTGAACCTGGCTTCACGCATCGAAGGCCTGACACGACAGTACAAAGTTCCGATCCTGATTGGAGAAACAACTGCCGAAGCTGCGGACGATTTTTCCTGCGTCGAGATCGACCTCGTCTCCGTCAAGGGACGCCATCAGGTCGAACGTATCCTGGCAGTCGTAGGCTCCGCGGAGATCGGAGATACCGAAGCGTTCTTCGAGCTTGACTACAATTTCGGCGCGGGCCGCGACGCCTATATGCGCCAAGAGTGGGACGACGCCGAAGGGTACTTCACCAAGTGCGCGAACCTGGATCAGCTAGGCCTGTTCGATCCGAAACCAACGGCGCGCCTGTTTCTCGAGCGTGTAGCAAGCTACCGGAGAGAACCTCCCGACGCAATCTGGGACGGTGTCTTCACGGCTACGCGAAAGTGACGGTGTCTGCAGGACGGCGCGCTTCGAAAGATCAGGTTCGGTAGCCTTTAAGCTTGATGTATCCCAAAACGAGTTGCCGAGTTGGTAAGCTAATCGAGGGCCCGGATCGGGACGCTCCCGACGTTGTCTGCAATGCATCGGTTGGACACACCTTCGCACCCTGGGCTGCCCTGCGAGGGCTCCACGGATAGCTTAGACACAATCCAAAGACGCCTGCCAATGGTCCGGTTTGGCGATACGACCAATGCGGGTCGACAGATCGCCGAGCCTCTCCGGCGCCTACGTTCGAGCGCGAAAGGGTAATCAAGCCGACCGATCAAGCATGGTGACAAGCTGCGTTTCCGCAGGGCACGGGTTCAGTTTGATGACACGTGCCCTGCTGATCGGCGGCATGGTGGTGAACATCAACCTCCACCTGATCGAGTTGCCAGTCGTCGGTCTGTCACGGACACAGACAGTTGTCGCTCGAACGAGGGAGCTGCAGGACCTCCCAAGTGCTGTGGACTTGTCCAAACACATCTTGACGGAACAGATAGCGGCATACGTGGGTGAGATCGGCACCCATTGCCTTGGCAGGCAATGATCGTGGGGAAACACTCATACTCATCGATTGCGCCAGTTCAGCTCACCAAATGCCGCACGCAGTGGGTAGTCACGCCAGAAAGTTGAACTGTTTCAATAACGTTGTTCGAGCGACGGTCGCGCGCCGACATGTGAATTTCCCCTTTGATTTTCACTTTGCCGATCGACCACAATACACGTCACCCAACCACGGCATTCAAGATGCTGCATGCAAAACCCAGCCAAACTTTGATTTCGTCTACAGGCGCGCGACTATCGAAGAGCGCAGCTTTCGAATTCCAAGCGCCTCGACGCGGTGCAGGTCGACGCTGCAGCCACAACCATCCTAGCAAAGTGAAGTCTCGTGGACTCACGCCGAGCCCGTGCAAGACCGTGAACGTCGCGTCAGCGCCTCTGGCCGGAAACGATCCGGTACGGGATTCTCAACCGCTTGCGGATCTTAACGCCATGATTCGCCATTGCCTTCGATGGCCTATGTGCGACAAATAGACCGTTGACTGAAAACAAATAAGCAAAAGCAGCGGGGAGGACTTCCATGTCTGACAACGAGATCAAGAACCTGATCGCCAACGCGAAAGTCGAACGCAGCCCGTCCACGACGAAGGAGCCCGGATCCGGGAAGACAGTCAGCCGGCGCGATTACTTGAGGTCGACGGCCGGTGTGGTAGGCGCCGGTGTAGCCACACTCGCGGCGCCGACCATCGCCAGGGCGGAAAACAAGACGTGGAAGCTGAAGCTCCAGAGCAATTGGACAGGCATCGGAATTGAGTCTCAGGACCGCGCGACTAAGATGCTTGTAGAGCGCATCAACTCGTTATCCGGCGGTCGGATCGAAGTGACGAACTTCGATGCCGAAGTCCTGCTTGGTATCGGTGAGACCTTTAGCGGGGTTGGGCTCGGCGTGGCTGATCTTGCGGTGACGGCCTCGATCTACCACCGCGGCACGGTGCCGGTCGGAGAGTATCTCTGGGCCGTGCCGTTCTTCCCGAACACGAATGTCGAGTTCTTCGAGAACATCTACCACCACATGGGCCTGAAGGAGCTTTGGCGTGAGGCTTATGCGCCGCACAACGTCATGCACCTTGCCTACACCTGTTCCGACGAGTGGGGCGCCATGGTGTCGACTCGGTCGGTCAAGAGCTTCTCCGATTTCGAGGGCATGAAGGTGCGGGCCTTCGGGATCTGGGCCGAATGGCTGGTCAAGAACGGTGCGTCCATCGTCACGGTGCCGGGCGGCGAAGTCTACACGGCGATCCAGACAAAGATTCTGGACGCTGCTGCATTTGGCGCGCCGGATGCCTGGGCTGGCATGAAGATGCACGAGATTTGCGACTACTACATCAATCCATCCGTGGTGCCGTATGACGTCACGGAGATCGTCATGAATCTGCGGACTTACAACGAGATGCCGGCGGATTTGCAGGAGGTTCTTCTGACGGCCGCCCGTGTCTACAACCTCGACATCACGGCGCTGACCATTCCGACGGATGTTCGGGGCCGCAAGGTACTGGCCGACGGTGGCATGGAGACAATCATGATGCCAGAAGACGAACTCCGGGAAGCCGCCGACTGGTGCTGGAACGAGTTCGTCAGCAAGCGGGGGTCGATGCCCCACATCGACAAGATGATCGACATCTACACGGCGGCCCGGGAGATGTACAAGGGCTACTACGGGCCAAAGCAACTCCCCGTTTGAGGCGCGCAGATCAGCTTCTAGCCTCCGGATTTATTTGCGGAGGCTAGGAGTTTGCACGTTGCGCCGCTCAGAGCGCAGCGTGCCGTGTTTCCGAAACCGGTTTTCAAGGGTCTTGGTCAGCGCCCGGGCGTGCCCGCAGCGCAGCACCAGCACCTCGACCCTCGTTGGCTGTGAACGAGGCTGAAACCGGACACGCGACGCAAAGAACAGTTACGGCAGCCCGCCAGTAGCTTGGCACGAACGGTGAAGTTGGGAGGGGATCTTGAGAGCAATCAAGCAGTATCTGCGCTTCACGGACTGGCTGAACGCAAGGTTTGCCTGGATCGTGGCGTTCCTGATCGTCCCAATGCTCTGCATCATGATCTGGGAGATCGTGATGAGGTACTTCTTCAATTCACCATCGCTCTGGGCCTATGAGATATCACTGTTCCTCTACGGCGGGTACATCGTGCTTGGTGGCGCCTATACGCACTTGGCTGGCGGCCATGTGAATGTCGACATCATCTGGGGCCGTCTTCCGCCCCGCGGGCGAGCGCTGCTCGACGTTTTCACCAGCTTCTTCACATTCCTCTTTCTGGGCGTGCTCTTCTGGGTATCGCTGAATATCACGATCAACTCGTGGCAGGTCGGCGAAACCACCATGTCACATTGGAAACCGATCTATTACCCGCTCCGCACGACGCTCCCGGTGGGATGCTTGCTGTTCCTGATGCAGGTGATCGCCAAGCTGATCCGTGACGTCGCGGTCGTCATCAAGGGCGAGGAAGTCTTCCCGGTGCGCGTCCAGATCCCATAGCCGTCATCTTGTCCGCAGTCTTCGGGAACGCCCCCACGTTGGCCCCTCAGGAGTGAATTCATGGCAGACCTTGGTCCAGAGTGGCTAACAGTCATCCTGTTCGGCAGTCTCATCTTGCTGCTGCTCACCGGGTTGCCGCTGGTGTTCGCAATCGGCGGCGTCGCGACGTTCTTCATCATCGTTCTTTGGGGACCGCACGCGCTGCCGATCCTCGCAAACCGAACGTACATGGCAATGGACTTGTTCCTGCTCGTGGCCGTGCCGATGTTCATATTCATGGGCGCGATGCTCCAACGATGCGGCATCGCCGAGGACATGTACGAGTTGATGTACCATTGGATGAGCGGGCTTCGGGGCGGGCTCGCGGCAGGCACGGTCATCATATGCACCATGTTCGCGGCGATGGTCGGCATCAGTGGTGCTGCCACGACGTCGATGGGCCTGATCGCTCTGCCCTCGATGCTCAAGCGCGGCTACAAGAAGGACATAGCACTCGGGTGCATCTCGGCCGGAGGCTCGCTCGGCATTCTGATCCCTCCTAGTGTGCTGATGATCATCCTGGCGCTGACGTCACGACTGTCGCTCGGCCAGTTGTTCATTGCCGGTATCTTGCCCGGACTGCTGCTGAGTTCGTTGTTCGTCGGGTACATTCTTATTCGCTGCTACATTCAAAAGGATATGGGGCCGGCCGTACCGCCTGAAGAGCGGCTGTCGCGGGGCAAGCGATTGCGGATGCTGGCGGCCTTGATCCTTCCGGTAGGCCTGATCTTCGCCGTGATGGGGTCGATGTTCTTCGGCCTGGCCACGCCCAGCGAGGCATCTGCGATTGGGGCGCTAGGCGCGATCGTCAGCGCACTGATCAAGCGGTCGCTGACCTGGGAGAACTTCACATCAGCGCTCTTCATCACACTCCGGCTGAGCGCAATGGTCATTTGGATTGTGTTCGCCGCCTCGGCGTTCACGGCGCTCTACGCCGTTACCGGGGCCGCTTCGCTGGTCGGAGATCTGATAAAGGGTGTCGGTGATCCCTGGATGGTGATCGTCGTTATGATGCTGATCCTGATCGTGTTGGGCATGTTCTTCGATCCGACTGGCATCGTCCTGCTGACCGCCCCAATCTTCTTCCCAATCGTCACCTCCCTCGGCTTTGACCCGCTCTGGTTCGCGATTCTGTTCGTGATCAACATGGAACTGGCGTATCTGACCCCGCCGTTCGGTTTCAATCTGTTCTATATGAAGGCGGTGGTGCCAAAGGGCGTCACCATGATGGACATCTATAGGTCAGCGACACCGTTCGTGCTGCTCATGATACTGGGGCTCGCACTTTGTATGATCTTTCCGGGGATCATTACGTGGCTGCCGAGCCTGATGAGAACCTGACGAACTGTAACCGCGTCGTGCAATGTCATATGATGCGCCACTGGTATGCGACGCAAACGTTCGGCGTGCATGCTTGGGATTCCCGCTACTATGAGCGGTATCGGTGCAACCCTGCATCGCCGGAGTTAGGGTGTTCACTTGCAGCATCTGATGCTGTGGATCGAGTTAGAATCGGTCTGGCTGTGACGTCCAGCATTTGCAGTTGAACGCAAAGGATGTGAGACCTCTGAGCAACTTCAGTAGAGGCGCGAAAATGTAAGCGTCAACGAAGTCTGAAGCGTGGCGGCGAAGGTGTTCGTGATTGTCGCATTGGTCGCAAGCGCGCCAATGTAACGAGAACGCCGATAACGTTCCCTAAAGGAAGATACCAGCTTTAAAGCCTCTACTTTGCATCAGACAGCCTGATCTGGAGGCACAGCTTCCGCGTGCATTACGTAGCAGCGGACTTCAGCCGTGAGCGTCTGGCAACCACCGTCGAAACGTCATTGTACGGTCACCGAATGACCTGGGAACTGGATAACATCGCCGAGATGCGCGATGATCAACATGTTGAGATCTCCGACAACGCCATCAAACTGAGATCGGATGCCATGCACAAGTGGCAAGCGGATCGCAAGATCGAGCGGCAATGGATCGCGCGAAGTAAGCCCGCGCAGATCGATTTAACCGATAGCTTCGACTGCAGGCTCCGGCACCGATGCCTGAGCGAACACCAATGCAAAGACTGCATCACGCTCGATCGTTGATCGCTGAATGACGCAACGATTACAATCACATCGGCCACACAGGAGCCTGAACAAGCTCACACCTCGGAAACACGCACGAGAGTCATAGAGAGATTGGCTCCTCCACAGAGCCGACCTATTGAAGAGGCCCTCAAGCGGATCAGGTCAGCAGCGATCTAGGCACGCGAGGTTTTACTATCATTCCAAGTTGGTTAGGCCCCAGCGTTCAGGACCAAATTTGACCCGCCACTTCCACGGTGATTACCGAGCTACGCCGAACACAGGTCAGAACTTCCGGCCTAAAGCAGACCAAACCCCGATTGTTCTGCGTTTGACTATTTCACCCGCGTCCAGTCCTGTCCCCGGCAGATCAGGCCGCCAAGCACACAGCCAGAGACCTCGAGCACTTCGCCCTTCAACTCCATCGTCGAGGAGTAAGTCTCCTCGTCATCCGGCGCCCAAATGGTCCCGTCGTCCCATTCGTTTGCGCCATCAGCGGCCATATCGTTGATCATGACCTTGCCCATCAACTCGGCCTGGCGTTTCTTGTCGCCCTTTTCGGGCACGACATTCGCTGCCTTAATGATAGTGCCGCACACAAGCTTCGCATTGGACGCGCAGGGCGCCATCTCGACGTGGAGAAAGTTGCCTTCGTCGTTGACTTCGCTCTTCCAGACGCCGAACACGTCCGAAGCATGGGCCGGTACCACCAACAGAAGGCCACAAATCGCCAGCACGACAATCCGCATCACGTATCCTCCCGGTTCTTTTTCTATCGCAAGTAGGAACGGTGTTGCGCAGAGAATCAAGCGGTGCCGTTGCGGCAACAGTGTCCGTTGAACGGACCCGGCCCAGCCACCACGTACTGTGTGCCAGCCAGAACTGAGAGGCGGACATGAGGTTTAGTGATCTTGCGGAGCGCCAGATCCTGAAGGCACAGGCGGAGGGTCAACTCGACGATCTGGCTGGCCAAGGACAGCCACTGCCACCAGCGGACAACGGCGATGCGGCCGCGTCAGCGGGTTTCAGGATCATGGCCGAAGCCGGCGCGCTTCCGCGTGAGATCACGTTGAAAAAGCAGATCGATCATCAACGCCGGGTGCTCAAAGCCTCGATCGGCACGGGCGCGGAGAAAGCCGAGATGCAGACGCTTGCCGACCTGGAGCTTCGCCTCGCGATCGAGCAAGAGGCACGCCGCAAGTTCTACTCGACCGCCTGATAAATCGCGCAGGCCATATCCAAAGGCTGACGCGACTCAATAGCAGACCTTAGAGATACCCTTTCAGAATCTCCGCCATACGGTCGGGGCCAAGGATCGGCGGCAACAGGGTCAAAACCTTACCGTCGGCGCCGATCAGATAGATGAAGCTGCCGTGGGCATAGATCGGCTGGCCTTCGGCGTCTTCTCCGACACGGCTCGTCTCAACCTGAAACGCGTCACGCGCCTTGGCCAGCGATGCTTCGGACCCTGTAAGCCCGCGCAGTTTCGGATGCCACTTGGCCAGTGCTGGGCCGATCTTCTCAGGCGTGTCGCGCTCGGGGGCGACCGTGATGAGCAGGGGCGTCAGATCATCGACCTGATCGGCGAGCAGATCCAGGGCAGCCCCGAGGCGTGGCAGAGCGACTGAACAGATTGCCTCGCAATTGGCATATCCAAAGAAGATCGCCATCGGTTTGCCCGCGAAGTCCGCCTGCGTCACGGCACGCCCGTCCTGATCGATCAGATCGAATTCCGCAGTGATGTCGACCGGGAACGGAAGGCCCGGCGTCGGGGCACCAACCGCGGCGCCCGTCTCAGCCTTGTGGGCCGCGGCTTCCTCGGGCGTGGCGTGCTTCACCCCGTCATGTGCGAACGCAGACCCCGCCAAAAGCAGGGCCAGCAGGGCAACCAGACGCATCAATAGAACTCCTCGATGAACGTCTTGTCTGCCTCGGCGCCCAGGCCCAGCCAGCCATTCGCTTCGATCGCTGCGGCAACGGCCGCGTCATGCCGGAACCATGGTCCCTTCTTGTCGGCGAGGTCCTTGTTGTCGCGCTTCCACATCCGGGTCCAGCGCTTGGTCTTGGCCCAGTTGTCCGAGCCTTCGCGCTGGATCGCGAAAACCTGGTAGAACTTGGTCGAGGCCACAGCCGGATCGCCGACCAGCAGGCCGTCGACGGTAACAATCTGCCCGCAATACGGCGCCAGATCGACGGTCGCGCCGTTGAACGAGGCCTGGCTGTTCTTCGCGGCCAGCACAAGCACGCCATCGGCTTCGCGAATCAGGCCCATCTGACGCTTGCCCGCGCCGCATTTTTCGGCGCAATCGCCGGTCAGCTCACAAAGGATGTCGACGACCTTGGCCGTGAATAGTGCGTTCTCGCGGCCCTGCAGGTTCTTCCAGCCCGTCACCTGGCTGCCTTCGGCGAACTCGCCCTCGGCAGCCGCCGGGAATGCCATCAAAACGGCCAGTGCCGCTGCGATCATAGTGCGGATCATGGTGCTCTCCCTCACTCGCCGGTTACGGATTTCGGGATGGCGAAGCCCGGGGTCACGCCGAAATCCTCGTGGCTGAGGTTCGTGATCCCGGCATCGGCCACGACCTGCTCGACGATCAGGTAGTTCACGCCGTCACGCTTGTGCAGGATGCCGTCGGCGGTGATCTCGTGGCTCTGGACGCTGAGGAGCGTGTCGCCCGCAACATCGCCGTTGCCTTCCCATTTCAGGACCATGTAGACGGTGCCGTCCTCGGCGAGAACGCCAACGGGAATGCCGCCAGCCGCGCACCAGATCGCGCACGTGTGGTGGGCAGAACCAACAACCGCTTCCGGTGCGCCCATGACACCAGAGAAGTAGCACCACGTGTCGATGATCTCGCCCTTGACTTGCACCCGTTCACCTTCTGCCGCGACGGCTGGAAGCGCGGCCAGCGCCAGCACGGCCCCTGCGATCCACTTCAGCATGTAGTCCTCCTCTGGTTTTGCCGGAGGATGTGTCAGATGAACGGGACAGGCAAATCACGAAATTGCAGGATGCGGTGAGGTGGTCTCTTTGCAACGCGGTGCAGGCGGGCTAAGCGGCGCTGCATGATACTCTACCCGGCAATCGACCTGAAGGACGGCCAGTGCGTCCGCCTGCTGCGCGGCGAGATGGATGCGGCCACGGTGTTCAACGATGACCCTGCGGCGCAAGCCCGGGCGTTTCAGGATGCTGGCTGTGCCTGGATCCATCTGGTGGACCTGAACGGGGCCTTTGCTGGAGAGCCGGTCAACGGGGCCGCGGTCGAGACGATCCTGCGGGCAATCTCAGTGCCCGCGCAGCTGGGCGGCGGGATCCGGGACATGGCAACGATCGAGATGTGGCTGGAAAAGGGCCTGACGCGCGTGATCCTGGGCACGGTCGCGGTGCGTAACCCGGATCTGGTGCGACGGGCCGCGAAAGCGTTCCCCGGCCAGATCGCCGTCGGGATCGACGCGCGCGGCGGTATGGTCGCCGTCGAAGGCTGGTCCGAGACGACCGATATGAAAGCACTTGATCTGGCCGGCAAGTTCGAGGACGCGGGTGTCGCCGCGATCATCTACACGGACATCGATCGCGATGGAGCCATGCAGGGCCCGAACATCGAGGCGACGGCCGCGTTGGCCAGCGCAGTCTCGATCCCGGTGATCGTCTCGGGCGGGGTATCTTCGCTGGACGACTTACGTGCGATCAAGGCAAGCGGCGCACCATTCGATGGTGTCATCTCAGGGCGTGCTTTGTATGACGGTCAGATCAGCGTCGCCGAGGCCGTGCCGCTGCTCGCCGCCGGAGTTTTGAACCCAGACGTGGATTGAACGCCTTAATCGTCGGGCTAAACCGTCAGGTCCATCAGCAGCGTTCGCTGCACCGAATTGAAATTGTCGTCCGAAATCAGCGTCAACCTCAGGTCGCCGCGCCTGTCGGTCCAGAGCGCGATCCCTTCCATGTTATCAATGCCGCTCGCATTCTCCCACGCCGCCAAGGTCTTCAAGGTGCCAGCAACCGGGAACCCGTCTTCATCCAGATCATAGCGTTCGACGCGGATCGAAACGCCCTGCAACAGCGAAAAATCGCGTTTCAGCAGATACAGCCTGCCATCCGGGCCCACATCCGCGCCAGTCACGTAGTGTGGGCCCGTGATCGGCAGGGACCCACGGTCGAACGCGCCGCTATAGCGGAGAACGAACACCGGAAATTCATCGTCCTCGGGTTCTTCGGGAATTGCGAGGATCCAGCCGTCCGGGGTGGTGGCGAGACCTTCCAAACCCTTGTTCGATCCGAAGCGCTCGAAACGGGTGTCCGTGACCTCGTCGTCCAGACGCCCTTCTTCCAGATGGAACGCGATCCGGTGATCCCGCTCGAAGGAGACGGCCATGAAACCATCGCGCAGGGTCAGCCCCTCGGCGTCCCGTCCGCCCTTGTCGAGGCGCCGACCCTCGGCACCCGTCATTGGCGCATAGCCTGCCAACACCGGATAAAGCCCGTTCGCGCGGTCCTCGATGTCCGCGAGCAGCCACCAGCCTCGGTCAGAGACCGAGATGAGCTTGCCGTCCGACATCAGCAGGCCCGAGAACCCGCCAAAATCGTCGTTGTCAGAGGTCAGTTCGACCGTGCCTTGCAGGACCAGCCCATTGAGTTTGCCGTCCACGATGTCGACCGGCGTCGCCCGGATCTCGATCAGCGGGGTGCCGCCCGGTCCGGTCGGCTCGGCTGAGGCACTGCCAGCAGCAAGCACAAGCGCGACGATTGAAAGAAGGCGCCTCACTTCTGCAGGACGCTCTCGCAGGCCAGCGGCAGATCGGCCATCCGGATCGCGCGGCGCGGTTTCTTCTTCACGCCGGGCTTCGGTTTCGGGTTCTTCGCCTCGTCCGAGAACCACCATGCCAGCGTCGCGTCGCAGCCATCGCCTGCCGGGATCGGTGCCTGGTTGACGCAGCCGATCTCGCCGACCGGACAGGTCAGGCGCACGTGGAAGTGCGCATTGTGCCCGTACCAAGGACGGATCTTGCGCAGCCAGCTTCGGTCCGTGCCCTTGGGCTCGGCCCAACAAAGCTCCTGCTTGATCGCTGCGTGCACGAAGATCCGCGCCACGGCAGGATCGCTCGCGGCGGCCTTCAGCACCTGATGATGAGTTGGCGTCCACTTGGCGTTCACGCTGTCGCCCGACACGACCACGTCCGAGGATATCCGCTCGCGCTCTGCCCGGCTCAGCGTCCTGCCAATCGGCGGCTTCAGCCAGATGTCCGCGTCCAGCCCGATCTGGTGGGATCGGTGCCCCGACCGCATTGGCCCGCCTCTCGGCTGAGAAATGTCCCCGACATACAGCCCCGCCCACCCGATTTGCCGCACCTGAGCGGACAGGCGTTCGACAAACCGGATCGTCGACGGATGCCCCCAGTTGCGATTGCGGCTAAGGCGCATCGCCTGCCATCCCGGCGCCGTCTCAGGCAACTCCTCGGCCCCAGCGAGACACCCTTTCGCGTAGCTGCCATGCGAGGCCGGACCGAGTTGGGACGGCGTGCTCTTAGCCCCGAAAAGCTGCTTCGCGGTCTTCGCCTCGAGGTCAGCGGCAGACGTCAGGAGCAATGCGGTGCAAACGATCAGCAAACGGAACACGGTGATCCTCCTAGGCGGCGAACGCAACAGACCATGCCATCCTTTCCAAACACCTGAAAGACCTCGCTGCGTCGCATGATCAACACATCGCGAAAGTCCGGCCAGAAGTGGATTGCCAGAACAAGCCCTTGGCTTAGAGTGGCGCCGATCCGGACTGGCCAATCAGGAGACCGTGCATGTTGAAAGTCCAGACCTTTCCCATCGCCAATGTTCGTGTCCCGGCCAAGCGCAAGCGTACGCTCGAGGCGGCGAAGGTCGACGATCTGGCGAACGACATTCTCGAGAACGGCCAGACCACGCCAATCCGCGTGCGCGCGGACGGGGACGCCTTTGTGTTGATCGAAGGTCTGCACCGGCTCGAGGCCCTGCGCGCACTGGGAGAAGACCAGATCAACGGCTATCTGGTTCAGGCGCGTAAGTTCTGAGGCCGTAGCACGAGCGTTACTCCGGGCCGTCTTTGGTGTGATAACCGACATAGCCGCGGTTCCAGACCGGGCTGATCACCAGTTGATTGACGCAGACATGCGCGGGCATCCGGGCGAGGAACAAGATCGTCTCGCCCATCTCCTCGGGCTGCACCATCCGGGCGCGATCCTCGGCACTCATCGGGATGGGCCGCTTGTCCATGATCGGGGTCGAGACCTCGCCCGGGCAGAGCGCGCAAGCGCGGATGCCGTTGATGCACTCCTCCATGTTCAGGCTCTCGGTCATTGCCGTCATGCCGTGCTTGGCGGCGTTGTAAGCGGGCCCAGTCAAGAAGCTGACATGCACACCGGCCCAGGACGAGACATTGATCACCAGCCCTTCTTTCTGCGCCCGCATCGACGGCAACACGGCTTGCGTACAGTAGAATGCGCCGTTCAGATCGATCTGCACCACCGCGTCCCAGTCATCCAGCGAGACATCCGGCCAGTGCCGCTTTGGAATATTGATACCCGCCGAGTTCAGCAGAATGTCGACGGTGCCGTGCGCCTCGACGATTGATGCCCCCAGCGCCATCGCGGCGTCCCGGTCAGCGACATCCAGCGGCGCCACATGTGCCTCGCCGCCCGACGCACGGATGCGACCGGCCAGATCTTCCAGCGGCTCGACGCGCCGCCCGGACAACACAACCCGGCACCC
Organism: Paracoccaceae bacterium; assembly: GCA_050043005.1. Classification (GTDB taxonomy): domain Bacteria; phylum Pseudomonadota; class Alphaproteobacteria; order Rhodobacterales; family Rhodobacteraceae; genus Thermohalobaculum. The sequence continues at coordinate 22,960 of JBHJIZ010000038.1, forward strand.
GGCTTCGGCCAGTTTCTCCGCTCCGGCCTCGCCAATGCCGGTTCCCGCCCCTGTGATCCAGGCCAGCTTTCCTGACAGATCGCGCATCATCTTCTCCTCCCGGTGTCCCTGAGCCTCGGGATATCGCGCACCGGCTGCACCCGCCATCCGCTGGCGGATAAACCATCACAATTCCCATTGCGCACCTGCGAAATCTGTTCTTAGCATCCGCACAAGGAGTTCCGAATGACCGCACCCGCCCTGATCGCCGAGAATGTTCACAAGAGCTTTGCCGAGTTGGAGGTCTTGAAGGGGCTTTCCGTCACGGCGCACGAGGGCGATGTCATCTCGATCCTGGGTTCGTCCGGTTCGGGCAAGTCGACCTTCCTGCGCTGCATCAACTGGCTCGAGGTTCCCGACCAGGGCAGGATCGTCGTCGGTGACGACGAGGTTCAGGCCGATGGATCAGGCAAGCTGACCGGAGAGACCTTTCGAAAGGTGACGCGCATCCGGATGCAGCTCGGCATGGTGTTCCAGCAGTTCAACTTGTGGTCCCATCTGACGGTTCTGGAGAACGTGATGGAAGGCCCGATCCAGGTTCAGCGCCGCCCTAAAGACCAGGTGCATGACGAGGCGATGAGCCACCTCGCCCGTGTCGGCATCGCCGAGAAGCACGCGATGTACCCCTCGCAACTCTCTGGCGGGCAACAACAGCGTGTCGCGATTGCGCGCGCGCTGGCGATGCGACCGAAGGTGCTGCTGTTTGACGCGCCGACCTCGTCGCTCGATCCCGAGCTGGTCGGCGAGGTGCTGCTGGTCATGAAGGATCTGGCCGCCGAGGGCCGCACGATGATCGTGGTGACCCACGAGATGGGTTTCGCCCGCGAGGTCTCGACCCGCACGATCTTTCTGCATCAGGGCGTGGTCGAAGAAGAGGGCCCACCGTCCGAGGTCTTCGGCAACCCAAAATCCGACCGTTGCAGGGCCTTTCTGGCCAGTGCATTGTAACATTAGGGACATCCAAAAGGGAGAATGAGGATGAACTTCAAGACACTTCTCGGCGCATTCGCGCTGTCCGCCATGGCCGGTGCGGCCTTCGCCGACGGCCACACGGTTCGCATCGGGACCGAGGGCGCCTACCCTCCGTACAACTTCATCAACGACAAGGGTGAGATCGACGGGTTCGAAAAGGAGTTGGGCGACAAGATGTGCGAGACTGCCAAGCTCGACTGCACCTGGGTCAAGAACGACTGGGATTCGATCATCCCGAATCTGGTTTCATCGAACTACGATGTGATCATGGCCGGCATGTCGATCACCGCCGAACGTGACCAGGTCATCGACTTCACGCAGGCCTACATCCCCGCGACCGAAAGCTACTATGTCTCGATGGCGGGTTCGGGCGTCGACATCGCCAAGGATGTCATCGCCGCACAGACCAACACGATCCAGGCGGGCCATGTCGCGTCCTCGGGCGCAACGGTCGTTGAATTTGCCACGCCGGACGAGACCATTGCCGCCGTGAAGAACGGCGAGGCCGACGCGGTGCTGGCCGATGACGACTACCTCAAGCCGATCGTCGCGGAATCGAACGGCGAGTTGGAGGTCGTCGGCCGCGTGCGCCTGGGCGGCGGTGTCGGCCTCGGCAGTCGCGAAAGCGACGGTGAACTGCGCGAGAAGCTGGATGCCGCCATCGCGACCCTCAAGGCCGATGGCACCGTAAACACACTGCTGGCCAAATGGTTCGGCGACGAAGCCCCGCAATGGTGAATTTCTGACGGGCGTCCCGCGCGCCCGATCAAAACGAAAGCGCGCCGTGCGGCCCTACCGCGCGGCGTTGCTCGTTTATTACCAAAGACGTTAGTGATCGAAGACCTTCGGATGCTCCTTCCGGAACACCGCGATCTCATTGACCAGTTGTGATTGTGCCTTCGAACCCGAATGATTGCGAAGGCATTTGAAGTACCGCGTGCTCAGATCCGCGGCCTGCTTGCCCGACACGGTGTCGATGCATCGAGCACCGAGACGATCGGGCCTGCGGCGGCACGCCGCGCCCCCGATCATCATCAAACCGCTTGGCACACGCGCGCGAACGTCGATAGGCTCGTGCGACTGCGGGAGGGGCGATGTTCGAGTATTGCGTGGATCCTAAGACGCTCGAGGGGTGGGTCTGGCTCTCCTGCTATCTGACGACCGCCAAACACGCCGAATTCTATTACAGCATCTTCACCGTCGTCGGCCTGTTGCTGGTCGCCGTGCCGCCGATCATGGCCTTCGGGTTTGCCGGTGCCCTGGCAAAACGCTCGGCGATTGCACCGGTGCGCTGGCTCGGCACCACGTACATCACCATGGTGCGCGGCATCCCGGACATCGTGTTCTTCCTGTTCGTGCCGATCGCGCTCGACCAGGGGATCGAATACCTGCGTCACAAGGTGCTCTGCCCCGCGCACGAGGGGTCGGTCTGGGTCGGCAGCGATTTCGTCGTCTGCGACATCGCGAAGGCACCGCTGAGCACGGCAGACCAGTGGATACACGACGTCTATGGTTTCACGCTGGCGGTGATCGCCTATGCCATCGTCTTCGGGGCCTTCGCCGCCAACATCATCGATGGCGCGATGCGGGCTGTGCCGAAAGGCCAGCTCGAGGCCGGAAACGCCATCGGCATGACGCCTCGCCAGATCCTGCTGCGCATCCACCTGCCGCAGATGTGGGTCTTCGCCCTGCCCGGCCTGTCGAACCTCTGGATGATCCTGATCAAGGCAACGCCACTGCTGTTCCTGTTGGGGGGCGAGGACATCGTCTACTGGGCCAAGGAACTCGGCGGCATGAAAACCCAGGCCTATGCCTATGCGCATCCGGATTGGCGGGTCTGGTACTTTGCCGTGTTGCTGATCTTCTACCTCGCGCTGACCTGGATCAGCCAGATCGGCTTTGACCGCCTTTCGGCTCGCGTCTCGCGTGGCATGGCGGTGGCCCGGTGAGCTGCGCCCAGACCCTTGCCGATTACGGCCTGCGCGCCATCGGCATGGGCGAGCGCCTGCTGCCGAAATCCGACATCACGCTCTGCGAACAGATCGTCCTGATCGGCTCCGGCATGATCTGGAACCTCTACTTCGCGATCCTCGCCGTCATCATCGGCTGCTGCCTCGCGACCTTCGTGGCCGTCGGGAAGGCCAGCGCGAACCCGGCGATCGCCCTGCCCGCGCGCGGGTGCATCTACCTCTTCCGTGGAACGCCGCTGTTCCTGCAATTCTTCTTCGCCTACGAGTTGTTCGTGCAGCTGCCCAAAACCGGGATCGAGATCGACCTCGGCATCGCCGTCCTCACCGCCGAGACACGCTGGCTGCCCCGAGCCTGGCTGGGTGCACTGATCGTGCTGATCCTGAACACGACCGCCTATTCGGCCGAGATCTTTTATGGTGCCCTGCGCGCCGTGCCCAAGGGCGATCTCGAGGCCGCCGATTCCATCGGCCTGACCGGCTGGCGCAAGTTCCAACGCATCACCTGGCCAACCATGCTGCGGCGCGCCTGGCCAAGCTATACGAATGAGGCGATCTTCCTCTACCACGCGACGGCGCTGATCTTCTTCTCCAGCTTCCCGGCATGGCGCCAGCAGGGCGACGCGCTCTACTACGCTAACTATTTCGCCGAGCAGACGTTCAATCCGTTTGTCTCCTACCCAATCGTCGGCGGCTTCTTCATCGCCGGAACCATCGTGATCGTCCTGGTCTTCGGCGCAATCAACCGCAGGCTCAGCCGCCACCTTGCTCCGGCTCAACGCACGCGCCTCAAGCTCCGACCTCAATTCATCCGCTGAACTTTGCGCCGTACCATGGCAGGGTCACAGGGAAGGAGATCGGCCATGACGCTTCCGCCCGGCATTCAACGTTTCTACGCCGAGGAAATCCGCGCAGCAGCAGCGTTGCCCGAGTGACCGGAGACCGAGCGCGTCCTGGACGCCTTCACCTCGGTTCCGCGAGAGCGTCATGTCGGCGCCGGTCCC
>JBHJIZ010000039.1:0-18193 GCA_050043005.1 Paracoccaceae bacterium
CAGGGTGCTGAAGCGCATGAGCCAGGCGGGACCGAAGCCGACAAACAGATCCACGGTCACGTGGCCACGCTTGAGCTGGCACCACGGCAGGAAAGAGAAGATCGCGACGGCGCAGCCGACCTCGACCAGTTCGAAATCGCCCGTGATCGGGCGCAGGCCGACCGATGTCAGGGAACGGCCCGTCACGGAGATGACCGTCATGACAGCCAAACCGGCCAGCAATGCCCCGCCCGTCGTCGCCAGGATCGCGCCCAGGCTGTTGATCAGCCGCCCGGCTGTCTGCCCCGCGCCGGGCCGGAGGCCCCCGCGCTCCCTGATGGAAGCTGTCATTCCCCCTCCAAAGACACGGGCCAGCGCCGCGTGAGCACTGGCCCGGTCATCGGTCGTTGCGTGATCAGGGCCGGATCACTGATTGTGCTTGGCAACCATCGCCCGGACGTCGTCCACCATGGCCTGAGCCGGATAGCCCTTGGCCGTCATGTCCGCGATCCAGTCGGCCGTGACCTTGTCGCCGAGTGCTTTCCACTTCGCGGTCTCGTCATCCGAGAGCGTGATGATGGTGTTGTCCGTGCCCTTGACGATATCGAGCGAGGGCGCATCGCCCTGCTCCATGGCGCGCCCGGCCCAGGCAGACGCCATCATGCCGGAGTTGTCGTCGATCACCTTTTTCAGGTCATCCGGCAGGTTGTTGTAGCTGTCCTTGTTCATCGCGTAGACGAAGAACGTGTTGTACCAGGGGTTGTCGCCGCCCATGACGACGTGGCTGTCGGCGAGCTCGTGTACTTTCAGCGGAACAACGATCTCCCACGGGATCACGCCGCCATCGACGACGCCTTTCGAAAGCGCTTCGGGGAAGGCAGGGACCGGCATTCCGACCGGAACGGCGCCCGCAGCTTCGAGCATCTTGCCGCCGAGCCGCGAGGGCGTACGCATCTTCTTGCCCGACATGCCGGCCAGCGTATCCACCGGATCGCCCCGGAAGTGCATGATGCCCGGGCCGTGGACGTGAACGGCCAGGATGTGCGTGTCCTTGAACTCGTCCTTCAGGTACTTCTCGAAGAACTCCCACGCCGCCATCGAGGTTTTCTCGGCCGAGTTCGATCCGATGAACGGCAGCTCCAGGGTCTCGGTGCCTGGGAAGCGGCCGGGCGTGTAGGCCGGAATCGCCCAGGTGATGTCGACGACGCCGTCGCGGGCCTGATCGTAGAGCGCCGGCGGTTTGCCGCCGAGCTGCATGCGCGGGTAGACCTCGACATCGATGCGGCCGCCGGAGTCTTTTTCGACCTTCTCGGCCCAGGGCAGGATGAAATGCGCCGGGATGGCACCCTTGTTCGAGATAAAGTGCTGCACCCGCAGCGTGACGTCAGCGGCCGTGGCCGCGCCCGCAATGCCGATGGCGAGCGCCGCGGCAGCAGCAGCGGTGGTGAATTTGGTCATGCGATCCTCCCAGTTTCGCGATCCGGCGACAGCGCGTTCCCGACGCCGCCGGACAATGCCGACAGTTCTGCAGCCGGAATCGCGGCGCGCCTACGGCATGGACAGGGGTCGCTCAAGCGCCTGCGTTCGCGGGTTCAAACCTGTCTCTATTCGGGACTGCTGGGGTTGAGCATGGTGTGGACAATGGCGTCGATGAACGGCACCAGCGACTGGCCGATCCGCTCGTAATTCGGCGCACAGAGCGCCGTTGTGCCGAGGCTGACGATACCGACGAGCGCGCCGTCCGGGCGCAGCAGCGGGCCGCCGGAATCCCCCAAGCAGCCGCCGCCAGTGTAGGTGAAGCCGTCCGAGGTCTGGCCGGCGACGGTCACATCCACAATGTGGCGCGTGCCGACGAGGCCATAGCGGTCTTCGCCGAAACCGATCAGGGTCAGGACCTCGCCCGGTTCGGGCTTTGAAACCTGCTGCGGCACTCCGAACTGCGCGCTGTTGGTATCGCCCGGAAGCTCGATCAGTGCGACGTCCTGGCCTTGGAGATCCTCGACACTTTCGAACGGCGCATCGGACAGCACGATTATGCGCGAGACATCCCGCCAGAGGATGTCCGGGTCAGTCGTGGATGAGCCGAACCCGACGCGGATTTCCTCGACCGGATAGGGCGCATCAGCGCCAATTGCCTGAACGCAATGCCGAGCCGTCACCAACAGCCGCCCGGCCAGCACGGTGCCCGAGCAGAACGCCCGTTCTCCCCGGCGGTGCACGATCACCACGCCGGAGAGCTTGTCTGCGATGGCGGGCGGCGGATCGACGGTGTTCGACGTCGATCCCACCCCCTGACCACGCGCGGTGAAAGGGCTGCCCAGCAGTGCCACCGCAAGCATCGGGGCCATGAGCTTTACGATCCACCGCACGCCGATGCGCCTTATGGGAACGTCGAGCGGAAGTACGAGATCCAGCCCGAGTATTCCGGCGTGTTGCGCACCAGCCGGTCGGCGCGCGTGACATTCGCGCAGGACGAGGAATTCGCGGTCCCGCCACACGTCGACTGGATGTCGTGTGCAGTGTAGTAGACCGAGCCGCTGTTCCCGACATTGCCATTGCCGTAGAAGTACATGGGCGAGCCGCTCATCCCGGCAGATCCGTCGCACGACATCCGGAAATTGCGGTTATAGCCCGAGCTGTCGACGTTCGTGGCATTGCCGATCGAGCAACGCGCGCCGTCGCCGTAAAGGTGCTGCGGATTGCAGACCGTCAAGTCGGTCGTGCAGGTCGCGCAGGCCAACGGATCGGCGGGATCGTCGATGCGGTTCGGCGCGGCACAGGACGGGTAGCCGCGGCTGTACTTGTTGACCGTGTTCAACGAGTTGATCGGCGCGTACCAGTAGCCCATCCAACCAACGGTGTTGCCCAGCCGGTTCGGGATCACGATGACGCCGAAATCGTACTGCTCGCGGTTCGACGTGTTCGACGCCCGCCATTGTGACGGCACGAAGTACCAATAGGTCGCGCCGACGCTGGGGCAGTCCTGGGTCGCGGAGTTCGGGCACCCGGGCATGTTCGACTGGGCGGTCCACTGGTTGCCGCCGCGTCCGGAACTGACCGTGAACGCGAAATAGTCATCGGTCCCGGCCGCGATGATGCAGTGTGCCGCCGTCACGACATGGCGCGGGCCGACCAGGCTGCCCGAGCATCCGCTATTGTTGCCGCCGTAGTTGAACTGAACGATCGTTCGCCATGGCCATGTGGTCACGCGTTGGTTGACGCCGCGCAGACGCAAACGGTTGTCGTCGTTCAGGCTCCAGCCCTGCGGGACCAGCTTGCCGGGCTTGTTCGGCTCGACTTTCTCCGAGACGCGGCCGCCAAGCTCGCCGGTCAGCGCGATGGGCTGCTTGCGAACCTCGGCATCCCTCAGCGTGAGCGCACGCAAGCGTGTCGGCAGGCCGAGCTCGAAAGAGTTCCGAGTCTGCGGTTTGATCGCCGTGAAGCTGGTGACGAATGCCTTGCGTGCCGCACGGCGGTCTCCATCCGTTTCATCGTTGAACTTCTCGTCCGGTTCGGCGACCGGTTGCACCGGATCACGCGTCAGCGTGTTGCCCTTGCCAAGATAGGTGATCGTCACCGGCGGCAGTTCCTTCATGCTGGCGCCCGTGCGTTCGGCCAGACCGGCAAGCATGATCTCGGTCTCCTGGATCAGCTCGTCGACATCTGCGGCGATGGTCTTGTCCTCGGACTTCTCGGGTTGCGCGATGAGATAAGTCATCCCGCTTTTCTCGCCGGTGGTCTTTGTCTCGACGATCTTGCCGATATCGCCGGTCTTACCGGTTCCCGTGTTGCGCTCGATGCAACTGACCAATCCGATGGTCAGCACACCGGCGACGCCAATGGCGCTGATGCGTCTGAGATGGGTTGAAAACGTCATGCTATAACCCCCTTGCTGAAAATGGCAGGGTCCCGGCAATGCCCCCTGCACCGCCGCCCCCGTCAGGGACCTATGATATCATGACGGGAACGCTTCGACCAAATCTGCGCCTGCGGTTGAAATCTGTGCCGGTTTCGGACTGTGGTTCTATTTTGCTGTTCCACCGGCACGGATCCCCTGTACTGTTATTGAACAAGCCATTTCAGAAGGAGATTCCAGATGGATGAATTGATGCACGATTTCCACACCGGGCCGATGTCGGAAGACGAGGCGGTGGAGGCGAGCCACCAGGGCAGGCTGGCGGTCGCAGGCCAGAAAATCGACCCGCAGTTCGACCAGATCAGCGAGTTCCAGCGCCATGTCCGGATGATGATCGAGAGCGATCGCAACCCGCCCTGGCGCCCGGAGGTGCAGGAGCTTTGGGACGTCATTCAGGTCGAGCCCTTCGTGCGGATGTACGCCGAACTGGGGCTGGATCAGGTCCGCCCGATGCGCAAGCACTTTGACGATGTCCGCCAGATGCTGGACGCGATCAACTACGTCACGCACACAGCACCGATCTTCCGCGACACGGATTCGATCAGCTGGCAGTTCCCGCTGTCGGCGATCATGAACTTCTGGATGGGTACGCCCGCCGGAAAACGGCTGATGCGGATGCCGCAGTTCAATACACCGATGAACAGGATCATGAAGCGGTGGTGCGATTTCCTGAACACCGAGGAGAGCCTCTATGTCCTGAACCAGGAACAGTACGGCTGGCTGCAGGGCTATGACCTCGACCGCAAGTCGCCGGAGTATTTCAAGTCGGCCTGGTACTACAATCGGCTGGACGAGTACGAGGTGGACATGTCGAAGCCGCATGGCGGGTTCGATTGCTACAATGCATTCTTCCACCGGATGATCAGGCCGGACGTCCGGCCGGTCAGCGATCCGCACACCAACAAGACGATCTGTTCGCCGAACGACGGTGTCGCCTGGGCCTTGCAACGTTTCGTCCAGAAGCAGGACGCGTTCTGGCTGAAGACGCAGGCCTATTCGATGGCCAATCTTCTGGCGCAATCCGAGTTCACAGACCGATTCGTCGGCGGCGACGTCTACCAGACCTATGTCAACGGCGGCGCGGACTGGCACGGGTTCTCCTCGCCTATCAACGGCAAGCTGGTCGGGCTGAAGCATATCGAGGGCTATGCCTGGGCCGAGAGCCAGGTGGTCGGGCCGGACCCGATGTCGGGGCCATACAGCCAGGGCTGGGCGGCAGGCGTCGCGACGCGCGGCTTGGTCTTCATCGAGTCCGATGACGAGTATGTCGGCCTGGTCTGCGTGATCCCGATCGGACTGACCGAGGTCTCCTCGCTGGAATGGGCCGAAGGTCTTTCGGTCGGCTGTGATCTGAAGAAGGGCGATCTGCTGGGCAATTTCAGCTTCGGCGGGTCTTCGTTCGCGATGGTGTTCGAGCCGAACGCCGTGCGCCAGTACGATGTGCTGCCGCCAACGCAGGGGCGCAACAGCCAGAGCGACCAGACCCTGTTCGCCAACAAGGCCTTCGCGACAGCGCACACACGCGAGTACATCAAATACAAGAAGACGGCACCGCTGAACGCGCCGCCGCACAACGGCACTGTCGATTTCTGAGGCCGTGACGGGCGTTCCCTTCCGGGGGCGCCCATGCTTTACATTTGAGCGATAGCATTGCCGAGGGGGAGGCTGTTTTGGCCGACGAAGATCTGCTCGACCGCGCGTACGAGGATATCTACGCATCCAATGCCGACAAACTGCCGCGCGACCGGCATGCGGTGACGGCGCACAACAGGGCCTTGAAGGCCGCCGCCGCCGCGCAACGGCATCGGCCGTTCGACCGGTCCGTGCTGGAATTCGAGGAGATGCTGCAAACGGACAGCGTGATCCGGATGTTGGTGACGCGGATGATCAACGAGGTGCCGAAAGAGCACCGCACGGTCGATGACGTACAGGAACTGCTGGAACAGTTGAACCAGATCACCGTGACCGCGCCCGAGTGGGAGGCCGTCAAGGCAAAGCAGGTGTTCTTCCCGATGTCGGCGCTGTTTACCTATATGATGATGACGACCTCGGGCCTGGCGGTCATGCGGATGCCGCGCATGAACGACGCGCTGCGCGGTGTGCTGGGTTCCTGGTGCCGCTATCTGGACTCGGCAGAGTCGGCACATGTGCTGAACGACGGCCCGCACGGCTGGTTCCAGGGCCACGACCTGCCGCGCGGATCGGAGGCGTTCAAGAAATCCGCATGGCATTATAATGCTTTGGACGAGTACGAGGTCGATCTGGACAAGCCGCATGGCGGGTTCCGGGGGTTCAACGGTTTCTTCCATCGCCAGATCATGCCGTGCGAGCGGCCGCTGGCCGGAGCCGACGATCCGCGCTGCGTCGTGTCGCCCAATGACGGCACGATCTACAAGGTTGCCCGCGAGGTCGCGCTGGAGACGACGTTCTGGATCAAGAGCCAGCCGTATTCCCTGCATGACATGCTGGACTATGACCCGGTGGCGAAGAGCTTCGCGGGCGGCGATGTGTTGCAGTCCTATCTGCAGGGGTCGGACTTTCACCGCTGGCACGCACCGGTTTCGGGCCGGATCGTGAAGGTCGACGTGGTCGACGCGCTGATGTTCTCGAATCTGGCCTCCGAGGGCAACGACATCTCGGGCGTCGGCAGCCAAGGCTACTACACCTCGGTCAACACGCGGGGCCTGTGTTTTATCGAGGCCGACCACACGCCCCTGGGCCTGGTCTGCGTGATGCCGGTCGGGATCACCGAAATCTCGTCGATCCGGCACACGGTCAAGGTTGGCGATCACGTCCAGAAGGGCGAGCAACTCGGCGTGTTCTCGTATGGCGGCTCGTCGCTGGCGACGATCTTCCAGCCGGGCGCGATCGAGTATTTCACTGTCTCCGTGCCCGACGATCCCAAGACCAAGGGCACGCTGAAGGTGAACGCACAGATGGCTGTGGCCAGGTGAAGATCAAGCGGATCTCCCGTGTGAACTGCGCAGGATATCGACCGATGTTGCGAATGATCTTGCGGATGAAGACCGTCACGTAATTTTCCATTAACCGGATTTCCAGGCGTTCGAGAACCTTCCAGAAGGAGAGTGCGCGATGTGCACGACAATGATCCTGACCCCCGGTACGACCGAGAACGGCACGATGGTAGTGACCCATTCCGGCGATGACGACATGGGGGATCAGCGGGTCATTGCCGTGCCTGCTGCCGAGCATGGTCCCGATGCGATGCGCCCGGTCTTGCCGCGCGGCGAGAACTATCCACGGATCAACACCATGGACCGTGGGCCGTACTACCATGTGCCGGAGTTCCCGCTGTCCGTGCCGCTTGGCCACATCCCGCAGGTCACGCACACCTACGCCTATTACGATTGCAACTACGGCGTGATGAACGAGCATTCGCTCTTGATGGGCGAGTGCACCAACGGTGCGCGCCACACGCCGGATGCGGTCCCACAGGCCGAAGCGGGTCCGAGCAGACACATGCGGCTGTTCTACTCGGAAGAGCTGAGCAAGGTGGCGCTTGAGCGGTGCACCGGTTCGCGCGAAGCGGTCGAACTAATGGGCGCGCTGATCGACGAATTCGGGTTCTACTCGGACGGGGAGACTCTGCTGGTCGCAGACGCGAGCGAGGCCTGGGTGATGGAGATGTGCGCCCTGCCCTCGGAGGACGATTGGAACCATTCTGCCTGGATCGCCCAGCGTGTGCCGGACGGGCACGTCTTTGCCGCCGCGAACACGTTCCGGATCCGCGAGATACCGGAGGACCCGACGACGCGTCCGGACCTGATCTTTCCGAAGGACCTGCGCGAACGGCTGAAAGCGGTGCATTATTGGAATCCCGAGGAGAACCCAGTCTGCGACTGGTATCCGGCAGTCAGCGCGGGCGAGCAGCACCATCCCTACTATTCTCTGCGTCGCGTCTGGCGCATCTTCGATCGTGTGAACCCTGATCTGGGGCTCATTCCCTATGTCGAGGACACCTATTCGACGTACTACCCATTCTCGGTCCCAACGAACCGCAAGCTGACCCGGCCCGAGATCTTCGGTCTTTACCGCGATCACTACGAGGGCACGCCGTTCGATCTGACCAAGGGCATCGCGGCGGGGCCGTATGGCGACCCGCACCGGTCCTATGGCCCCTATGACGGCGATGGCGGGGTCGGCGGTGGCCCGTTCGACAAGCAGGGCGCGTGGGAGCGTCCGATCAGCGTGCACTATCAGGGCTTTACCCACATCCTGGAGAGCCATGCCGACTGGCCGAAGGAAACGGGTGCCGTCATGTGGTTCGGACCGGACGTGGCCTACACGACCGTGTTCGTGCCGTTCTGGGCAGGTGCGTGCGATCTGCCCGTGCCGTTCCAGACCGGCAATCCGCGGCTTTATGACGAGACCATCGCGTTCTGGATGTTCAATTTCGTCGGCACCTGGGCGCGACTGAACTGGCAGCGGATGACCGAGGTTGATATCAAGCCGTTGCAGGCCGAGATCGAAGCACAGAGCATCGCGATGGTGGATGCGTTGAACGGCGAATTCTGCGTCGGCAGCGGGCCGTCTGTCGGCAAAGCCCGGGAGGCTGCAAACGACAATTCAGCGGAGGTTCTTCAACGCTGGTCGGCGTTGGGCCGGATGCTGGTGGCCAAGTATTCTCAGGGTTTCATCAATCCCCCGCCGATGGATCGCTCGGACGTCACAGCGATCGGGTACTCTGCAAAATGGCTCGACGATACGAACTATCGGGACGGGCCAACGCGTTATGGGCTGCCTCTGACACCACGGTGACCGGCGGAGGGCTGGCACACGGCAAACCATCCGGCAGTTGCACGACAATCGTTTCCTAACGGCTTCGTGCGAACACTTCGGCAAAGCGGCGAGTGCTCGGAGGGAACAATGGTGCGCAAACTTCTGCTGGGACTGGCATTTTTGTCAGCCAGTGCCCATGCGATGGACCCTGTCTCGGTCGACGAGGTCCGATTCGCGAACGCCAGCCTGACCGTCGCCACCGACGAGGGCGAGACGGGCTATACGCCCGCCGAGCTGGAAAGTTTTGGCACTTATGCGATCCGAACCGTAACGCCATGGCGCGAAACTGCGGCAGAGTTCGTCGGCGTGCCGTTGACCGAGGTTCTCGATGCGCACGGTCTCGCCGAAGCTCCGGCGATCCGGGTCGTGGCGGAGAACGACTATGCGGTCACGATCCCGAGCACTGTCTGGACCGAGCACGACCTTCTGATCGCGACACGGGTCGACGGCAAGGCGCACAATCGCCGGGCCCGCGGTCCGATTCAGTTTGTCTTCGACATGAGCCAGGATCCCGGTACCGGCGACGAGGAATTCCAGAGCAACTGGGTCTGGATGGCGGCGCGGATCGAGCCGGTCGAGTAGAGATCAGCTGATCTCGCCTGGTGACGAATGAAGCTTGCGGGAACATATGGCGCGGTCACGCTCCTGCTGATCGCTGCGATTGTCGCAGTGTCCTCGCTGGGCGGCTTCATGGTGCTCTCTCAATATGACGCGCTGCGCGAAAAAGAAGACGCCGTCACCGAGGTGACCAGAATGCGCAATGGCGTCATCGCCATTGTCGACGTCGTGCGTGCGCGGGACGCTTTGCGCGATCTGCGCGATGAAGGCGAGATCGACAGCACGGCAGGAGATGCGCTGACGGAAGCGGCAGACTTCCTGTATGTCCGTGCCGATACCCTGCGCCAAGCGATCGGGACGTCCCTGGATCACTCGAGCGAACGCGTGGTGCGCAGTCTCGACAATCTGGTGGCCGTGCTGGACGCGGTGCTTGTCGATCCGGCAGTCCTGGACACCGAAGCAGAAGCCATCAATGCGACGGTCAGCGCGGCGACCGCTGCGCTGATGAACTATTACGACGAGCAGAAGGAGCGTCACGTTGCGGCGGTCGCCCAGAAGACGCACCTGCTGCAACAACTCGTGGTGACTACGTTGGGGTTGATCCTGCTGTTTGCCCTGATCACGACCGGCACTGCGATCCTCTGGCGGGCGGAGTATGTCGGCCGGATGCGGCGGCAGGAGGCCGAAGAGAAGGCCAATATCCTCGCCTATTACGACTCGCTGACCGGCCTGCCGAACCGCGCGAGCTTCCTCGAGGAAGGCGCGCGCATTCTGGGCGAGGCGGACACGCCCGCTCTGATCCTGCTGGACCTCGACGATTTCAAGATCATCAACGACTCCTATGGCCACAAGTTCGGTGATCTGGTGTTGCGCACGGTCGCCGGGCGGATCAGCCATCATTTCCACGGGCACGGCGGATTTGCAGCGCGCCTTGGCGGAGACGAGTTCGCGGCCGTTCTGCCGATTGCCGACGATTCGGACGGGCTGCAGAGCTTTGTCGACGAGCTGATCCTGGAGCTTTCGGCGAATGTCACAGCAGACGGTCTGAAGATCAGCCCGCGGCTATCGGTCGGGGCAGTGATGCCGCACATGCTGACCGGGGCTGAAGCGCCTACGCTGCAGGCTTTGATCCGCGCGGCGGATTATGCGCTTTACGAGGCAAAATCGAACGGACGCTTCCGGGGCCGGATCTACGACGCCAAGATGGCGGCAAGCCTGGCGACACGGCGGGAAATGAAGCTGGAGATGCCGCGCGCGCTGGCGCGAGACGAGTTCTTCATAGAATACCAGCCTCAGTTCAACCTCGTCACAGGCCGCCTGCACGGGTTCGAGGCCCTGGCGCGCTGGCGCCGGGGCGGCACAGTGGTGCCACCGGGCGTGTTCATCGAGATCGCCGAGGAAGACGATTTCATCGTACAGTTGGATGCCTGGGTCCTGAAACACGCCATGGCCGAGGCAGTCACCTGGAACCGGGTCGCGCCGCAGCCGATCAAGATCAGCACCAATCTGTCAGCGCGCAATTTCCACAGCCCCGACCTGATCGAACGCATTCAGGACATGCTGCAAACCACGAAGCTCCCGGCGGAGCTTTTGACGCTCGAGATCACGGAGAGCGTATTGATCGAAGACTGGGTGCAGACGCTCGAGACCCTGTCGGATCTGTCGCGCCTGGGCATCAAGATCGCGCTGGATGATTTCGGCACCGGGTTCTCGAGCCTGTCCTATCTGCGCCGTCTGAGTGTGAACGAGGTCAAGATCGACCGGGCTTTCGTCGTCGACATCGAGACCTCGGACCGGACCCGCATGATGATGGATGCGCTGGTCGATATCGCGCAACGGCTGGGCATGCAGTTGACGATCGAAGGGATCGAAACTGAACCTCAGGCCAAGATCCTGGCCGATCTGGGGGGTGAAGTCGGCCAGGGTTATCTGTTTTCATGGCCCGTTACCGCCACCGAGGCGCTGGATCTGTCGGCGAGCGGCAAGCGCGTGGCTCTGCACAACGGCACGCACGCGAACGCCGTCCAGGCCGACCCGAACACCTGAGTGCGTGCCGCGCGGCGGCATCTATTCGAGTTTGATGTTCGGAAACAGCGGCTTTGTCTTGCTGGCGCGCATCAAGAGCTTGTCGATCGTGCTCGCATTCGGCTGGTAGATGAACGCCCGGCGCGGATAGAGACGGTCATTCACCCAAGACTCGGACCATCCGTCGGTCGTTTCGATGCATTGCGCGGCGAAGTCGAGATCGCTTTCGAGCGATGGGATGACCTGATCCGCCAGATCCAGGCAACCGGTGATGAAGATATCGACATAGGACTGAACGATCGGCCAGTTCTCGGTCGGCGGTTGGCCCTCGTGACCCGGTTTCAGGGCGTAGATCCAGATCTGCGCATCTTCGGGAAAGGCCCACCCGTCCAGCAAATCGATCTGATCCGGGCTGACCGGATAGCGGCAATAGAATGTCTCGCGTGCGTCCGTGCCCTTGATGTCAGCGCGGTCTTTGTCCTCGTAGACCGCAGCGTACATCTCTGGCGGATCCTGGGCCAACCCGGCAACACGGCGTTGATCGGCTGTCAGCGGAGCCTCGACGCCGAGATAGGTCGTCGAGTAGCCAAACGTGTTGCCGCGCGCGTTCCATGCGCGCTGGAACCCGGTCACCTTGACGGGGTGATTGATCCCGGAGTGCGGCGAGGATCTGCGCTTGGACGCCTCCTCCATCAGGCTGCCGTATCCGACGATGAACTGGCGCAGTTCGGTGTTCACCTCGGGGAAACAATCCTCGGCCATCGCCGGCGTGGCACCCAGTCCGACGAGCGCTGCGGCAAGCAGAAATCGTTTCATGACAGGTCCCTTCAACGGTCGAGAATACTGATCGGGATCGGGTCCGAGAGGCCGCGCAGCGTGACCGATCCGGCATTCTGGAGCGGATAATCGCCTTTCAGACAGGCCATCGTCGCGCCAGAGACCGCGACACGCGATCCGAGATCCTTGTTCAATTCCTCGAGCCGCGCCGCGGTGTTCACCGTGTTCCCGACGACCGTGTAGGTCAGACGCGCGCCGTCGCCGACATTGCCCGCGACGACCTCGCCCGTATCGATGCCGATCCGGGTCGGCAGCCTGATCCCTGCGAATGTCTGGTTCTCGGTGATCTCGTTGATCTCGAGCGCTGTCTGGATCGCCTTGTCGGCGTGATTGGGATCCGCGAGCGGCACGTTGAAAAGCGCCATCACCGCGTCGCCCTCGAAATTGTTGACGATGCCCCCGTTCCGCGTGATCGGATCCAGGATCGCCTGAAAGTAGCTGTTCAGCATTTCCAGCACCTGTTCTGGCGGATGGCTTTCGACGATGCGGGTAAAGCCGACGACATCCGTCATGAGCACGGTTGCAAGCGTTCGTGACGGTTTGAGGTCGCCGTCGCTTTCGACGATCTGGTTGACCACGGTGTCGGGCACGAACTTGCCGAGGATGTCGCGAATGAATTCCATGTGCTTGCGGATGGCGTCGTTCAGGCGCTTCTTGGCGAGCGAAGATCCGATCCGCGCCTTGAGCAGGACCGGGTCGAACGGTTTCGGCAGGTAATCCTCGGCGCCGTTCTGGATGCATCGGATGGCGTCCGCGACTTCGGCGCTGGCCGAGATCACGATCACCGGGATCTGCTGGAGATCGGCGTCCTCCTGCATCACGCGCAAGACGGCGTGGCCGTCCATCTCGGGCATCACGATGTCGAGCAGGATCAGGTCGAACCCACACTGGCGCATCATGTCGAGCGCGACGGCACCGTTTTCCGCCTGTTCGGCCTCGTGTCCCAGTGCCCTGACCGCCATGGCCAGCTTCAGCCGGTTGGTGGAATGATCATCGACCACCAGAAACCGTCCTGGCTTCTCGCTGTTTGGCACGAAATTAAACCCCGTGATTCTTCTCCCCCGCCCGGCACGCTATACCGTTGCCACACATCATGAAACTGTATCCTTCGCGGGCTCGGCCGAGGCATTGGTCAGTGTATGCTTGCGGTCGAGCAGCTTGCGTTCGACCGCCTGCCATTCCGCGACCGCCTGCGCGGCAAGTTCCGCGGCTCCGTCCAGATCGCCGGAAGATCCTTTGAACTCCAGCCGGGCACACTGATCGGCCAGAACCGAGGCTCCGAAATCGCCAGCGCTCGCCTTGATGGTGTGCGCGGCGATACGAAGGTGCACCGCATCCCCGGCGGCGCCGTCTTCGATCCCGGCGAACAGCCGAGGTGCCTCGGCCCGGAAGCTCTCGACCAGTTCTGCGAACATGGCCGGGTTCCCGCCGATCAGTTCGACCAGGGTTTCGATTGCGCCGTCGTCGATGGTTCCGTGCGCCGCGGCGGGCCGGTCGGTCTGGGCAGAGCTCGCCGGGGTGGAGTGTTCGCGATCTTTCGCGGTCTCAACGCCGCCGTGGGGCAAAGTCTCGTCTAGCGGAGTCTCGTCTCGCAAAGCACCGTCGGGCAGCGCATCATGGGTGGCCTGCAACACTGAGATCAGTTTCGGGACGTCGATTGGTTTGCGGACCACGTCGACGGCCCCGGCCTCGATGCAGCTGTCGAGATCGCTCTGCAGCACATTGGCGGTCATCATGACGACGCGGGGCCACTCACCCGGCGCCATCCGGCGCATCTCGCGCGTTGCCTCGAGCCCGTCCATCTCTGGCATGTGGATGTCCATCAGGACGAGATCGTAGCTGTTGCGGGCGACCGCCTGGAGCGCCTGGCGTCCATTGTCCGCGGTATCGGCGTCATACCCCAACCGCCCGAGCACAAGGAGCGCCAGCTTCTGGTTCGTCGGATGATCATCGGCCAGCAGAATGCGCAGTGGCGCGCGGCGGGCCATGCCGCGGTCGAACACGGTCGGCTCGTGACTGCGCTGGGTGTCCTTGGGTTCGGCGCCTGCCAGCACCTCGACGAAGGCATCGTAAAGCAGCGACGGCTTGAAGGGTTTCTGGACGAAGGTGGTGAAGCCTTCGGGCCGTCGTTTCGACTGGCCGCGCCGAACCATCGCGATCCTGGGGGTGGGGCCCGCGGCTGAGAGGAGAACCTGCAACTCTGGCGCGTCGGCGGGATACTGATCGGCATCGATCAGCACGGCGTCGAAGTGTTCGCGCGCAGCGAAGATCTCGGCCGCGTCGGCCGGGGTATCTGCGACCTTGTAGGCCATGCCCCAGGCGCGCGCGTACCGGATCAGTTCGGCGCAGTTGGTCGATCCGCCGTCGCACAGGATCATGACCGTCTTGCTGTCCAGATCGCGCCCGCCGATGGCGACGCGCTGGCTCTGATTCTGCACGGCGAGGCGGACGTCGCCGGCGAACATTGTGCCCTTTCCGACTTCGCTTTCCACGCTGATCCCGCCGCCCATCAACTCGCTGAGGCGCTTGCAGATCGCGAGGCCCAGGCCGGTGCCGCCGTAACGGCGCCTGGTGGACGCATCGACCTGCTTGAAGGGTTGGAACAGGCGCCCGATGCGGGCGGCGGGGATGCCGATGCCGGTGTCGTGCACGCGGAACTGGAACACGCCCCGGCCTTCCACCGCGCTGTCGCGGTATGAGACGCGGACGACGACCTCGCCCTGTTCGGTGAATTTGACGGCATTGTTCAAGAGGTTGATCAGGATCTGGCGCAGGCGGGTGATGTCGCCGATCACGGCTTCCGGAACCCCGTCTTCGATCCGGTAGGCGAGATCAAGGTCCTTGCCCGTTGCGACGTGCGCGATCATGTCGAGCGCGCTTTCCACGCAGTCACGCAGGTCGAACGGGGCTGCTTCCAGTTCCAGCTCGCCCGCCTCGATCTTCGAGAAGTCCAGAATGTCATCGATGATGGTCAAGAGCGACTGGCCGCTGTCGCGCGCGGTCTGGGCGAAATCGCGCGGCTCGCGAGTCAGTTCCGTGTCGGGCGGAAGCTCGGACATGGCGATGATTGCATTCATCGGGGTCCGGATTTCATGGCTCATCGTGGCGAGGAATTCGGTCTTGTGGCGGCTGGCGGCTTCGAGCCGGGCGTAGAGGGTCTCGAGCTCGCCGCCCATGCGGTTCACGTTCTCGGTCAATTCGCCAAGCTCGTCGCGGTTGGCAACCTCGAGCGTTCCTGCGAACTCTCCGGCAGCGATCTCGCCCAGGCGTTTGTTGATCCGCCGGACCGGCCGCACCACCGATTGCGCGAGCGCCAGGCCGATGATCAGTGCCACGAACACGCTGCCCAGCGCCGTGGCGATGAGCGCTGATTGCGAGATCCCGTACTGCCGGCGCCCGTCAGCGGCCTTCTCGAGCATTGCGGCCTCGGCGCTGGCGATCAGCGAAAAGCTCAGGCGTTCGATGCGGTCGACCAGCCGGGCGATGTTTCGGTCGTTGATGCGACGGGCCTGTGCTAAGTCCCCGGCGCGAATGGTGCGCAGGACCTGTTTTCCGATCCCGACGAGTTGCGCGTAGTCGTCCTTGATCGTCTCGATCTTGCGCGCATCACCAGCCGCCACGAACTCGGCGCGTCCGAAGTCATAGGCGATCTGTCCGATCTGGCGCATCGCGGCATCGAGATCGGCGCGCTTGTTCTCCATGAAGGCGTTGGCGACGATCGAGCGGAGGGCGGTCGTATTGCTTTGCAGCGCCTGGTAGGCTGAGACACGGCGCTGGAGGTCGATCAGAGCCTGCGTGCGCTGGTCCGCGGCGCGCAGGACGCCAAGCCCAACCGCGCCGAGCACAAGCAGCAGTGCGACCAGCCCGACGAGCAGCACAGTGACTTTCGTTCCGATCGGGGCGCGCACCCGAGCGAAGAGATTGGGGAACGCCCGGAGCACGGCGTCAGAGCAACCGCAGGAATCCACCTGCGAGATTGCGGATGTCCGCGATCAGTTCATCCGGGTCAAAGCGCTCTCCGGCATATTGGACACGCATCACGCCGTCGCGGTCGATGACCGTGGTCAAGAGATTGTGCTCGACACTTCCGGAGGCCAGCCTGCGGAAGAACACGCCGTAGTTCGCGGCGACCTGCTCGATCTGGTCCGGTGCGCCGGTGGCGAACGACCAGCTTTCGGGCACCACGTACATCGAGTCGGCATATCGGTTGAGCAGTTCGGCAGTATCGTTCGCGGGATCGACGGTGACCGAGACGAAGTGCACATCGTCCCCCAGGCCCTGGGTGATCAGTTCGTCCTGCACATTGGCGAGCACCGAGGTCAGTGTCGGACAGTAATCCGGGCACTTGGTAAACATGAAATTGACCAGCACCACCTTGCCGCGCAGATCGGCGAGCCGGGTCGTTCCGCCGCCCGCATTCGGCAGAACGAAGTCCGGGGCCTGTCCCATCCGGGCAAGCCCGGAGCGATCGGCCACCGCGCCGGACAGAAGGGTGATCACCCCGCCCGCCACGAGCAGGCCCGCAAGCACGGACCAGACCCGCAGCTTGCCGAGTGCCTGGATCATGCCTTCATTTCCTTGAGCACCTCGTTCAGTGGTCCCCAATCGGTGCCATTGGCAATGATCGTCTCTGGCGTCGCATCGATGATCCCAGCCTCGTTCATGCGCAGGGCATAGAACCGCAGCGTGTCCTCGGGGTCGAAGATGTCCCAGGTGTCATACGGCAGATCGGTCAGCGTGCGCATGGCATAGTCGATGGTCGGCGACTGGCCTTCCTCGACCAGCCATTTCGCGGCGACCTCGGGCTGTTCCGAGCACAGCTGGTTGGCCTTAAGGATCGCCCGCAACGCGCGTTTTGCGGCGACCGGGTTCTCTTCCGCGAAGGTCGAGTTGGCAGCGACCATGCAGCAGAACATGTGCTTCCAGGGATTGTCGGTCGTGGTGTTCAGAACCACGTGCCCGATGCCTTCGTCGTGCAGGATGTAGTTCAGCGGCGGGAAGCTTGCCATCGCGTCGATCTTGCCGCCTGCCAGCATCCCGGCCCAATCGTTCGGGTGCGCGAAGACCCATTCAACGTCCGTGTCCGCCACCCCGATATAGGCGAGCACGGACGACAGCAGGAACCGCTCTGGGCTGCCGAGGCCATGCACCGCGATCCGCTTGCCCTGCAAATCCTGTACGGTGGCGACGTTGTCGTTGGCGAAGATCTCGACGCAGCCTGCGTGCAGCCCGCTGAGAACCTTGATCGGATCACCGTTGGCGATCGGCGGCACCCAGTCGACGCCGAGTGCGGCACTCATGTCCGCCGTGCCATCGACGAGCGCGTGGGCGTACGACCCGTCATCGCCCAGCGAGACGTACTGAACGTCAGTGAAACCTTCGAGTTCGAGGAAACGTTGCGCGACGTATTGCGGCGCATAGCAGAGCACCGGAAATTTGCGGTCGCGGATCAGGCGGATGCTTTGCGTTTCGAGTTCACCGTCAGAGGCATCCGTCTGGTAGGCACCGAGCGTCATCAGGCCCGCGCCGCCCGCTGCCGCGCCGAGCGTAAATTCTCGCCGTGAAGTCAGCTGCTTCAGAAAAGTCATTGATCCAATCCTTATATCTGTTGCGCACAGGTGCGCGCTAAAAAATCTAACAGCTTTCTGGCAAGTTGAACAAGTATCGAGACGATTTCAACAGAATACGAATTCAGAAGTCGAACAAGGATTTCAGTCTGTTTGATCAGACCATCCGCGCCGAGAGCGAATTCGCGACAGCCGCTTCGATCCGGGCATCGACGATCTGTCCGGCAAGATCAGCTGCGCAATCCAGATGCACAGGTTGGAGATAGGGCGAACGCCCGACCATCTGTCCGGGATTGCGGCCCGGTTTCTCGATCAGGACGGGCAATGTCTTGCCGACCTGTGCGACGTTGAACGCCGCCTGCTGCGCGCGCAGCAGTGCCTGAAGGCGCGCAAGCCGGTCAGCCTTCTCATCCTCTGGTACCTGGTTGTCGGTCGCGGCCGGCGTCCCCGGACGCGGCGAATACTTGAACGAGTAGGCTTGCGCGTATTCGACCTCGCGCACCAGATCGAG
>JBHJIZ010000040.1:0-11477 GCA_050043005.1 Paracoccaceae bacterium
GCCCGACCCGCAGAACGGCCAGATCAAGCTGTCCGTCCGAGTCGATGTCGATTGGATAAGCGCCCGTCACACCGCTCAGGGCAAGCCCTGACGGCGTGTCTCGGCGGAAGGGAAACCCCTCGGCCTGCGTCAGATTGCGGAGCAACGTCGCCGGCGCGCTTCCGCCCGCCGCGAAGATCTCTGGTAGCAGATCTCCGTCACAGTCGAACACGGCAACGCCACCGCCGACAAAGTGCTCCCACCCGCCGGTGTATTGGTGGTCGATATCTTGTGAGGCCGCGTGCTCGATGAAAAGCGGTTCGGCCTCAGCCGTGCTGACGAGGAACACTGCAAAGACGAGAGTGGCCCCGCACTTCATCCAGGGAACAACCGATCGGCGAAGCGGTCCTCGGGAAGTCCCACTGCACCGGGCTCCGCCACAAAGATCCCGCCGGAATGCGGATGCGCCGCGATGTCCTGCTCGCTCATGTTCTCGCGCGCCGTGGTGATGAACAGTCGGTCAAGCCTTTCGCCGCCAAAGCAGGCGCAGGTGACCTGTGGAGCGTCGACCGAAATCCGCTGCCCGATCGACCCATCCGGCAGGATCTGCTGAACGCAACCACCATTGAACCGGGCATTCCAAACCGCCCCATCGCGATCAATGCAGGAACCATCCGGGAATCCGCCAACATTCTGACCGTCAAAGAACAAGTCAAATCCGCCCAGCCGCATCGTTTCAGGCTCATAGGCATAGCGCCGAATCTGCACCGTCGGCGTATCGGCGAAGTACATCCACTGCTCATCGGGTGAGAAGCAAATCGAGTTGGTGCAGCCAATCCCAGTCAGGATCGTCTCGGCCCGGCCCGCACCATAGCGCATGACCGAAGAGGTCGGTTTTAAACCATCTTCATCGATCCCGCCCGCAACGAACCGGCCCTGCCGGTCGCAGCGCCCGTCGTTCATCCGGCTGGTCGGGTGGGTGGGCTCGAAATCGGTCAGACGATCCAGCCGGTCGCCCTCCAGCTCCCAGCGGAACAGGCCACTCTCGAACGCGCAAAGCAAATGCCCCGCAGGATCGAACGCGAATGACCCCAGACGTTCCGGCGTCTGATGGCGTTTGACCGATCCGCCCTCGCCGTCGCAGGACCACAAGGCAAAGCCGTGAATATCGGTCCACCAGAGCCGCTGCTGATCAATCCGCCATTGGATCCCCTCGGCCAATGTGCATTGCGCAGCGACCAGAAGTTCGGCCTTCATGCTCGTTCCGGCCGCTTCCCGAGGATGATCAGCGCCAGGATCTCGTCATCGGTGACATCCTCGACCCGCTCAGTGCCGACCAGCTTACCGTTCTTCATGCCCGAGACCCGGTCGCACAACGCCATCACGTCATGTATGTCATGGCTGATCAGGAAGATCCCGAGCCCCTGTTTCTTCAACTCCCCGATCAACTCAGCGACCATCTGAGTTTCTTGCGGACCCAGGGCCGCCGTCGGCTCGTCCATGATCAGGATGCGCGCATTGAAGTAGACCGCCCGCGCGATCGCCACCGACTGGCGTTGACCGCCCGATAGTGCTCGCACCGGGGCGTTGAACTTCTGGAAGTTCGGGTTCAGCCGTCCCATGATCTTGCGGGTCTCGGCCTCCATCCGATCCTCGTCGATCAGGCCCAGCCCGGTCGTCAGTTCGCGCCCCAGGAACAGATTGGACGCCGCGTCCAGATTGTCCGCCAGTGCCAGCGTCTGGTAAATCGTCTCGATGTTCAGCGCCCGTGCGTCGCGCGGGTTCTCGATCCTGACCTTCTGACCTTCGACCAGAATCTCGCCGGAGTCCGCCCGATACGCTCCGGAAAGCACCTTGATCAGCGTCGACTTGCCGGCCCCGTTATGACCCAGCAGGCCTACGACCTCGCCCGGATGAAGATCGACCGAGACATGATCGACGGCCCGGATTCCGCCGAACGAGATCGAGATGTCGCGCATTTCCACCAGTGGCGTCGTCATGACGTATCCCTCGCGCGGCGGCGGTAGATGATGTC
This sequence comes from Paracoccaceae bacterium, assembly GCA_050043005.1. Classification (GTDB taxonomy): domain Bacteria; phylum Pseudomonadota; class Alphaproteobacteria; order Rhodobacterales; family Rhodobacteraceae; genus Thermohalobaculum. The sequence goes on from JBHJIZ010000040.1 coordinate 2,015, forward strand.
GATCAGCACGGCAGCGACTAGCACAGCACCAACGACAATGTTCTGAAGCGGAGCATCGACGCCGACCATTGCCATGCCGGACTGCAAGGACTGCATGACAAGCGCTCCCAAGATCGCGCCGTAGATGGTGCCGACCCCGCCGGACAATGCAGTGCCCCCGATGACCGCTGCAGCGATCACCCGCAATTCGTCGAGCGTGCCGATATCATTGCCATGGTTGGCCAACCGGGCAGAGGCAACCACCGCCGAAAGGGCACACAAGGCGCCCATAAGCGCGAAGATCTTCACCGTCAGCATCCGGGTGTTGATGCCGGACAATTCAGCTGCGTCCGGATTGCCGCCCGTCGCAAAGATGTAGCGCCCGAACCGCGTGTTGCGGGCGATGACGGTCATGCCGATGGCCACGACAATCAGCACAAGGACCGAGATGGGGATGCCATAGCCTTCAGTATAGCCCTCGGGCATCACCTCGCCCCGGGCCTCGAACATCCGTGCCAGTCGGCGTGTCGGCACTTCATAGGCGTTCAGGATCGCGACAAAGCCCAGGATGGCGCTCACGGCCACCGCGAGCATCAGCGCCTCGGCCCAGACCGGTTTCACCGCGAAGCCGTGCGCGCTCTTGCGCCGCCGCCCGCTTATGATCGCAAAGACCGCAAAGCCCGCCGCCAGCAATCCAACGATCCACGATGCCTGAACACCCAGTGTGCCATTGGTGCCGCCCAACATCCGGAAGGTCTCGTCCAACGGGCCGATGGTTTGACCATCCGTCAGATACCAGCCGACATTGCGCCAGATCAGCAGTCCGCCCAGCGTGACGATAAAAGCCGGGATCGTCAGATACCCGACCAGCCAGCCGTGAAAGGCGCCGATCAACGCACCGACGATCAGGCCTGCAAGGATCGTGATGATCCAGATCGACGGATGGCCCAGCCCCAGGCCCAACGCGCTCGGCAAGATGTCGGTCTGTATCATCGCCATCGAAGCCGAACAGGTCGCCAGCAGCGCTCCCACCGACAGGTCGATATGGCGGCAGACGATGATGAACACCATGCCGGTGGCCATGATCGCGACCGAGACCGTCAGGATCGTCAGGATGAAGACGTTCCTGGGCGTCAGAAACCGGCCATCGGTGACGATGTCGAAGACGATGCAGAGCACCAGGAAGGCGCCGATCATCCCCAGAAGGCGCGTGTCCAGCTCAAGCGTCTGGATCAGGCTGCGCCGCGTCGGCGGCAAGCCGTCGGTGTCGGTAGCTGCGGTCATGCTGATACCTCTGGCGGGCAATCCGACAGGACGCCCGCCAATTCAGGTTGACGGGATCAGTTGCAGGGCGCCGGGCCGTTGCTGACCCCTTGGCAGAGCTTGTCCGTGGCGATCCAACCCGCGTCGACGACGTCGGTCAAGTTGTCCTTGGTCACCGGCAGCGGTGCCAGGAACAGGGCCTGCAGAGCCGTCCCGCCCGGCGAGGTCCAAGCAGACGAGCCCTTTACGTCGGCGAGCTTCGCACCGCCTGCCAAGGCTACGGCAATCTCACCTGCCGCCTTGCCAAGCTCGCGCGCGTCCTTCCAGACACTGACCGTCTGAGTGCCTTTGGCGACCCGGTTCAGTGCTGCATGATCACCGTCCTGGCCGGACACCGGAATGCCGTCCATGCCCTGTGCCGTCAAAGCAGCCACGACACCACCTGCCGTGCCGTCGTTCGAGGCAACCACCGCGTCGACCTTGTTGTCCTGCGCGGTCAGGATCTGCTCCATGTTGCGCTGAGCGTTCGCCGGAAGCCAACCATCGGTATATGCCTCGCCTACGATCTTGACATCGCCTGCGTCAATCGCAGCCTGTAGGATCTCCTGCTGACCACCCCGCAGGAAGTCCGCATTCGGATCGGTGGCCGACCCCTTGATCATCACGTAATTGCCTTTGGGCATCGCGTCGAACACGGCACGCGCCTGCATCCGGCCAACCTCGATATTGTCGAAGGTCAGGTAAAAGGCGCGGCTGTCCTCGATCAGGCGATCATAGCCGACGACCGGAATTCCCTCGTCCGCCGCTGCCTGGATCGCCGGGCCGATCGCTTGGGAGTCCTGCGCCAACACGATCAGCGCGTCAGCGCCCTGTGCGATCAGGCTCTCGATGTCCGAAAGCTGCTTGGACGCGGAAGACTGCGCATCGGTCGAGATATAGCTGGCACCTGCTGCCTCCAGCGCACCCTTGATCGCCGCTTCATCGGTCTTCCAGCGTTCTTCCTGAAAGTTCGACCAGCTAACACCGACTGTCTGAGCCGCCGCCGATACCGCAATGCCGGCACCCAGCACGGCAGTTGCAAGGACATTGATGAACTTCATGGTTTCTCCCTTTGAATGATGCCGGTTTGGCCCGGCGAATCGTTTTGTAACCCTCACAGGGTGTGATCATGGACTATGCCATAATTAATTCGTGAGTCAAATTTATTGACGTGGCGCGGCCGGGAATTTACCCTGCATACCAACGCATCCGACCTGAGACGATCCAAAATTGCCTTGTTTAATTCACGGCCAGGAGAAAATGAATGCCCCCAGCCGCTGATAGAGACGCGCGCACGACAGCCCGGTACGCCGATCTGGCTGACCGCGCCGTGTTCATATCAGGCGGCGCGTCGGGGATCGGCAGCGACCTCGTCCTCGCCTTTGCGCAACAAGGCGCGAGGGTTCTGTTCGTCGATCTGAATGTCGATGAAGGCGAAAAGCTTGCGACCGCAACAGGCGGACGCGCCCGCTTCATCCAATGCGACGTGACCGAAGACCGGGCGCTCGCTGCGGCGATAGACGAGGCCGAAGCGATGGGCGGCCTCGATGTTCTCATCAACAATGCCGGAAACGATCAACGCCTCGATCTGGCAGAGGTCGACGCCGATGCCTGGCAACGCCTGGTCGACGTCAACCTGCGCCACCAGTTCTTCGCCAGCCAGCGCGCGGCTCGGTACATGATGCCGCGCGGCCGCGGATCGATCATCAACTTCGGCTCCGTCGCGCCCGAGATCATGGTGCCCAACCTCGCCGTTTATTCTGCCTGCAAATCCGCCGTGCGCGGGCTGACGCGCTCGCTGGCCAGGGACCTCGGCGAGCACGGCATCCGGGTGAACTCGATCTTGCCCGGCGCAATCCTGACCGAGAAACAACGCACGCTCTGGTATCCGGATCAGGCCTCGATCGACCGCATGGTCTCGCAACAGTGTCTGAAACGCGAACTCGATGGCCGGGATGTCGCCCAGATGGCGCTGTTCCTGGCGTCGGACGTGTCGTCGGCCTGTACCGCGCAGGACTTCATCGTGGATGGCGGCATCCTTTGAACGCACCGGGCGGCATGGGCGACACGGCGGCCCTGAGGGCAGGCAACACGGCGCGCGTGCTTAACGAGATCCGGCGCCGGGACACGGTCGCACGGGTCGATCTGGCGGGAACCCTGGGCCTCAGCGCTGCCACCGTGACGGCAGTCGTGACAGATCTTCTTGCGCAAGGACTGATCCTGGAGAGCAAGACCGTCACCACGCCCGGGCGCGGACGGCCTCGAAAGCAACTGACGCTCAATCCCACGGCAGGCCATGTTGCAGGCGCCAAGCTGAACACACACTCGGTCACGGTGGCGATCCTGAACTTCACGGGCGATGTCGTCGCCGACGCCGCGGCGCCGCTAAGCAGTCCCGCCGTCAGCCCGGGTGATCTGGTCCGGGCCCTGATGGCCGGTTTCGACAAGGTTCTTGCGGCATCGGGTCTGTCACATGGCGACATCGCAGGTTTTGGCGTTGGCATCCCAGGCTTCGTCGAACGCGAAACCGGCCTCTGCCGGTGGAGCCCGATCCTGCGCGAGGCGCCGCTGAATGTCCGCGATCTCTTGCAGCGCGAGATCGGCTGCCCTGTAACGATCGACAATGATGCCAACCTGGCGACGCTGGCCGAGCTATGGTTCGGGAACGGGCGATATCACCGGGATTTCCTCGTCGTCACGATCGAGCACGGGGTCGGACTGGGTGTGGTCATCGACGGTCAACTCTTTCGCGGCGCGCGCGGGCTGGGCGCTGAGTTCGGCCACACCAAGGTACAAATCGACGGCGCGCTCTGCCGATGCGGCCAGCGCGGCTGCCTCGAGGCGTACGTGGCCGACTTCGCACTGGTCCGTGAGGCGGGCGCCGCTCTGACCGGTCATGCGTTGCCGACGGAGACGCACGCCCTGATCGCGCTTCTGGCGGATCGTGCCCGCGCCGGGGATGCGGTTCCTGCCGCGATCTTCCGCCGGGCAGGTCGGATGCTCGGCCTGGGACTGGCCAATCTGCTGAATCTGTTTGATCCCGGCGTGATCATCCTGACCGGAGCGCGGATGCAGTTCCAGGGACTGCTGATGGACGGTATCGAGCAGTCCGTGCGCGAAAACGCGCTGAGGACCGATCGCCCTGATGTACAATTGGAAACGCACCGTTGGGGGGACGGGCTCTGGGCGCGCGGCGCGGGCGCGCTGGCCCTTGAAGCCATGCAAATCCCGTTTCAGGCAGACCGGCAGTTCGCCCAGCATGTAGCGCTCTGACCGGGCGCCCCAATCGGCGCGGATTGCATCTGAAGCCTTGCGGCTCTCTCAAGCTATGCCTGGGATCTGTTTGATCCCTAAGTCCAACGCATCGAGGAATGCCGTTAGCCGTCTTGGTTGATGCGGGCTCGGCAGGAACGCGACACTGATGTCCAACTCCGCAGCGCGCCAGTTTGGCAACACGTCGATCAATTTGCCGCGGGCCAGATCGTCGGCCACGAACCAGCGCGGCATGATGGCCGGACCCGCCCCCATCCGAACCGTCGCCAGGATCGCCACGATATTGTTGGTCGTCATCACGGGATCCAGCGGCACCCGAACCGACGATCCATCCGTGCTGTGCAGCGTCAGATTTCCGCCTTCGTAGGGCGCCAGCGCAATGAACGGCAGATCCTGGAGTTGCGCAGGCACAGTCACGCCGCGCGGCGCCGCAAGTTCGGACGATGCCACAACCAGCCGCTCAACCCGGCCCAGACGCCGGACGATCAGGCTGTCATCCGGCACAGCACCGACCTTGATCCAGCAATCGCAGCCACGCTCCGCAAACCGGATCGGCGCGTCCTCCAGCTCCCACTCCAACGTCACTTCCGGATGGTCCAATTGAAACCGGACCACAATGTCCGTCAGAAACGTCTGGCCGAGGGCAACTGGTGCGACGAGCTTCAGCGGTCCACGGAGCGACCCGTCCGGCGCGGCGTGCCGCTCCTCGAACGCTTCCCATCCCGAGATCAGGACCCGCGCATCGGCCAGTGCGGCTTGCCCAGCCGGTGTCAGCGCCAGTGAATGGGTCGTCCTGCGGATCAACTGGCTGCCCAGACGAGTCTCCAGCTCGCGCAACTGACGACTGGCCGAGGCCTGCGACAGACCAAGATCTCGTGCCGCAGCACTGATCGAACCCCGATCCGAGATCCGCGTGAAAGTTTCCAAAAGCGTCAGGCGATCGAGAGGCTTGCTCATACGCAATACGAATATCAGATACATCTATCAGTCGTCTACCGAGAGTCGGTCAGAACGCGCATCTTCCGTCTCACACACTCACCAAGGAGACGGACAATGACCAATCGCACCTTTGCCTTCGGCGGCGACATGATCGTCAACCGGCTTGGCTACGGCGCCATGCGCCTGACCGGCCAGCCCAGAAACTACGGCCCCTATCACGACTGGACCGGCGGGCTGGCGCTCCTGCACCGTGCCTCGGATCTGGGCGTTTCGTTCTTCGACAGCGCCTGGTCCTACGGGCCGGAAACGGCGGATCAGATCGTCGGCGAAGCCCTGGCCCAACAGAACGTCGTGCTCGCGACCAAGGGTGGCGTCGACAAACCTGCGCCGAACCGCATCACCGTCGACGGATCGCGCGACGCACTGCACCGCCAGATCGACAAGGCGCTGATCAATCTGCGCCGGGACCGGATCGATCTGTTCCAACTGCACAGGATCGATCCCGAAACGCCGATCGAGACATCGGTCGCAGCACTTGCCGAAGCTCAGTCCGATGGCCGGATCCGCCATATCGGCCTGTCCAACGTGACGCGCGAGGACCTGGACCGCGCTCTGTCCGTGGCGCCGATCGCCAGCGTCCAGAACAGGTTCAACATGGCGGAAACCGGTGACGAAACCCTGGTGGACTACACGGCCGAGCGCGACATTGCCTTCATCCCCTATGGACCGCTTGGCGCCAATCCGATGCAGCGCGGCGCGAAGCTCGACCCGCGCGAGGCACTGGCCTGGCTGCTGCGCCGGTCACCGAACATCATCGTCATTCCCGGCACGACGTCGATCAGCCACCTCGAACAGAACTGGTCCGCCTGGGACCTCGTCTGACCCGGCCGACGCACCATAAAGCCCATGAAGGACATCGCCATGGAAAACCCTGAAACACACAGCCTAGAAACAAACGGCCTAGAAACAACCAGCCACCGAATGACCCGCCGCGCGCTTCTCGCCGCCGGTCCGGTCGCAGCAACCGCCGGCATCGCAGCCGCTCAATCGCAAACCGCCCGTGCAGAAATCACCGACACCTCACCGGCAAATGCGATCGGGCTGACCGGCTATGACCACATGTCGATCAATGTCGCGGACTTCGACTCCGCTGTCGCCTGGTACTCCGAGATCCTCGGCCTCACGGTCGAGGCATCCTGGACGGTCCCTGCCCTTGGTGGCAAGCAACTCGCCTACTTGGCGTTGCACGGGGCACGAGTCGTTGAAATCGTCGCAGCTGACCCGAACGGGACGGGTCTGCGCGCTGAGACAACCTTCAGCCAGCACTTTGGACGGACGGGGTTCGGGCACCTATGCTTTGCAACCGATGATGTGGATCAGACTCTGGCGCGACTGGCCGAGCGTGGCGTCGCAAGCTTCGTCACGGCCGAGACCTATCCGCTGGACGGCACCAACTACGAACGGCGCGTCGGATTCGTGCAGGACCCAGAAGGGAACGTGATCGAATTTGGTGAACCGCTGCGGAGGGTGGAACAATGACAGACCCACGATGCGAAACGCGGACCCAGGCGACCAATGTTCGCCTTGGCCGCCACGAAACCGCAGCCCTGACCTGGCTCGTCGCGTATCCGTTAATCACCGGTCTTCTGCTCCTGTTGGACCCGCTACTTGGCGATCTGTCGCTGCCGCTCCGCACGCTCGTCCTGACCGGGCTGATGGTGCCGATCATGGCCTATTGGGCAATGCCCTTCGCGGTTCGTCTGCATCAGGGCGTGAAACAACGGGCGCGCCGGTCCGTATCGATCCACCCGGCATGCACGCAAGGCGGAAGCGACAGATCGTGATCAGATCGCGGTTGAAGTTTCCCACGCTTGCGGTATGCGGGCAGTCAATGCCTGACGCCGCCGGGACGGTGGACAATGGCCCGGCAAACAGATGTCTTCGCGCAACAGACGTATCTCCGTTCACAACACAATCTCGGGAAATTCGCGAAAGAATGTTGCTTGGCGGAGAGACCGATACAAATGTCCGGAACGCCAAAAAATCGATGAGTGAGCCATGTGCATGAAATCCAGGCACCACGTCGCCACGTTCGCAGCACTTGCAATTGTGGCCGCAACACCGGCAATCGCGCAACAAGGGCCGATGCCTGTCGATGTCGCGCGCCCGATCTCGGAACGAATCGTGGATTGGGACGAATTCACAGGACGCTTCCAGGCCGTCGACCGGGTGGAACTCCGATCCCGCGTCTCGGGCTATCTGGAAGAAATCCGCTTTGAAGATGGCCAGATCGTCAAGAAGGGCGACGTGCTGTTCGTTGTCGATCCGCGTCCGTTCGAGGCGACCTACGAACGCGTCGATGCCGAACTGCAGGCCGCACAAGCCGAACTGACCCTGGCGGAAGCGGAACTCATACGTGGCGAGCAACTGGTGACCAACCGCACGGTCGCCCGCAGCACGCTGGACGCACGGATCGCGAACAAGCTACGGGCCGAGGCGCAGGTTGCGATCGCACAGGCCACGTTGCGCGAAGCTGCACTGAACCTCGAGTTCACCCAGGTCAAGGCGCCATTCACCGGACGAATCTCGGACAGCCAGGCCGATGTCGGCAACCTTGTCGTCAGTTCGGAATCGGTCCTCGCGACCATCATTGTCACCGATCCGATCCATCTGGTCTTCACCGCATCGGAAGCCGACTTCCTGAAATACTCGCGCCTCAGTGCTGCAGGAACGCGGCCAAGCTCGCGCAACTCGGCAAACCGCGTGCAAGCCAAGCTCATCGATGAACGCGATTGGCTGCATACCGGCGAGATGAACTTCGTCGACAACGAACTCGACACCGGTACCGGGACGATCAGGGGCCGCGCAGGCTTCGAGAACTCGGATGACCTGCTGACCCCCGGCCTGTTCGCGCGGCTGCGCCTTGTTGGATCCGGCGAGTATGACGCGCTGCTGCTGCCGGATGAGGCGCTCCTTGCGGATCAGTCCCGCCGGATCGTCATGGTCGTCGACGGCGAGGGCAAGGTCGAGGCCAGGGTGATCGAGCCCGGCCCGCTCTATCGCGGGTTTCGGGTCGTCAAATCGGGGCTTGAACCGGATGACCGCGTGATCGTCTCCGGTGTGCAGCGCGCACGCCCGGGCGGCGAGGTGATCCCGACCGAGGTTGAACTCTCCTTCCCCGAATAGCCGGTCCGACGGACAAAGGAGCGCACGCCATGCGCATGACGCATTTCTTCATCGACCGGCCGATCTTCGCCACGGTGATCTCGGTGATCATCACGCTGGTGGGCGCTGCCGCCTACTTCGCGCTGCCGGTGACGCAGTATCCGCAGATCGCACCACCGACGATCAACATCACCGCCGTCTATCCCGGAGCCTCGGCCGAAACGGTGGCCGATACGGTCGCGACACCGATCGAGCAGGAGATCAACGGCGTCGATGGTATGCTCTACATCGTCAGCCAGTCGACCGGCGATGGCCGCGTCTCGATCAATGTGGTCTTCGAACTTGGCACCGATCTGGATGAAGCGCAGGTGCTGGTGCAGAACCGGGTTGCGATTGCCGAACCGCGCTTGCCCGAACCGGTTCGAAGGCTGGGCGTGAACACGCAGAAGTCCTCGCCCGACCTGATGATGGTCATCCACATGTTCTCGGATGACGGCTCGCGCGACCAACTTTACGTCTCGAACTACACGCTGACCCAGGTCGTCGACCGGTTGGCCCGGATCAACGGCGTCGGTCAGGCGCGGCTCTTCGCCGAACGGTCCTATTCCATGCGGATCTGGCTCGATCCGACGCGGGTTTCAGGCTTCGGGATGACAGCGGGCGAGGTCGTCGCGGCCTTGCGCGCCAACAATGTTCAGGTCGCCTCGGGCGTTCTGAACCGCCAGCCGGTGCCCAACCAGTCGGCCTACGAGCTTGCCGTCGAGACGCAAGGCAGGCTGATCGACCCTGCGCAGTTTGAGAACAT
>JBHJIZ010000041.1:0-42748 GCA_050043005.1 Paracoccaceae bacterium
AGCGGGTTGAATGCGTATCCCAAAAGACGGGGAAAACTGAGCAACCAGATCCGGTTGGGTGCAGGCAGGCCTGCGCGCGATAGCTCCGCTTCGACCCAGGGGCGCAGATCCGCTCCATCGCGATGGCCATGATCGCGGCGGTGGAACGACATCAGTCCGAAACGGTCGAGGTTCAGCAGGCGCAACCGGCTCAGCGTGTCTTCGATACGGTCGATGTACAGCAGCAGCGAGAAGACCCGGTAGCGGAACTTGTGGGCAAACGGTGTCAGGCGCATGTGCATGACGTGGCCCTGGTAAAGGCAGTCGACTGTTGCGTCGGATGGTATGTTGGCGCGATCGGACACGTTTACTCGGCCGCGTGAACCAAAGGGCGCACAAGCGGCGTTCCCGTGTCTCGCACCCAGCCAGGTCGTGCCCCCAGCGCCTCAGCCACGCGCAGGCCCGAACGCAGTCCGTCCTCGTGGAAGCCATAGCCGAGCCATGCCCCCGCATACCAGACGCCGCCCAGCCCCTGAATCCGGTCCATGGCGTGCTGAGCATCGAAACTCGTCCGGTCATAAAGCGGGTGGTCATAACTGAACGTGCGATGCGTGAGCGCGGAGTCGGGGTCGCGCTGCGGGTTCAAGCTGACGAACAACGGGCGATCCTCGCGAATGCCTTGCAGGCGGTTCATCCAATAGCTGACCTGTGCCGGGCGGCCAGCATCGGCTTCAATCCCGTCCGACAGGAAATTCCAACTCGACCAGACCTGGCGCCGTTGCGGCATCAAGGCGGGATCCGAATGCAGGACGACATGGTTCGACGAAGTCCGAAACGCTGACAGGATGGCGTGCTGATCCTCTGTCGGATCGTTCAACAGGCCGCGTGCGGTGGGTCCGTGGCAAGCCAGGATGACATGGTCGAAACGCTCATGGCTGCCGTCGGCGAAGGTGACGACAGGGGTTGGTCCGCTCTGGTTGACGCTGACGGCAGCACGATCCACGATCACGCGCGGCCCGATGCTGGCGACCAGCCGCTTCACATACTCCCGCGATCCTCCATCGACGGTGCGCCAACGCTGTGCCGGGTCCAGACCGGTCATCAGATCGTGGTTCACGAAAAAGCGCACGAAGCTTTCGGCAGGAAATTCGAGGACATCGTTGACCGAGGTTGACCAGATTGCCCCGCCCATCGGCAGCAGGAAACGCTCCCGGAACCAGCGCGAGAAACGCCTGTCGTCAAGCCAGGCGCTCAGGCTCTGCCCCGCCATCCGACCTGACTTCAGATCGCGCGGTGCAACGCGTGTGAAGCGTATGATCTCGGTAAAGGTCTGGACAAAGCGCGGATCCAGTGCCCGCCAGCGCTGCGCGAAGATCTTCGAGATGTTGTCGCAGGCATACTCGCACGTGCCATTGTGGAGCGAGAACCCAAACGACATGTCAGACCAGCGCGTCGGGACGGCCAGTTCCTCGAACAATGCGGTGAGATTTGGGTAGTTGCGGTGATTGTAGACGATGAACCCGGTGTCGACCCATTGCGGGCCGTCTTCGAACTCGACATCGACCGTATGGGCGTGCCCGCCGATCCGACCGTCGCGCTCGAACACGCGCACATCGTGGGTCTTGGACAAGGCGAACGCCGCCCCCAGGCCGGAAATCCCCGCGCCAATCACTGCAATTTTCATCTTTGGTGTCTTACTCTCTTGTGGTCGGCATGGGTGCCGTGATCTCAGGCTCGCGCTCTGTTTTCATAGGCTTGCAAGGCGCGCGCCCGGCCTTCACCTAGTCCGATGACCGGCGAAGGATAGGGATCGTCCGGTGACAATTCCCATGCGCGTGGGACCGACGCAAAATAGCTGAGCGCATCTTCGTGCGGGTTCGATCTTCCTTCCGCGATGAAGCGGTCGCGATAGGCACGGCGCGGGTCGAATTTCTCGGCCTGTGTATCCGGATTGAAGATGCGGAAATAGGGCGAGGCATCGGGGCCGCTGCCTGCGGCCCACTGCCAGCCCATCACGTTCGAGGCTGGATCCCAGTCGATCAGGCAATCCCGAAACCAGGCGTCTCCGACCTTCCAATGGGTCATCAGATGTTTCGTGAGGAAGCTCGCGGCGAGCATGCGGGTCCGGTTGTGCATCGTGCCAGTGACGTACATCTCGCGCATCGCAGCGTCCACCATCTCGATGCCCGTCATACCGCGGCGCCACCGCTCAGCGTCTTCATTGTCGTCGCGCCATGGGAAGGCATCCCATTCCGAGCGCCAGTTTCCCGTGGCGATCTCGGGCGTGTGAAACAGCAGATGATAGGCAAACTCGCGCCAGACGATTTCCTTCCGGAAGTGCTCGGCCTCGATACCCTGCGCGCCTAGGGTCTGCTCGGCAAACAACGCGGCTGCGTACATCTGGCGGGGCGATATCTCACCATATGTCAGGTTTTCGGACAGACCCGACGTCGCATGCCGGTCGGGAAAGTCTCGTTCCGAGCGGTAACGGGAAATCGCCTGTTCGAGAAAGTCTTCAAGCCGCGCCCCAGCTGCTGCTTCGCCGATCCGCGCGTATCGAGCGACGGTTTCGGCGCCGCTGTGCATTCCTACACCAAGTTGCCAATCAGAAAGCTGATCGCAGGCGGGCCAGACGTCCGGGGGGCTCAATGATGCTGGCGTCGGAAGGGGCTCGCCCACCGCGCGATCGCGAACGTTCTTCCAGAACGGCGTATAGACCCTGAAGAATCCGCCGGTTTTCGTTGCGACCGTCCAGGGTTCGAACAGGAGCGAGCTGTTAACGCTGTCGACCGCGAGGCCTTGTGCCTGTAGCTGTGCCTTGATCGCCGTGTCGCGTGTGATCGCGGCCACCTCGTATTGGCGCGACCAGACAAGTCGCGCTGCGCCGGTTTCAGAAACGAGCTCGGTGAGCACGTCCGCCGCCGGCCCACGCCGCAGAATCAGCCGACTGCCGCGCGCTGCAAGATCGCCCTGCAGTGCGGAGAGGCTCTGCTCCAACCGCCATTTCGGCGCGATTCCAAGGCTTTGCTCGAGAACCGGATCGAGAATGAAGACGGGAACCACAGGTCCGCCGCCCTCAAGAGCCTTGTGCCAGCCCGGATGATCGGAGAGTCTGAGATCGCGGCGCAGCCACAGGATCGTCGGGGCAGGTGAAGACACGAAAGGCGCTCTCTCAACAAGATGTTTTCACAGGGTACGCGGGTACATTTCCGTTGGATCACATCCAGATCCAGAAACCCTCCGTTAACCATTCCGTTTCAGATTGGTTAAGTCAGCTTCTGTTAAGGGAACGCTCCGATGCCTGCAAAAGTCATTGCTCTGCCTTCCGTAAGCCGCTTGGGGAAAGAGACCCCATGCCACGATCTGGATCAACGGACGACACTTGCCGAGCTGCGCCGCGCCCGCATCCGGATCGCTCAGCTCGAAGCTAGCCTGACTGAAGCTATGCGCGACAGCCTGGCGAACTTCAATCGCGCCCGCGACGCGGAACAGATGCTTGCGCGGCACAGACGTTGAACCTTTCGGCCAAGCGGCAGTTCTAGAACTTCTCGACCCATGGCCTGAGTTCGATCTCCCAGGCCCATGACGACCGGTCCTGTTCGAGAAAGTGCCAATAGCTCCGGGCGATCGCATCCGGACACAGCATGGAATCAGGGTTATCCGAGGAATCCATGCGCTCCGGTCGTTCGGGATTGCGGATGCCGCCATCAATCACGAAATGACCGATATGGACACCCAGCGGGTGAAGCTCGCGCGCCATGGATTGCGCAAGTCCACGCAAAGCGAACTTGCCCATCGCGAAGCTCGCGGACAAAGGATAGCCTTTGACACCAGCAGACGCGCCGGTGAACAGAATCGCGCCATGATTCGTCGTGACCATGCGCTTCGCTGCTTCCTGCGCCGCAAAGAACGCCCCGACCGCGGTGATCTGCACGGCCTGTTGCACCGCATGTGGGTCAATCTCGACGAATGAACCGCGCACGCGCGCCGAAGGATTGTAGACTATCACGTCCGGAGGACCTGCCTCGTGTGAATCAGCATCGCGGAACAGGTCTGCCACCTGCGCGTGATCGGCAGCGTCGCAAACGTGCACCGACGCTCCGGTCTCTGCCGCGAGTGTGCTGAGTTTCTCGACGGAGCGCGCCGCGAGCGTCACGGCCAATCCCTTGCTCGTAAACAGACGCGCCAATGAGGCTGACAGGCCCGAGCCTGCGCCAACGATAAGAGCATGCCGGTAGTGGGGTGTCATTTGCGCCTCCGCGCCGTTAAGGGACGCCCCAACATGCAATAGGTGCGGGCAATGACACAAACACTTCTGATCACGGGTGCAGGCCGGGGTATCGGGCTGGAGATGGCGCGCCAGGCAGTTGCACGGGGCGACCGGGTTCTCGCAACCGTGCGCAAAGAGTCATCCGCACGCGCATTACAAGGAATCGCGGCACAAGTGCTGTTGGCGGACGTCACGGATGAGGAAGCCCTGTCGCAAGCCGCGGCTGCGGTCGAAACCGAGATCGATCTGCTGAGCTGTAATGCAGGTATATATCGGGGACGCGGCGGGATCGACGCTGACGACATGGCCGCTGACGCCTGGCAATCGGTGCTGATGACCAATATCGCCGGGCCGTTTCTGGTGCTGAAAGCGTTCTTGCCGAAGATCAAAGCACCGGGTGGCAAGTTTACGATCATCTCATCCGCGATGGGCTCCTCTGCGAGCGCGCCAGGCGGCAGCTATATTTACCGATCTTCGAAGGCAGGTGCGACCAACCTGGCCTGCAACCTCGCGTCGGACCTTCGCCCGCATGGAATCGCAGTCGGATCGTACCACCCGGGCTGGGTTCGGACAGACATGGGCGGGTCCTCGGCCAGCATCAGCGTCGAGGAAAGCGCGTCCGGCTTGCTGAGCCGTTTCGATGCGCTCGGGATCGAGACAACGGGCGTCTTCGAAGACTATGCAGGCGTACCGATCGCGTTCTGAACCGGCGGCGGCGTTCAGCCGCCCGGCATATGGCTGGCACTGTAGTGGCGGCGCACATGAGCCTCGACCAGCATGGCGATCACGAACACCGCGAGCGACACATAAATCGCATAGGACAGATCTGTCGTCCGCGCAGTGTAGTTCAGGAAGGCCGCGTCGCGCCCGATATCCAGCAGGTGGAACAGCGGGTTCCAGTCCATGAACGGACGAATGCCGCTGGGCACGGAGTTGGCCACGAAGAACTTGCCCGATGTGAAGAAACAGATCCTGATGTAGGTTGTCTGGATCAGGGCACCCCAGGTGAAGTAACGGATCGCGGCCAGGAAAACGATGCCCATGGCAACGCCGCTAAACCAGCAGAAGAAGACGACGATCACAAACGTCAGCGGATCCTGCATTTCCCACACATCGCGCAGCAGGTAATTCAGTATCAGCATGATGATCAGCGCCAGGATGTTCTTGTAGGCCGAACTGATCGCTTTCACGCAGACCATCAGGAACGGCGTCATCCGGGCGTGGTTCATCATGTCGGGTCTCAGCGATCCGGATACGGCGCTGACCGTGCGGATATGCATGAAGAAGATGATGAAGCCAATTAGCACAAAGGTCAGGTTGTCGCCGCGCACGGCGCCTGCACTGCCGCCCATCAGCGAGATGAATGCGTAGAACACGATCCCGGCCACCAGTGGTTGACCGATCGAGATCAGGATGCCTGCGGCGGCGTTCTTGTGCTCGGTCCGCAGGTCGCGCACGACGAGCGAATAGACCAGCGTCACAAACGCGACCGTCGCGACCCAGAAGCTCTGCCGGACCGTGTCCTTTTCCGAATCGTAGAAGCTCGAGTCCGCCATTGCCCTTCATGCCCCGGCCCGCCGCGGCGGTTTGCCGGTTTTCGTCCTGATCCCGTGCCGGATATGCAGCTATGCCGCCGGAAGCCGACATCATTACCTGACAGTGTGTATAGCCGGTGAACCGCGAAAGACAAAATGAGGTCGCATGATGCGCGAGCAGGACCTGGACTCCCGGATGACCGAATTGGCACTAGCCGCCGGGCAGGCGATCATGTCGATCTACGATGCGGGCGATCTGCAAACCCAGGCGAAGTCCGACGACAGCCCGGTGACAGCGGCGGATCTCGCGGCGGACGAGGTGATCCGCGCGGGTTTGGCCACGAGCTTCCCCGACATCCCTGCCATCACCGAGGAAGCCGCTGAAAGCCACGTACAAACGGCGCCGCCCCGATTTTTCCTGGTCGATCCGCTGGACGGTACCAAGGAGTTCATCCAGCGCCGCGGCGAATTCACCGTGAACATCGCGTTGATCGAAAGCGGCGTTCCCGTGCGCGGCGTCGTCTATGCGCCGGCGATCGGACGCCTGTTTGCTACGCGCGAAAAGTTCGCGGTCGAGCTTGGCGTCGCTGATCACCGCGTACAGGCGGGCTCGGCGCGACGCCTTCAGGTTTCGGCACCGGACAACGCGGCTCTGACGGTCATCGCGTCGAAGTCGCACCGGGATCAGGCCACCGACGACTACATCGCTCAGTACGCGGTCGCCGATTTCAAGTCTGCCGGATCGTCCCTGAAGTTCTGTCTGCTTGCCGCGGGGGAGGCCGATTTCTATCCGCGTCTCGGCCGCACGATGGAGTGGGACACGGCCGCCGGTCACGCGGTGCTCCAGGCCGCTGGTGGCACCGTGCTCCGGCATGACGATCAGACGCCTCTGACCTACGGCAAACCTGAATGGGAGAACCCTCACTTCCTGGCCATGAGCCCAGGGGTCGAGCTACGGGGCGTAGCGCGCTGAACCCGCTCCCCCGGCGCGTTCCGCATATCCCTCGGGGGTCCGTTGCGCAAGCGGCCCTTGCCTAAACCCGGGAATTACGCGATCTGAGCGCCATGAGAACAGCCATTGTTATTCCCGCCCGCTACCAGTCCTCACGCTTTCCGGGCAAGCCATTGGCACCGTTGCGGGGGGCTGGTGGCACGTCGAAGACTTTGATTCAGCGCTGCTGGGACGCAGCGAAATCGGTGCGCGGGATCGATTTATGTGCCGTTGCAACCGATGACGACCGGATTGCCGAGACGGTCCGGGCCTTCGGTGGCACCGTCATCATGACCTCGCCCGAGGCCCGCAACGGCACCGAGCGCTGTGCCGAGGCGATCGCCAAGATCGAGACTCGCCCGGACATCGTCGTGAACTTGCAGGGCGACGCACCGCTGACACCACCATGGTTCGTCGAAACCTTGGTCGCCGAGATGGCGAACCGACCTGAAGTCCAGGTCGCCACGCCGGTTCTGCGCTGCGACGAAGCTGCGCTGGATGGCTTTCTGACGGATCGCCGGGAGGGGCGCGTTGGCGCTACGACGGCCGTGTTCGGGCGGCACGGCCAGGCATTATACTTTTCGAAAGAGGTCATTCCGTACACCGGTCAAACGCGGATCCATCAGGGAGTCTGCCCGGTGTTCCACCATGTCGGGGTCTACGCCTATCGGCCCGCAGCGCTTGATGCCTACATGGCTCTGCCGCAAGGGCCGCTGGAAACGCTCGAAGGGCTCGAGCAGTTGCGCTTTCTCGAACACGGCACGCCCGTGCATTGTGTCGAGGTCGAGGCACCCGGCCGTGTATTCTGGGAACTGAACAACCCCTCGGATACGCCAAAGGTCGAGGCGGCGCTGTCACAACTGGGGATCGAATGACAAGTGCGGCGGTCAAAGCGGCTCCGACTGTCTCCGTGGCAGTCGTCACGCACAAGCGACCGCACATGCTGCCTCGCGCGCTCGCCGCGATTGCGTTGCTCGACTATCCCGACTTCGAAATCGTCGTTGTCGGCGATCATCCGACGCTCGACGCCTACGATATCCCACCGCACATCGCGGGACAGATCCGCTACGTTCACCACGCGCAACCGAACATCTGCGCCGCACGCAATCATGCGGTCCGCGCGTCAGGCGGTGAGGTCGTGGCCTTCATCGATGACGATGCCGTACCTGAACAGACTTGGCTCGCCCAACTGGTCGGCCCGTTCGCTAATCCCAAACTTGCGGCCGCGAGCGGGAGCGTTCGCGACGCCGACGGCATGAGTTTCGAATGGCAAGGAGGCTGGTTCGACAGGTCAGGCGAAGAGGACCCTCTCGACGACGGGTCGGACAACCTCTGTGTCTCGGGCCTCAATCAGTCCAAGGCCGGGCGATTTCTGGCGCTGCGCGGCGTGAACGCAGCATTCCGGAGAGCTGCGTTGCTACAAGTCGGCGGCTTCGACGAGGCGATCCAGTACTACCTGGACGAGACGGATATGGCGTTGCGCCTTGCAGACGCAGGTTGGGACGCAGCTTTCGTACGCCACGCCGAGGTGCACCACCTGCGCGAGGCGAATGCCCAACGCGGCCCATTGCGGATCCCGGGCGACCAGTACGAGATCGGTGCGGCCAAGGGTTTCTTTTGCCGCAGGCACCTTCCGGAAAACGTCTACGCAAGCGCAATCGATCGATTTCGCCGACGGCGTCTCGCTGATCTTGACGCCCAGATCCGACTTGGCCTGATCCGCGCGAAGGACTGTGACCGGATCAGCGGGCAACTCGCAGACGGCGAAGCCAGCGGACGTGAACGCCGGTCCCTGTTGCCAATGACCGAGGAAGATACCGCTCCGACATTTGTGCCATACCGTGCTCCAGCTAAGCGCCTGCGCATAGCGATCGAGAGCGGTTGGGGCCTGCGTTCGATCGCTCGGACACGCCGGTTCGCGGCATCGCTGGCGCAAGCCGGACATGCGGTGACCTGCATCAGCCACATCTCCGGTCCATGGCCATCCCGTACGACATTTGCCGATGGCTTCTGGTTGCACTCGGGCGGCACCTGGACGCGCCCCGCACGGTTCGACGGCGCGTCTGCCATTACACGGCGCGCACGCGCACAATCCGAGATCGCACGGATCTCCGGCGTCCGGCGCTTCGATCTGCGTCTATCGCCAGATCCGCGCCAAGGATCCGGCTCGGTTCACACTGTATCATTGTCCCGATCAGGACCGGTTCTCGCTGTCACTCCAGAGCATGATAGACTCGATAGCATCGAGGGGATTCGCGATCTGCTGCAGTCGATCGCCGACGAAAACTCAGGGGCAGCACAAATCGAACATATTGGTGTAGGAGAGCGTGGACCTGCCACTGAGGGGACGCACGTGCACAATGTCTAGAAAACCGTCCGCCGGAACAGGTTATCGGTCGCGTGGAACGCCCGGATCGAGGAGCAACTTGGGCGCCGATTGGTGCCCGGACAAGCAGACACAGGATTTGAAATGACCAAGCAAGTGCGCACAACGGTGTTTCCCGTCGCAGGAATGGGGACGAGGTTTCTACCGGCCACGAAATCCATTCCGAAGGAAATGCTGCCGCTGGTCGATCGCCCGCTGATCCAATACGCGATCGATGAAGCCCGCGCTGCCGGGATCGAGGAGTTCATCTTCGTGACCGCGCGCGGCAAGTCGGCGCTCGAGGATTACTTCGATTCATCACCTTCGCTCGAACGCAAGCTGCGCGAAGATGGCAAGGATGACTTACTTGCCGAGGTCGAGAACTCGACAATGCCATCGGGTGCGATTGCCTACATTCGCCAGCAGGAAGCGCTCGGCCTTGGTCATGCGGTCTGGTGTGCCCAGCGGCTGATCGGCGACGAGCCGTTCGCAGTGATCCTGCCGGATGACGTGATCGCAGGAGATATACCCTGCCTGAAGCAAATGGTGGACGCCTATGCCGAGGCCGGCGGCGAGGGCTGCATGGTCGCGACGATGGAAGTTCCGCACGAGAAAACCTCGTCCTACGGCGTGATCGATCCGGAGGGACAAGCCGACGATCTGGTCCGGGCGCGCGGGCTTGTCGAGAAACCGAAACCAGAGGACGCGCCGTCCAATCTCGCGGTGATAGGACGCTACATCCTGTCGCCAGGCGTGATGTCCTCGCTGTCACAGATGAAACGCGGCGCCGGTGGGGAGATTCAATTAGCCGCTGCGATTGCCGATCAGATCTCTGCCGGGGACCCCGTCTATGGTTTCCGGTTCGAGGGCAAACGCTTCGATTGCGGCTCGAAATCCGGCTATCTGCAGGCGACCGTCGAATTTGCACTCGGCCGATCGGACCTGGGCGATGAATTCCTGCAGTTCTTGCGGGGCATCTCCGCAGTCTCCAGCCTCGCAGCCGAGTAAGCGAAGAGCAAGATGGCCACAATTCTGGTCTCAGGGGGTGCCGGGTATGTCGGCAGCCATGCCTGCAAGGCGCTGCAAGCGGTCGGACACGAGCCTGTCGTGTTCGACAATTTCTCGACCGGATGGCGCGGCGCAGTTCAGTTCGGCGCACATGTCGAGGGTGATCTTCTGAACCCGGAGGATCTGGCCAAGGCGTTCGAGGCGCACAGGCCAGAAGCCGTTATGCATTTCGCCGCCTTCTCCAATGTCGGAGAATCGGTCCAGAAGCCCGAGCTCTATTGGCGCAACAACGTCACCGGTTCGTTGAACCTCTTCACGGCGGCGCGTGAGGCAGGCGTTGAGACTGTCGTCTTCTCTTCAACCTGCGCGACCTATGGCGAGGCACTGGGGGATACGCTGACCGAGGGTGATCCGCAGATCCCGGTGAACCCCTATGGTCGCACCAAGCTGGCTGTCGAGCATCTGCTGGGCGACTTTAATGCCGCATTTGGGATGCGCGCCGTGATATTCCGGTACTTCAACGCAGCCGGTGCAGACCCGGAGCGACGCATTGGCGAGGATCACCGGCCCGAAACCCATCTTATCCCCTTGGTGCTCGATGCGGCCTCGGGGCGGCGCGAGAAGATCTCGATCTTTGGAAGCGACTATCCCACGCCGGACGGCACCTGTATCCGCGACTACATTCACGTGGACGATCTGGCTTCTGCCCACGTGCTCGGGCTGGATTGGCTGCTGGATGGCGGCGCACCTCTTGCGCTGAACCTCGGCACAGGCTCCGGCTATTCCGTGCGCGAAGTGATCGACACCGCGCGCCGGGTCACCCAGACCGACATCCCGGTCGAAGAGACGGGCCGCCGACCCGGTGATCCGCCGCAACTGGTATCCGGATCGGCGCTGGCGCGTGAGACGCTCGGGTGGGAGCCGGTGCGCTCGGACCTCGCGACGATGATCGGCGACGCCTGGGGCTGGCACCAGATGCCACGCTACGAAAGCTAGGTCTCGACGTTTCCGCTGCCCTTTGGCGGGTAATAGTTGAACTCGATCAGCAGACATCCGTTCCGGCTGAAGAACGGCCCGTGAGGAATGCCTGGCGGACGCACGGCATAGGTGCCGACGGGTAGAGTTTGTTGCTCCTGCTCCGGTGTGCCGATCGACATGGCACCTGAGATCAGAAACACCTCTTCGCACCAGTCATGCGCCACGACATCCGACACTGCAGCCCCCGGAGCCCAGCGAGAGATACGGGTAACCGCGCCCTGCCGCCCTGCATGATTCATGCGGCCAGACAGAACTTTTGACGTGACGCCAGAATAGCCTGGGACCTTCTCCCATCCGTCATCTGAGAGGGCATCGAAGAATTCCCTATGCTCTTTCAGGAACATCCCGAAACCGGGGTCGTCTGACATGTCCGTCTCCTAATCCATTCTACTCGAAAACCATCCGGTGCCGCATCCACTCTCCGCGCCCGCAGTGTACCAAATGCCAGGGACGCCGGGCGAGCGTGATTGATCGCATCTGTCTCTTGCGCCGAACACAATACCGCGAGATTGTCCGCCGCCCGCAGACTCAGCCTTCCAGACCCGCTTCGACACTAAAGGACATTCGTGGACAAACGCTATTTCATCGTGCTTGGCGCCTGCATGACCCAGTTCATGGTGATCGGGCTGCTGTTTTCGTTCGGCCTGTTCTTCAAGGTGTTCGAAGAGGAGTTCGGCTGGTCGCGCGCCCTCGTTTCCTCGGGTACGGCACTTGCGATGTTCATGATGGGCGTGCTGGCCATCCCGGTCGGACGTCTGGGCGACCGGTTCGGCCCGCGCATCGTGCTGACGGTCTCGGGCGCGCTGTTTGGTTTCGGTTTTGCCATGATCAGCCAGATCTCCCAGCCCTGGCACCTGCTGGCATTGCTCGGTCTCTTCGTTGGTCTCGGCATGGCAACACACGATGTGATCACGCTCTCGACCATCGGACGCTGGTTCGAACGCCGGCGCGGAATCATGACCGGCATCGTCAAAACCGGGACCGCCGCGGGCCAGGTCGCCCTGCCCCCCCTTTGTGCATTCCTGATCATAACCTTCGAATGGCGGACCGCCGTCATCATCCTGGGCGTGATGGCCGGGATCGCTCTGCTCATTGCTGCTCGTCTGGTTCGGCCCGCGCCGAAACCGGTTGAAACGCCGGAAGCCGGGGCTGAGCCACCGGGACTGTCCTTCGGTGCGGCGCGCCAGACCACGCAGTTCTACAAGCTCTGCGCCTTGCAGTTCTGCTTCTTCCCGACGCTGACCTCTATCCCGCTGCACATTGCGGTGCACGGCGAGGATCAGGGGATGACGACGGCAACGGCGGCGACCTTGCTCGCGACAGTGGGCGGGGGCAGTGCCGCCGGACGTCTGATCGTCGGCGCATTCTCCGACCGGATCGGTGGACGAAACGCATACATGCTGTGCTTCGCACCACTGATTTGCGCACTGATCCTGATGATCTTCGTCACCAATCATACGGCGATGTTCGCGGTCGCCGCACTCTACGGTTTCGCGCATGGCGGTTTCTTCACCGTCGTCTCGCCGACCATCGCGGAGTCGTTCGGAACCAAGGCACTCGGCGCGATCTTTGGCGTCATCGTCTTCTGCGGTACGGTCGGCGGTGCCATCAGCCCGATCGTTCTGGGCCGCACCTATGATGTTCTGGGCACCTACAATCCGGGTTTCGTCGCGTTGGTCTGCCTCGCGGGGGTAGGTCTGGTCCTGGCGGCAACGCTGAAGCGTGGCCGTGTGGATCAACCGTGACAGCCTCTTTCTACGCTCGTTGGCGCAGGACGCAGCCCAAGGCGGGGCTGGACGCAACGTTGCTGAGACGCTGACCAATGTCGGACGTGACCGTCATCATCGTCGCCTATAACAGTGCCGTTGTGCTCGGTGAGGCCATCGCGTCCGTGCCGGATGGCGTCCCGGTGATCGTCGTCGACAATGCCAGCGCAGATGACACAGCACAGGTTGCCCGCGCTGCCGGGGCGATCGTGATCGATGCAGGCTACAACCTGGGCTTCGGCGCTGGCTGCAACCTCGGCGCAGCGCACGCAACCACGGAGTTCCTGCTGTTCCTCAACCCGGACGCCAGATTAGGCGCCGCGACAATTGACGTTCTGCGAAGCGACCTGACCGAGAACCCAAAAGCCGGGGCAACCGGCCCACTTCTGGTCGATGGGGAGGGCACCGCCGAGATCCCGCGCGCCGTGACGCTACTCGACAATGCACCCGCGATGATGAAGACCTTGCCAAGCGCGCCCACCGATACAGGCTTTCTATCCGGTGCCGCGTTTCTAATCCGCCGCGCGACCTTCCAGCAGATCGGCGGTTTTGACGAGGCGATCTTTCTCTACCTAGAGGACGACGATCTGTGCCTGCGGCTTCGCCGGGCTGGACATACCCTCAGGCTGGTGCCAGAGGCCCGGGGCATCCATCACCAGGCGACCTCGTCACCACCCTCTCGCCGCTCGCTCTGGCTGCGCAACCACCACACCATGGCGAGCCATGTCTACCTCGCGGCCAAACATGGTTTGATCGTCGATTTTGATCAGATGCGCCGCAAAGCCCGGCAACGCCTGGTGACGGCATGGCTGAAAGCCGACATGGACCGGGTCGCGATCAACCGGGGTCGTATATCGGGCCTGACGGCCGGAGGCCCGGGCCGCCTGAACTAGCCGTCCGCGGCCCGCCGCTTGATCACGGCCGAGATCGGCGCGAACCAGACGGGACGACGATCCTTCTCAAGTCCCCATCGCAGCAACGCGGTCAATGCCTCGGTGCTCGACGTCACATAGATGATCGCCGTGCCCTTCTGCCGGGCCAGAAAGGCCGCATCCTCAAGGTTCTGGAACACCTCATCACTGCTGGCTCCAGCCCCGACGAACCGTTCGCTCTCGGAATAGACAACTCCGGCATCTCCGCTCAATGACGCAGCAGGACCACCCGCGCCGGCAGGATCGATCCAGGCAAAACCATGCTCAGCCAGCGGTTGAAGCACGGTGCGCAGCGCGTCGGCATCGCTCAGAACCGGAGCATCATCCGACGTTGTCGCCCCGACAGCCTCGGGAAGCATCGCGAGTGAACGCTGAACCACCTTGCTCAATTCGCCCGCGCCACCATCAACAGACTCTGCTACCGGCAGGTGCGTGAGAACTTCGTGACGCGCAGCGCGCGCGGCTTTAGCCAGATCAACGCTCGCCGCACTGTCCGGACGGATCGACAGCGTCAAAGGCATTGTCAGCAACCCGAGCTTGTCGAGCGAGATCGACCCATTCCCCGCATCCTCCAACACAACCGCCAGCAAGGACGCGCTGCCCGGCGCATCGAAGGTGCGAGCATTCACGTTCAAGGCAGGACCGGTAAGGGCGAGAGGTTCGGGTTCGGGTTGCGCAACAGGTTCGGTAAGGTCATTTGACGGGGCAATCGCGGAGACTTCGATGTCGCTCTCGTCTTTGACGGGATCGGGATCGCTGGCAGGATCTGAAGACGCATCTTCGGTTTCAGGCGCCGTCGCGGTCGAAGCATCGCCATCTTCCGGCGCGGGCGCCGGAGCAATGGGCGACGCATCTTCCGACCCAACCACCGCCGCATCCTCGGACGGGGCGTCTGCGTCCCCCGCGACAGGTGTTTGAACAATCGCGATCTCGACGCCCTGCTCCGGTGCTTCCGGCTGCGCTGTGTCAGCTTCGGTGCCCGCCTGCACCGATGCGTTTTCAGGCTCTTCCGTAGCACTATCAGTCACGCCAACCGGACCCGAGGGCGCTGAAGCCGCGTCCTGATCGATCCGAACGGTTCCAACGCCCGGCAGGTTGTCCGGCAGCGGATTGCTCAGCGTCAGACCAATCGCAGCGGCAACGCTTGCGATCACGCCCAAAAGTGCCCCTTTGACAAAGCTCCAGAACCGTGATGGCTGCGGCAGTCCCTCGATCTCGGCATCTTCGACCAGGTCATCCGTCGCAGTCACAGACATCTGCTTTCCTCATGGTCGGCGGCTGTGCCGAGCTTCGCCCGCACTCCGGGCGCTTGACGCGCCGCCGCCTCTCGGCGCATCTATAGCGCCAACCAACCGGCGCCGCCAAGGGTGGATGCGCGCCAAACGGGTAGTGGCGGCGCGGATGCTCCTTCTGATCGACAACTATGACAGTTTCACCTGGAACCTCGTGCACTATCTCGGGGAACTCGGGGCGGAAGCGCGGGTCGTCCGCAATGACGAGCTTACCGTCGACGAGGCCCTGTCCTGCGGCGCGAAGGCGATCATTCTGTCGCCAGGCCCGTGTGACCCGCCGCGCGCCGGGATCTGCATGGATCTGGTGCGCGCGGCCCCGGACACGCTGCCAATCTTCGGTGTCTGCCTCGGGCATCAGTCCATCGGTGCTGCGCTCGGCGCTCGGGTTGAGCGATGTCACGAAATCCTGCACGGCAAGCTCTCGGCCATTGCGCATCAGGATACCGACATCTTCGCCGGGCTGCCGCAGGGGTTCAAGGCGACGCGCTATCACTCGCTGGTCGTGGCACCGGAGAGCATTCCTGACAGCCTGACAGTGACCGCGCGCTCGCAATCGGGCGTTGTCATGGGCCTCGCCCACCGCTCGCGGCCGGTCTACGGCGTCCAGTTCCATCCCGAGTCAATCCGCACAGAACATGGTCACGCCATGCTGAAGAACTTTCTCGAGATCGCAGAGGCCGCATGAGCGACGATCTCAAAGCGCTGATCGGCCAGGCCGCAAACGGTCCACTCACGCGAGATCAGGCGATCCGCGCGTTCGAGATCATAATGTCCGGCGAGGCGACCCCAGCCCAGACCGGTGGCCTCCTGATGACGCTGCGCACCCGCGGTGAAACCGTCGACGAAATCGCCGGTGCAGCAACCGTCATGCGGGCAAAGGCGGCTCCCGTGCAGGCACCTGAGGGTGCTATGGACATCGTCGGCACCGGCGGTGACGGCAAAGGAACGCTGAACATCTCGACTGCGACAGCTTTCGTGGTCGCAGGTTGCGGAGTTCCGGTGGCCAAGCATGGCAACCGCGCCTTGTCCTCGCGTTCCGGTGCTGCGGATGTGCTGGGCGAAATGGGTGTAAACTCGATGGTCGAACCGGCCGTCGCTGAAGCAGCGCTCGCGGAGTGCGGTATCTGCTTCATGATGGCGCCGATGCACCACTCCGCCATGCGCCATGTCGGGCCCGCGCGGGTCGAGCTCGGCACGCGCACCGTCTTCAACATTCTGGGCCCACTGACCAACCCAGCGGGCGTGAAATACCAACTCACCGGCGCGTTCTCATCTGATTTCCTGCGTCCGATGGCCGAAACGCTATCGGCCTTGGGCACGACCTCGGCGTGGCTGGTGCACGGATCAGATGGCACTGACGAGATCTCGATCTGCGGCCCCTCGCAGGTTGTTGCCCTAAGCGGCGGAGAAATCACCGAAACCTCAATACACCCCGAAGATGCTGGACTGCCGGTTCATCCGTTCGAGAGCATCCTGGGCGGCACGCCGGCGGAGAACGCCAAGGCCTTCAGCGATTTGATGGACGGTGCAGCGAGCGGCTACCGGGATGCGGTACTGCTGAACGCGGCGGCAGCACTTTTGGTGGTCGGCGAGGCAGAGGACCTGAAGTCTGGCGTCGCGATCGCGCGTGAGAGCCTCGACTCGGGCGCTGCTCTTGCCAAGGTGAAGGCGTTGGCCGCAGCGACAAATCGGGCCTGACGCACCTGTCAGGAGTTTCTGTTAACCTGTCGGGACCGATTCCGCGTTGTTACAGTTCCGGTATCAAAGGAATACGAAATGCCTACCGTTGCAGTATGATTGCGGTATCGCTTGAGGGACAGCGCATGGCGGGTTAACAGGCGCGCATGACGAACGTTCTCGACAAGATCAAAGCGTACAAACTGGAAGAGATCGCAGCGCGGAAAAAGGCCCGTCCGACGAGCGACGTCGAAGCCGCCGCGAAGGCTGCGCCAGACATCCGTCCATTCCATCGTGGGCTTATCAAAGCCCAGTCTTCCGGTGGCTATGGGTTGATCGCTGAAATCAAAAAAGCCAGCCCCTCCAAAGGCTTGATCCGAGAAGACTTCAACCCGCCTGAACTTGCACAGGCTTACGAGGCTGGTGGTGCCACCTGCCTCTCCGTGCTCACAGACACGCCAAGCTTTCAGGGCGCGGACACTTTCCTTACGCAAGCGCGCGAGGCGACATCCCTGCCCTGCCTGCGCAAGGATTTCCTGTATGACCCATACCAGGTTGCCGAGGCCCGCGCGCTTGGCGCCGACTGCATTCTGATCATCATGGCGTCCGTGTCAGACAATCAGGCACAAGAGCTTGAAGATGCAGCACTTTCCTGGAATATGGATGCGCTGATCGAAGTCCACGACGGCGATGAACTCGATAGCGCGCTCGCGTTGAAATCACCATTGATCGGGATCAACAACCGGAACCTGAAGACCTTTGATGTGTCCCTAACAACCACAGAAGAACTCGCACCTCGCGTGCCGTCAGATCGCATGGTCGTTGCCGAAAGCGGCTTGTTCACGCCAGCGGATCTTGCGCGACTTGCCCAGGTCGGCGCGCGCAGTTTTCTGATCGGTGAGAGCCTGATGCGTCAGGCCGACGTCACTTCGGCCACCCGCGCCATCCTCACGGATCCGGTCGCGGCATGAGCGGTTTCACCCACTTCGACGACGCCGGGAACGCTGTCATGGTCGATGTTGGTGAAAAAGCCGTCACACAGCGCAGTGCGACCGCCTGCGGCACTGTTGTGATGCAGCCGGAAACGCTTGAGATGATTACGGAAAGCCGCGCCAAGAAGGGCGATGTTCTGGCTGTGGCTCAGCTTGCCGGGATCATGGCGGCAAAGAAGACCTCAGATCTTGTGCCTTTGTGTCACCCGCTAATGCTCACGAAGGTTACAGTGGACCTGTCTCCATCTCCGCCGGACCGGGTCGAGATCGAAGCGACTGTCCGCCTCTCCGGTCAGACGGGTGTCGAGATGGAGGCCTTGACAGCCGTGTCGGTCGCAGCGCTCACGGTCTATGACATGTGCAAGGCGGTAGATCGCGGGATGCAGATCACTGATGTCCGATTGGTTCACAAGGCCGGCGGCAAATCGGGTGAGTTCCGCGCCGAATGATCTCGGTTCTCGAAGCGCTTGGCAGGCTTTTCGATCTCGTCAACGTCACCGGGACCGAGACTGTTCCAATTGCACAGGCTCATGGTCGCATCCTCGCAGCCGCTGCGATCGCTCAACGCACGCAGCCACCATTCGATGCGTCAGCCATGGATGGATATGCCGTCCGGGCAAAGGAGGCAGCGACCGGCGCGACGCTGGCAATTGTCGGCGAGGCTGCTGCGGGCCATCGCTTTAAGGGGCAGTTTCCACCGGGCTCCGCAGTGCGGATTTTCACGGGAGCGCCCGTTCCGCCCGGCGCAGACAGTATCCTGATCCAGGAGAATGCCACCGCGCAAAACAGTTACCTGGAAGTCAATACACCCCCGTCAGTCGGGGAATACATCCGGCCGGCCGGCGGAGACTTTAAGGTCGGCGACGCTATGACTGCTCCGCGCAGGCTCAACGCGCGAAACGTTGCACTACTCGCCGCCATGAACATTCCCGAAGTTACTGTTCACCGGCGCCCAGTGGTCGCTTTGATCCCGACGGGCGATGAATTGGTACTACCCGGGGAGGTGCCCGGCACCGATCAGATCGTGACGTCGAACAACTTTGGCTTGGCGGCAATGCTGGAACAGATCGGGGCGGTTGCCCGATTGTGCCCGATCGCGCGGGATACGCCAGACAGCCTTGTCAGTGCGTTGGACCATGCCAGCGGAGCCGATTTTATTGTGACACTCGGCGGCGCGTCTGTGGGCGACCACGATTTGGTCGCCGATGTCCTCGGTAACGAGGGATTAACCTTGGATTTTTACAAAATCTCCATGCGACCTGGGAAACCATTGATGGCCGGACGTTTGGGCGACGCGACGATGATCGGCCTTCCCGGCAATCCGGTCTCGGCGATGGTTTGTGGCGAAGTGTTCCTGAGGCCAGCAGTGGAAGCGGCTATGGGGCTGCCGGCACAACCACGCACGACGGTGACGGCTGAACTTCGCCATGATCTTCCGTCAAATGGCCCGCGAGAACACTACATGCGCGCCGTTCTGGACGACGACCGATCGTGCACAGTGTTTGAGAACCAGGATTCCAGCCTGGTCATGACACTCTCTCTCGCGAACGCTTTGGTGGTGCGGGCGCCCAACGCGGCCCCCGTCCCCAAAGGCGGCCATGTTCAGTGTATTCCCCTGTAAGTTTCGCGAGATGTTCTTGTCACTCAACCAAGAAGCGTTGACACAAAACCGGAACACATGTAGAACACTTCAAAATCCAGAGAGCAGCGGGGCGACACATGCTCACAAAGAAGCAGTATGACCTTCTCCAGTTTATTCACAAGCGCGTGCAGAAGGATGGGGTGTCACCGTCCTTCGACGAGATGAAGGCAGCGCTCGATCTCAGGTCAAAGTCAGGCATACATCGGCTGATCACGGCGCTTGAAGAGCGCGGCTTCATTCGAAGGCTCGCGCATCGTGCCCGTGCGATCGAGATTCTGCGTCTTCCGGACAACATGGCGGACTCGAGCCCGCGTGGTGGTTTCCGGCCATCGGTGATCGAAGGGGATCTGGCTGTGCGGGAACGTGCCGCCGAGGCTCTTTCGGCGCTGGGCGGGCAGAAAGTCTCGCACGACGCGGAAACCCATTCGGTGCCGCTGATCGGACGGATCGCGGCAGGCATTCCGATAGAGGCGATGCAGCAGGGCCCAACCGAGATCGGCGTGCCGTCGATGATGATGTCGTCCTCCGGCGATCACTACGCGCTGGAGGTCAAAGGCGACTCGATGATCGACGCTGGCATTCATGAAGGCGATGTCGTCGTCATCAAACGGCAAGCGACCGCCAACAATGGCGATATCATCGTCGCGTTGATCGAGGACCACGAAGCAACGCTGAAACGCCTGCGCCGCAAAGGTGGCGCAATTGCGCTCGAAGCTGCAAATCCAGCGTATGGCACTCGCCTCTACCGTTCGGATCAAGTCAAGATCCAGGGACGAATGGTCGGCTTGATACGGACTTATTGAAGCGACCATAACCGCTGGCGGGCGGGGTCGCGCGCCAGCGTCACGTCGGGTGCATTGGGCGTGAAACGGATTGCAATTGCACCGCTACGTGAAAGCTCGGCCTCCCCGAAATAGATGCATCGCCCTTTGATCGCGCCACCGTACCGCGCGATCAGGATTGTTTTTTCGGTGCAGAATCGCGCCAGATCAATATCGCTGATCTTACGAGACCAGACCGCGCGGATACTCCAATTACCGACCTCCGCTGCCAATGAACTCGCATCCCGCAGCAGGCCCGGCCTGATCGCGGCGCTTTCCTGATCTGCGGCATCGCCATCGCGGCGTAGCCAACTCTTCGCAGCGAACCCTTGGGCGGTCGGGTGATCGAGAACCCGACCCTCTGGTCCAAGGAAGCCGACCAGCCGGGCCTCCGGCGCGAGCAATACATCGGGACGGGGCGGCGCTGTATGCCAGATAAGCAAAGCACCGGTGATCGCGGCCACGCCCGCAAAACGCCAAGGTCCACGCCAGATCAGGAGCCAAAGTCCGCCGAGCGCGATCATCGGGAGGACGACGGTCGGCGCGGCTGGGATGTATCGCACCGCCCCTGGCAAGCCCGATACCCAGTGCGCCACACGCAGCACCTGTTCGATCCCTTGCCCCATGACCTGAAGTGCGGGCTCTGCGAAGCCGAAGGGGGCCAGAACCGCAGCGAGCGACGCTGACGGCGCAATCCAGAAACCCATCACCGGAAGCGCGAGCAGGTTCGACAGCAACCCGTACGGCGCCGATCTATTGAAGTGATAGGCCGCGAACGGTGCGGTCGCGACACCGGCGAGAAGGCTCGACACCAGCAAGCTGCCGATGAAAACCAGAACTGCCCGCAGTGCCGTATGTGCCAAACCGGTTTTCGATGGTGGCCCCCGATCACCGTAGCTGCGCAGTTGCTCGAACCCGGTCACCAGGGCCGCAGTCGCGGCAAAACTCATCTGAAAGCCCGCATCCAGCAGACTGACGGGGCGCAGCACAAGAACGATCAGAGCCGCCAGCGCCAAGGCCCGCAAGGTCAATGCAGGCCGATCAAACAGCACCGCCGTGAAGGCAACCGCGACCATCACGTAAGCGCGTTGCGTAGCAACCGTTCCACCCGAAAGTGCTAGATAGGACGCCCCGGCCAGGAGCGCGCCGATCGCTGCGAGTTTTCGGGTCGACAGGTTCAGTGCGGTCCACGGAAACGCCACGAGAAGCAGGCGAAGGCTCGCGAAGACGAGGCCGGTCAGCATCCCCATGTGCAAGCCAGAAATCGCCAGCAGGTGCGCGAGATTAGATGCGCGCAGAGCCTCTGCGTCTGCCTCGCCGATTTCCGCACGGTCGCCAACGATGATCGCGGCGGCGAAGGCTCCTTGGCGACCCGGCAGCATCTCGCGCAAGGCGCGCGACATCTGGTCCCGCTGCCGCGCGATCCAAACCCTCACGGCGTCGAGCGGACCCGGCGCTGTCTTTGCTGGCACGTTCAAGAGGGCGCCGCGGACGAGACCAATCCCGCCTAGTCGTTCAAAGAATGCGCGTTTTCGGAAGTCGAACGCACCGGGCTCGACTGGTTCTCCGGGAGGCATCAGCGTCGCATAGGTGCGCACGATGCTGCCAGGCGCCGGCATTTCGGCGTGCACTCCGTCCAGAACGGTGAGGCGAACGCGCGCGGGCGTATGCTCGGGCTCCAACCCGTAGACTGTGACATCGTCAAGCAGAAGGCGCGGTGCACCCGAGGCAGAGCGTGAAACCCAGAGGACGCGGCCCTCTACCGTCTCACCCAACGGGAAGCGAATTTGCGGCGCGTCCGCGCGGTGCGCCGACCATGCCGCCATCGAAAAGCCAAGCGCCGTGACCGCCCCCAAACCACAGAGCAACCGCAACGCGGCAAGTGCGCCGCGGAGCGGCAGTGCTGCGACGATCGCCAGCGGCACCCAAATCCAAACGGTGCGATGATCGGGTTCGGTAGAGAGCGCGAAAAAGATCCAAATCCCGATCCCGAACAGGACTGGAAGCCACAGAATGAACCTGCGGCTTTCAAGACGGTAGAATTCCAGAAGTTGCGCGCCGAAGGCCACCTTGTCTGTCCGATCCTGATCGGCCATAACGGCCGCGATTTCGGACCACCCCCGGTTCGAGCCCTACATCCACCGCCAAGCGTAACAGCGCAAGGTAAAACCCTCCGGAGCGTCATGATGACCGAGGGTGTGACCCGATTCCCACCGTCGCCCACCGGGGTCCTGCACATAGGCGGTGCGCGGACCGCATTGTTCAATTGGCTGTTCGCACGCCACCATGGTGGAAAGTTCGTGTTGCGGATCGAAGACACGGACCGGAAGCGCTCGACCCCCGAGGCGACAGAGGCGATTTTCGAGGGGCTGCGCTGGCTTGGTCTGGATTGGGATGGCGACGTCATCAGCCAGTTCTCCCGGATCGAACGGCACGCGGAGGTGGCGCGTCAGATGCTCGACGCGGGCACGGCGTACCGGTGCTACGCGACCAAGGAAGAGATCGACGCATTTCGGGAGCAAGCCAAGGCAGAGAAGCGACCACCGCTGTTCCGCTCGCCGTGGCGCGACAAGGGTTCCGACGACTGGCCAGATGGCGACTACACCGTGCGTCTGAAGGCGCCGCGCGAAGGCAATGTGACGATCGACGACCAGGTCCAGGGAACCGTGACTTGGGCGGCCGAGACCATGGATGATCTGATTCTGATGCGTTCGGACGGCACACCGACCTATATGCTGGCAGTGGTTGTCGACGACCACGACATGGGCGTCACCCACGTCATCCGTGGCGATGATCACCTGACCAACGCCGCGCGCCAGTCACTGATCTGCAAGGCTGCCGGATGGGATCTCCCGGTCTATGCCCATGTCCCGCTGATCCACGGCCCGGACGGCGCGAAGATGTCGAAACGCCATGGCGCAACCAGTGTGACCGAGTACCGGGACATGGGGTATCTTCCGCAGGCGATGCGGAACTATCTGGCGCGGCTTGGCTGGAGCCACGGCGACGATGAGTTTTTCACGGACGACCAGATGATCGCGTGGTTCGGGCTAGACGCAATCGGCAAGTCTGCAGCACGCTTCGACTTCAAAAAGCTGGAAAATCTGAACGGCCAGCACATCCGGGCAACCGGCGACGCGGTCCTACTCAGGCAGATAGAAGCACTTTTTGCGGCGCAACAGAAGGCACCGTTGAGTGACGAGCGCCGGGCGTTGATGCTGGATGCCATGCCCGGCATCAAAGAGCGTGCCAAGACATTGCTCGAAGTCATTGATCTGTCATATTATATTCTGACGGACAGACCTCTGGAGCTCGATGAGAAAGCTGCGAAACTGCTCAACTCCGAGACAGCTCCGATGCTCGCCAGATTGACTGAGCGGTTGCGAGATGCTAGCGAATGGGTAGCCGAAAACATCGAAACGACTGTCCGCGAAGCCGCCGAGTCCGAAGGTATCAAGCTCGGCAAACTGGCCCAACCCTTGAGAGCCGCGGTGACTGGCAGGGCGATAAGTCCCAGCGTCTTTGACGTGATGGTAACACTCGGCCGGGAAGAAACACTGGCGCGTTTGGGCGATGTCGTCCGGAAGACCGGCTGAAAGCTGGCCACGGATTTACGGCACGCCCTCGCCATAACACTGAGGGTATCTTATGAACGACACTCCCACCAAGACCGCGACCCTGACCTTCGACGGAAAGTCCGTGGAATTTCCTGTCTACGACGCCGTACACGGACCATCGGTGATCGACATCCGTCGCCTGTACGCGGAGATGGGCGTCTTCACGTATGATCCGGGTTTTACATCAACCGGATCGTGCCGCTCGACCATCACGTACATCGACGGCGACAAGGGCGAATTGCTTTATCGTGGCTACCCGATCGATCAGTTGGCCGAGAAATCGCACTTCCTCGAGGTTTGCTATCTGCTGCTTTACGGCGAGTTGCCGACAGCCGCGCAGATGGAAGACTTCGAAAGCCGGGTCACAAACCATACGATGCTGCACGAGCAGATGGTCAATTTCTTCCGTGGCTTCCGGCGCGACGCGCACCCCATGGCGATCGTCTGCGGCGTGGTGGGTGCAATGTCGGCCTTCTACCATGACAGCACGGATATCGAGGACCCCTGGCAGCGTGAAGTCGCCACTATCCGGCTGATCGCCAAGCTCCCGACAATCTGTGCATGGGCCTACAAGTATTCAATCGGCCAGCCGTTCATCTACCCGCGCAACGATCTCGATTATGCGACGAACTTCCTGCACATGTGCTTCGCCGTTCCGTGCGAGGAATACGTGGTCGACCCGATCCTGAGCCGCGCGATGGACCGGATCATGACGCTTCATGCGGATCATGAGCAGAATGCTTCGACCTCGACCGTGCGTCTCGCGGGGTCGTCTCAGGCCAACCCGTTCGCCTGTATCGCAGCCGGTGTCGCCTCGCTCTGGGGCCCCGCCCACGGAGGTGCGAACCAGGCCTGTCTGGAGATGCTCAAGGAAATCGCGACCCCCGACCGGGTCGACGAGTATGTCCAGAAAGCACAGGACAAGAACGACAGCTTCCGTCTGATGGGCTTCGGCCACCGGGTCTACAAGAACTACGACCCGCGCGCGACCGTGATGCAGCAGACGGCCAAGGAAGTGCTGGAGCTGCTGGGCGTCGAGGACAACCCGATCCTTCAGGTTGCTCAGGCGCTCGAGAAGCGGGCGCTGGAGGACGAGTATTTCATCTCGAAGAAGCTGTACCCGAATGTCGACTTCTACTCAGGTATCATTCTGGAGGCGATGGGTTTCCCGACATCGATGTTCACACCGATCTTCGCGTTGTCACGCACCGTTGGCTGGATCAGCCAGTGGAAAGAGATGATCGAAGACAAGGACGGCAAGATCGGCCGCCCACGTCAGTTGTACATCGGCGCCGCAGCGCGGGACTACATCAACGTCGAAACCCGCTGAGCCGACCGGCCTTTGTTTGAATCGGGACTGTGCGCTCAGGCGCGCAGTCCAGCCCCAGCACACCGTCTCACGCCGTCTTCCCTGGATGAAGCCTGAACGAACGACCCAATCCAGGCAGCCACGACATGATGGTCAGAGAGCTCAGAGCACCGCACTCGATCTTCCTCGCAAGTCGAAAAACTTCACCACCGGAAGATAGCTGGCCCCAGTAACCGCTCCTCTTGTTGTTAAATCGGTCTTCGGACGACTAACATGCGCAACAGCATGCCAACGAAGACGAAGCCTCATTGATGCTTGCAGTGTCGTACAATCTGTTTCTGCTCGGCGGAACCGTGGTTTTGGCGATCATAGCGGGCTTCACCGGTCTCAGTCTGGCCAGCGGTCTGTCCCGGCTGTCTGCCGTCCGACGCAAGCCCGCCATCGTCAGGGCTGCGGTGGTGCTGGGGAGCGGTGTCTGGTCAACACACTTCGTGGCGATGCTCGCACTACAATTGCCGGTAGATGTGGTCTATGACCCGGTCTACACGCTTGCCTCGGCTCTGCTCGGTATTCTGTTCACCGGCGCAGCTTTACTGATCCTGCATTTCTCAGGACGCACGAACCGGCACATCTTAGCCGCGGGCACGATCATGGGGCTGGGCGTGGTTTCCATGCACTATGTCGGCATGTTTGGAATGCGAGGTTGCATGCCTGTGTACTCGGTCTGGGGCTACGTCATCTCAACAGTGTTGTCCGCGGCGATCTGCATCGGAGCACTGCATGTCGCCTATCGCCGGCGAACCCTTCGCGGCTTGATGGCTGGCGGGACCATCTACGGTCTCGCGATTCTCGCGATGCACTTCAGCGCGATGTCCCAGACCGGATTCCTGCCGTTGGACGAGATCGAACCTAGCGTGCGCATGGTCCGCAACGACGTGCTTGCGATGCTTGTGCTGTTCGCGGCCTTCCTGATCTGCGGCGCATTCTTGCTGACGACGGTGACGCTCCGCGAAATCGCTGGCGGCGAGCAGGTTACCGCGTTGGCAAACGAAGGGCCACGGGAGACTCCACCGACGGAACACGATCCCGGGGAAGAACGCGAGCCCATACTGCCTGCCACAAAGTCTGCGGCCGCGCACGTCCTCCGCGTTCCCTACGAACAGGACGGACGAACGTTCTTCGCGCCAATCAAGGACATCGTCATGATCCAGGCTGACGGGCATTATACCCGGCTTCACCGAGTCTCCGGACCAGCCTTCTGCCCACAGCCGATCGCCCGTCTGGCAGACGAACTCGCCGAGGCGCCGTTCCTGCGAACGCACCGAAGCTACTTGGTGAACCTGACCTATGTGGAAGGGTTCGAGCGGCGCAAGGATCAAGGTGTCTGTCTTTTCGCGACAGCGACCGGGGTCGATCCGGTACCTGTCAGCCGGGCAAATGTCGCCGCCACAAAGGCAGCACTCGGCCTCTGACTTTCGCCGTTCGTGCGGGCCAGTCGCCGTTGACGCGCCATAATCCCTGCCCGTTCGAACAGAATTCGCCACCACGCCGGATTGTCCTAGTTTTCGGTGACCACAAAAAGCGGGCAAACCGCTCACGACACAGGGAGAAGATGCTCATGATACCCGGAGCCTTCGAATACCATCGGCCCGAGTCCGTCTCGGAAGCAGCGGGATTGTTGTCCCAACTGGGTGAGGAAGCCCGCGTTCTGGCAGGCGGACACAGCCTGATCCCTATGATGAAGCTCCGCATGGCCGCACCCGAGCATCTGGTGGACCTGCAGGACATCGCCGAGTTGCAGGAAATCGCAGTCGCCGGTGACACCGTGACGATCGGCGCGATGGTCACACAGGATCGCCTGATCTCGGATCGCGCGCTGAGCAATGCCGTCCCGATCATTGGCGAGGCAGCCCTTCAGATCGCTGACCCGCAAGTGCGTTATGTCGGCACGATCGGCGGCAACGTCGCGAACGGCGACCCTGGCAACGACATGCCGGGGCTTATGCAGTGCCTCGGTGCCGTGTTCGAGCTTGTCGGCCAGAACGGCACCCGCTCGGTCGCGGCGCGGGAATTCTACGACAGCGCCTACTTCACAGCGCGCGCAGATGACGAGATCCTCACCCGGATCATGTTCCCGGTGCCAACGAACAAAGGCTATGCCTACGAGAAGCAAAAACGCAAGATCGGCGATTATGCGACTGCAGCGGCGGCGGTTTTGTGTGGCGGCGGGCAGGCCTCGATCGCAATGACAAACCTTGCAGACACGCCGATTTGGTCGGCGGACGCCGGGACTGCTCTCGCATCAGGAGACGTCGATGGCGCCGTTGCGGCAACCATGGCCGCGATTGACCCGGGCGATGACATGCGCGGACCCGTGGCTTTCAAGAAACACGTGGCCCAGGTGATCCTGCGCCGCGCCCTCGCGCGCGCGCAGAGCCGGGCATAAAGGGGGGACAGACCGATGGCGAAGATGCACGTCAAGATGACGATCTACGGGAAAGAGGTCGAAGCGCTGGCCGAGCCCCGCACCCTGCTGATCCACTTCCTGCGCGAAGACCTGAAAATCACCGGACCGCACATCGGCTGCGAGACCTCGCATTGCGGGGCCTGCACGGTCGATATCGATGGGAAATCGGTCAAATCCTGCACCGTCTTTGTTGGCCAGGCCAATGGCACCGACATCACGACGGTCGAAGGGCTGGTAAACCCGGACGGCTCGCTTGGCGTTCTTCAGGAGGCCTTCAAGGAACACCACGGACTGCAATGCGGATACTGCACACCGGGCATGATCACCCGTGCGCACCGCCTATTGCAGGAGAATCCGACCCCGACCGAAGAGGAGGTCCGTTTCGGCATGGCCGGGAACCTGTGCCGCTGCACCGGGTATCAGAACCTCGTCAAGTCCATCATGGCCGCAGCCCCTGTGCTCGCCGCGCAGAAGGAGGCCGCAGAATGAACGATATGACGCCAACGCCCGAGGAACGCCGCAGTGCTCTGAAGGGCATGGGCTCAGCCCGAAAGCGCGTCGAGGACGCCCGCTTCACCCAAGGCAAGGGCAACTATGTCGACGACATCAAGCTGGACGGCATGCTGTTCGGCGATTTCGTGCGCTCGCCCTATGCCCATGCGCGGATCAAGTCGGTGGATGCGTCAGCAGCATTGGCCTTGCCGGGCGTCCATGCCGTCCTCACGGCGCAGGACCTTGAACCGCTGGGCCTGCATTGGATGCCGACGCTCGCCGGCGACAAGCAGATGGTCCTGGCAGATGGCAAGGTTCTGTTCCAGGGTCAGGAAGTGGCGTTCGTGATAGCCGACGACCGCTATATCGCGGCGGACGCAGTGGAATTGGTCGATGTGGACTATGACGAATTGCCCGTCGTCACCGATCCGTTCGAGGCGCTGAAGACAGACGTGGTGCTCCGCGAGGATTTGGAAGGTCAGACCGAGGGCGCCCACGGGCCGCGCCGCCACCACAATCACATCTTCACGTGGGAATCCGGCGACAAGGAAGCGACCGAGGCCGTGATCGACGGCGCCGACGTGGTTGCCGAGGAAATGATCTATTATCATCGTACGCATCCCTGCCCGCTCGAGACCTGCGGGTCCGTCGCTTCCATGGACAAGGTGAACGGTAAGCTCACACTCTGGGGTACGTTCCAGGCGCCGCACGCGGTGCGCACAGTCGCCTCGCTGATCTCTGGCATCGCCGAGCACAACATTCGCGTAATCAGCCCCGACATCGGAGGTGGTTTCGGAAACAAGGTTGGCGTCTATCCCGGTTACATCTGCTCGATCGTCGCGTCGATCGTCACCGGCAAACCGGTGAAGTGGGTCGAGGACCGGATGGACAACCTGATGTCCACGGCCTTCGCGCGCGACTACTGGATGCAGGGTAAAATCGCGGCCACCAAAGAGGGCAAGATCACCGGCCTCTGGTGCCACACGACCGCCGATCACGGTGGGTTCGACGCCTGCGCTGATCCGACCAAGTTCCCGGCGGGTTTCATGAACATCTGCACGGGATCCTATGACATTCCCACCGCTTACCTGGCAGTGGACGGTGTCTACACCAACAAAGCCCCGGGGGGCGTGGCCTATCGGTGCTCGTTCCGGGTGACCGAGGCCGCCTATTTCATCGAACGCATGATCGAAGTTCTGGCGATCAAGCTTGACATGGACGCGGCCGAATTGCGCCGGATCAACTTCATCAAAGCCGACCAGTTCCCGTACCAGTCCGCGCTGGGTTGGGAATACGATTCCGGAGATTACCATACCGCCTGGGACAAGGCGCTCAACGCTGTCGGGTATGACGACCTGCGCCGGGAACAGGCCCAGCGCGTCGAGGACTTCAAGGCAGGGAAGACCCGCAAGCTGATGGGGATTGGCCTGACCCACTTCACCGAGATCGTTGGCGCGGGCCCGGTCAAGAACTGCGATATCCTCGGGCTCGGCATGTTCGACAGTTGCGAGATCCGTATTCACCCCACAGGGTCTGCAATCGCAAGGTTGGGCACGATCAGCCAGGGTCAGGGGCACGCGACGACCTTCGCGCAGATCCTCGCTTCCGAAATCGGATTGCCCGCCGATGACATCACCATCGAAGAGGGCGACACGGACACGGCGCCCTACGGGCTCGGCACCTATGGGTCGCGCTCGACCCCGGTTGCAGGTGCCGCAACGGCGATGGCTGGGCGCAAGATCCGCGCCAAGGCCCAGATGATCGCGGCGTACCTGCTCGAGGTCCACGATGACGATGTCGAATTCGACATCGACCGTTTTGCAGTCAAAGGCGCGCCAGAGCGGTTCAAGACCATGAAGGCGCTCGCCTTCGCGGCCTACAATCAGGCGCTCCCGGGACTCGAGCCGGGTCTGGAAGCGGTCAGCTACTACGACCCGCAAAACATGACGTACCCGATCGGGGAGAATGTGTGTGTTCTCGATATCGACGTGGACACTGGCGAGGCCGACATTCGCAAGTTCTATGCTTTGGATGATTGCGGGACGCGCATCAATCCGATGATCATCGAGGGGCAAGTGCACGGTGGTCTGACCGAGGCGCTTGCAATCGCCATGGGCCAGGAGATCGCCTATGACGAAGACGGCAACCACAAGACGGCGACGATGATGGACTTTTTCATCCCGACCTCGTGGGAGACGCCACATTACGAAACCGATCACACCACGACGCCGTCACCGCACCACCCGATCGGCGCAAAAGGCGTTGGTGAAAGCCCGAACGTGGGCGGCGTGCCTTGCTTCTCGAATGCGGTCCACGACGCGTTCCGGCCGTTCGGTCTGACGCAAAGCCATATGCCGCATGACCACTGGCGGGTCTGGCAAACAGCCAACAAGCTTGGCCTGCATGGCTGACTGGAGGACACTCCAGAAACAGATGGCGGGGGCGGCCTATGTCGCCCCGGACGCCCTTGCCATGGCCCTGCACCTTTCGCTCGTGCTCGGGAGACCGCTTTTGTTGGAGGGGCCCGCCGGTGTCGGCAAGACCGAGGTCGCAAAGGCACTGGCGGCGCTGAAGGACGCGCAGCTGATCCGCCTGCAGTGTTACGAAGGACTGGACGCATCCCAAGCGATCTACGAGTGGAACTATCAGCGGCAGCTTCTGGCGCTACGGGCAGAAGGCGGCTCGGAGGATGCGGTCTTCACAGACAAGTATCTTTTGAAACGCCCTCTGCTGCAGGCCATCACGCAGGACACGTCCCCGGTCTTGCTGATCGACGAGATCGACCGCGCGGACGAGGAATTCGAGGCCTACCTGTTGGAAATCCTCGCCGAGGGACAGATCACCGTCCCCGAACTTGGCACCATCGCTGCCACCACGCAGCCCATGGTGGTCCTCACGGCGAACGGAACGCGCGAGCTTTCGGACGCTCTCAGGCGCCGCTGCCTCTACGCCTATATCGACTACCCGGATCGTGAAACCGAGCTTCGGATCCTGCGTGCCCGGGCGCCGGGGATCGAGGCGACGCTGGCGACCCAGATCGTGCATACAGTCCAGTCAATCCGACGTGAGGATCTCGAGAAGAAGCCCGGTATCGCCGAGATGCTTGACTGGGCGGCAGCGCTGTCCGGTCTGGGCGTCAACGATCTCTCCCAGGATCCGGCGACCCTCTCTGCGACCATGGTCTGTTTGTTGAAGACCGCCGCAGACCGCGATGCCATGCCGCCCGAAGTTCTGGCGCGGATCGTCGGCAAGGCCGCCTGATGCGCCCGACACGCTTTCCAGAGCGCGCTGACGGACCAGCAGATCGCATTTCGGGTTTTCTCGCGCATCTTCGTATGAACGGCATCGCGGCAGGACCACAAGAGACGCAGGCGGCACTAACCGCGCTCGCGGCTGTGGATGCGACCGATGCCGATCAAGCCAGGCTGGCGTTGAAGACGCTACTGGCGTCTGGAGAGGACGCTTGGCGGGGCTTTGACGACCTCTTCGACGCCTACTGGCTCAACACCGGAAAGCAGAAGCCAGGAGAGGTCAAGGCAGATCATCTGCGCACCCAGGCCGCACGCCCGACACTTTGGCAGCCGCATTTTGACGAGGACACTGAAGCAGGTGGACAGAGCACCGACGATGCCCGCCCAGACATCGGCGATGGCGAGGCTGAAGGTGCGGACGGCCGCTTGATCGCGACGCGGACGGACAACTTGACCCGCCGGGATCTGCGCGAGTTGATAGATGACGAAAGTCTTCGCGCAGCCGAGAAAGCCGCGGAACGTCTGGCAAGATCACTGCGCGATCGTCGGTCGCGTCGGCACAAGGCTGCAAAACGCGGACAAAAGCTCGACATGCGCCGGATCCTGCGGACCAGCCTTGCGCGTGGGGGTGAACCATTGGATCTGCACCGCCGTCGCCGCCCGGAACGCCCGTTGCACATCGTGGCGCTCTGCGATGTGTCGGGGTCGATGACCGTCTATGCCAGGGTTTTCCTGGCATTCGTGAAGGGTCTTGTCAGCGTCGACACCAGAACAGATGCCTATCTCTTCCAAACGAAGCTGATGCGAGTCACCGGTGCGCTTCGCGATCACGACACGCTGCGTGCTGCCGGGCGCCTGTCCCTCATGGCGGAAGGCGGCGGCGGAGGCACCGATATTGCTGGCAGCCTCGCACGGTTCAACGAGACCTATGCTCGGAACAGCGTCGGCGGACGCACGGTCGTTTTTATTCTGTCTGATGGCTACTGCACATCGACCCCGTCGGCGCTCGATGCGGCGCTTGTACGTCTCAGGCGGCGCGCACGCAGAATTGTCTGGTTGAACCCACTCTTGGGCTGGAAGGACTATGCGCCTATCGCAAGAGGAATGGCGGCGGCCCGTCCGCATCTCGACGCACACCTTCCCGCCAACACGATCGATGCGCTCGCAGCTCTGGACGTAGAGCTCGAAAAGATCTGATGAGCCTTAGAATGAACCCCTACGCTGCGTTGCCCACCGAAACCATATGTCCCGAACCCGCCCGTTGCCCACGCTTAAGTCCATGCGCTTGGCCATGGTAACGGCTTCGGTCAGGGCCCAATCAGGGGATCTCCGCAAATGTCAGCGCTGGCACACATCCGGACGAACGAGCGGTCAATGATCGAGACAGACGTCTTCGAGATCATCTGCAAGTTGAGGTCCGAACGTCGACCGTTTTGCCTCGCGACCGTTGTTCGAACCGCCGATCTCACGTCTGCCAAGGCAGGTGCGAAAGCCGTGGTGACCGAAGAGGGCGAGATCCTCGGGCACTTGGGTGGGAACTGCGTCCTCTCTGCGGTCAGACGCACAGCGGCCGACGTCTTGAGTTCGGGGGAGGCGCGCATGATCACGGTTCAACCGGCAAACCTCGCGCAACCCAACATCACCAGCACTGACATTCACATCAGCGGCTGTCCTTCAGGCGGCACGGTCGATGTCTTCGTTGAACCCTATTTGCAACCTCTCCGGGTTTCGATCTTGGGTGACGGTCCGATCGCGAAAGCGCTTCGAGCGCACGGAGCACTGATGGGTTTTCAAGCGATCGATGAAACGGGCATGGACGCCGACGCGGTGATCATCGTATCACAAGGCAACGACGACATGGCGGCGCTGCGTCAGGCACTGCTGAGCCCGGCACCTTTCGTCGCCATGGTCGCCAGCCACCGCAAGGCCGCGCATCTGTGCGCGCGATTGAAGGCGGAGGGTATGGCAGACGACCAGATCGGACGGCTGATCTCACCGGCGGGCCTGGATCTCGGCGCTATCGATCCGCACGAGATCGCAGTCTCCATCCTCGCGCAGCTGATTGCTCATCGCCGCAATGGTGGATCGCTGGGTCAATAAGGCGGGCATCCGTCTGCGAAGGCTTTCGACGATTGCGGAATGCTCGAACACTGGCACTTCGAGATTCAGTTGCGATCGACGCGATACGCCGCCGCAGGAAAACACTCTCGAGACAGCGCGCCTCGCGCCGATGTTACGTCATTTCGCCCGACCGAAGCTAAGCCGCCTCCGGCAATCGCAACCAGATCAGGCGCCCCGCGCAATCCCTGCGCCGATGCGGGCCATCTCGCCCGCACGGGCCAAAACCTCGAGCGGGTCCGTGCTGCTGGTCGAGACATTGCCCATTGCCGCGCGCGCCGCGACGCCCTGGATGATGGCCGCGGAGCGAAAGAACGAAAACGCCAGATAGACCGGCCAATCCTCGATCCCGTCACGGCCTGTCGCATCGGCATAGTGTGACAGGATCTCCTGCTCACTGGGCAAACCTTCGGCTACCAGATCCAGCTCTCCCAGACCGGTACGGCCGGCGAAGGCGCCGCGCTGGCGAAACGGCTGACAGAAATAACCAAGATCGCCCAGCGGATGGCCAAGCGTCGAAAGCTCCCAATCCAGCACCGCGACGACCTGCGGGTCTGTCGGATGCGTAATGCAGTTTCCGGGCCGAAAATCGCCATGCGCGATCGACGTCTCGTCCGTGTACGCCGCTGACTCGGTCAGCCAGTTCCGCAGCCAATCAAAGTCCGTGTAGTCAAAACCGGCAGGAAGCGGTGACTTCGAGGCCTCGTATTGCGCGCCCCATCGGGACGTCTGCCGCGCAAGGTACCCGTCCGGCCTGCCAAACTGCTCCATCCCGACGGTTGCTGGATCAACCTTATGCAAAGCTGCCAATGTGTCGGTGAGCGAGAACCATAATGCCCGTCGCGCATCGCGCTCAACCGTCGGCATCGCGGGGTGCGTCACGATCCGGCCCGGCACATGTTCCATCACGAAGAACTCCGCACCGATGACGTCCGGTTCGTCGCAGAACGCAATCATTGCGGGCACAGGGACATCTGTGGCTCTCAGCGCGTCCATGACCCGGTACTCACGATCGATCTGGTGCGCTTTCGGCAGGAGTTTCCCCGGTGGCTTCTTGCGCAGCACGAGGCGTATTCCGCGATTCGTCTCGAGCAGATATGTCGGGTTCGACATCCCGCCCTGGAATTGATGAACACTCAGTCCCGATCGGGCTTCAGCCAAGTGCGGTTCCAACCAGGATACCAGGGCATCAACGTCGATCTGGTGTGCCGCTCCTGGTTCGATGAGCTCCGGCTTGTCGGACGGAACCGGCGTCATGTCATCCTCCTCGTGCTTTGCCTTTGATAACCTTGGCGACAGATGATGTCTCCTGTTCCGCTCGATCTCCGTTGTTCGAAACTTCTTTTGCGGGTTGACCGGATCGCTGATGAAACCATAGCGTGTGCAGAACGTGTTTAGCAGTGTGCGCCGCGCAGGGCTCGTCGTGGGGCTGATGAAAGGCCTGGGAGAGACGCCGCATGACCAGGATGACACTGGCGGATGCCGCGGACCATCTGCTCCGGACCGAGCGTCGTTTTGCGGTTCACAATGAATGCATTCGAGGCGTCAGCTACCGCACATTCCGGAACGCCCCTTCGTCCCTTCGCGAGATGATGCGGATCAGCGCTCAGGCACATGGTGATCGCGA
Source organism: Paracoccaceae bacterium (assembly GCA_050043005.1). Lineage (GTDB taxonomy): Bacteria > Pseudomonadota > Alphaproteobacteria > Rhodobacterales > Rhodobacteraceae > Thermohalobaculum. The sequence continues at coordinate 35,190 of JBHJIZ010000041.1, forward strand.
CTTTCTGGTCTACGAAGACGAGCGCCTGACCTACAGTGCGTTTTGCGAGCGGGTGAACCGGCTTGCACACGCCCTGGCGGGTCTGGGCGTACGGAAAGGTGACCGCGTCGCCGTCGCAATGCGGAACTATCCGGAAATTCTGCTTCTGATGATGGCCATCCCCTCGATCGGCGCGATCTTCGTGCCTGTGAATGCGTGGTGGACGGCGGAGGAACTGCGCTACGGGTTTGAGGATTCAGGCGCCACAATCGCCTTTGCGGATGGGCCGCGCTACGACCGGATCGAAACCTTTGCAGATGGCCTCGGGATCCATCTGATCGGTGTCCGGGATGCCGAGCATCGAGTGCCCGAGACATTCTCTGCCTTGATGGCAACCACCGATGATACCCGCTGGCCAGAAGTCGCCATGGCGCCGGACGATGACTTCGCGGTGATGTATTCATCGGGATCAACCGGACATCCCAAAGGCGTTGTGCAGACCCATCGGAGTGCCATTTCAGCGGTGTACTCCTGGGTCTTCGCAGGTGAGGTTGCGCGTCTGGCAGCTGACCCCAACGGCCCTGTGCCAGGTGCCGATGTTGTCGACGGGATCTCGACGGCACTCGTCGTCACTCCGTTGTTCCATGTGACCGCAAGCCATGCGATCTGGTTGCAGTGCCTGGCACTCGGCACCTCGGTCGTCCTGATGCACAAGTGGGATGCCGAGGCCGCGATCGACATCATCAACCGTGAGCAAGTCACGCGCCTGTTCGGCGTCCCCACACAGTGTGCGGACTTGACCCTGGCGCAGCAGCGGCGCGGCGTCGCCATGCCATCGCTCGCGCTTCTCGGTGCAGGCGGTGCCAAGCGACCGCCGGTGCAGGTTCGACAGCAGGCCGATGCCTTTCCCAACGCAGCCATTGCGACCGGCTGGGGGATGACCGAGACGAACGCGCTGGGCCTGACAATGTCCGGGCCGGATTATGTCAGCCGTCCGGGGGCCGCTGGCCGCTGTATTCCGCCATTGCAGGACATGCGCATCGCAGACGAAAACGGTCACGAGGTCGCTGTCGGCGAAATCGGTGAACTTCTGGTCAAGAGCCCGGCCAACATGCGTTGCTATCTGAATCGCCCGGATGACACGGCGGAGGTTCTCAAAGACGGATGGCTCCACACCGGCGATCTGGCGCGCGTGGATGACGAAGGCTACTATTATGTCGTCGATCGAAAGAAGAGCATCATCATTCGGGGCGGTGAGAACATCTCGGTCCTTGAAGTCGAGGCTGCTATTCACCGGCACCCTTGTGTTCACGAGGCTGGTGTCTTTTCTGTACCGGACATGCGGTTGGGTGAGGCTGTCGGCGCTGGGGTCCAACTGAAGCGCGGCACCGAAATGACAACCGAGGACCTGAGAAGTTTCCTGGCCGAACACATCGCGCAGTTCAAGGTTCCCTCGCATATCTGGTTCCGGGTCGATCCACTGCCGCGCGGCGCCACCGATAAGATAGACCGCCGTGCGTTGCGCGGGGAATGCATCGCGCACCTGACGTCCGAGACCGCAGCAGGATGACTGCGCCGGGTTGACTGGCCTGGATTTTCCAAGACAGAACGGTCAGAACCCTCGACAAGGACTGCGGGACCAGAACGTGACCCATCCAAAGATCACCATCCTCGGCATCTTCGTCGCCGACATGGCCTTCCGCGCCGATCGCCAACCGAAAATCGGTGAGACGCTGATCGGGCGGGATTTTGCGCTGGGTCCGGGCGGCAAAGGGTCGAACCAGTCAGTCGCCGCGGGACGCGCGGGTGCTGACGTCACCTTTCTGACGAGGCTCGGGAAAGACCCGTTCGCCGACATGGCAACCTCGATCTGGGCTGAGGCTGGGGTGACCGGAAATATCAGATCCGGCCCGGACAGCTACACGGGTGCCGCCTACATCTTCGTTGACGATCAGAGCGGCGACAACGCGATCATCGTCTGCCCCGGCGCCGCGATGGAAATCGCGCCCGGTGACATTGCCGCCTGGGAGCCCGAGATTACCGGGGCCGACATCTTCATGACGCAGCTCGAACAACCCATCGACAGTGCCGTGTCCGCGCTGCGCATGGCGTATGATGCTGGCGTCAAGACGATCTTCAACCCGGCACCGGCCGCACCGCTGCCCGACGAGATCTGGCCGCTCTGCGACTTCGTCACGCCGAATGAGACCGAGGCCTCAGACCTCACTGGGATCAAAGTCAACTCGCTCGATACCGCGCGCGCCGCTGCCGACCGGCTTCTCGAAATGGGCGCTGCAACGGCGCTGATCACGCTGGGCGAGAGCGGAGTTCTTGTGCACCGGGACGGACAATCGGAACACGTCCCGGCCATGAGCCACGCGCCGGTAGTCGACACCACAGGGGCGGGAGATGCCTTCAACGGCGCCTTCGCGACGGCCCTCGGCGAGGGCCAGTCCGTGATCGACGCGACCCGTTTTGGCTGCGCTGCTGCGGGGATTGCGGTTACCCGTTCGGGAACCGCGCAGTCCATGGCATCGCGCGCCGAGATCGAAGACGCGCTCACCCGCTGAAATCAGGAGACGCCCCAATGCAAGCCTTCACACGAAACGGGACCACGCTGCACTACAGCCTGCGTGGCAATGTCAGCGATCCAGCACTCGTCTTCTCGAATTCGCTCGGCACCGATTTCCGGATCTGGGATCAGGTTGCGGACGGGCTTCCCCCGGATCTCTGCATTCTGCGGTACGACAAGCGCGGTCACGGTCTCAGCGATCTGCCGGAGGGTGAATGGGGCATGGCCGACCATGTGGCCGATCTCTCCGGGCTGATGGATCACCTGGGTCTGCAAGCTGCGGTGATCTGTGGCTTGTCCGTCGGCGGCATGATCGCCCAGGGGCTCGCGGCGGAACGACGCGACCTGGTCCGTGCGCTGATCCTGTGTGACACGGGCGCCAAGATTGGCACTCCGGAGATGTGGCAGGAGCGGATCGAGACCGCGCTTGGCGCAGGTCTTTCGGCAATGGCGGACGGCGTCATGCAACGCTGGTTCACCGAACCCTTTCGGACGGCGGATCCGACCTTTCCAATCTGGCACAACATGCTTTGTCGGACGACGCCCGGCGGCTATGCGGGCACCTGTCAGGCGATCGCCGACACGGATCTGCAGGAGTCGACATCCCGCCTGCGCGTCCCGTGCTTGGGGATCTGCGGCGCTCAGGACGGCGCCACCCCGCCAGATCTGGTCCGCGAAACAACAGCCTTGATCCCGGGCAGCCGGTTCGAGCTGATCAAAGATGCAGGTCACATCCCCTGCGTCGAACAGCCCGAACGAACAACCGAGTTGATCGCAGGATTTTTGTCAGAGATCGGACACATCACAACCTGACAGCGGGTATCAGGGACATCCGGCTTCGGTCCATGCTGCCAGGGCGGGAGCAATCGCGTCGATAGCCTCGGCTTCCGCATCTTGTCTCAGATATCCGGTTTCCCGCAGATAGGCCGCCGTATCGTCCAGAGCCAGCGTGCCCAATCTGAGTGCATCCAGACGATCGCCGACCGATCCCTCGAAATCTCCCGCAAGGCATCGCGCTTCCGCACGGCCTGTCAGCGCATCCCCATCATCCGGTCGATCTTTGAGCACGACAGAGAAGTCATCGATTGCGGCGGCGAAGTCTTCCAGCGCGAAGTGGGCGTTTGCACGGTTGTAGTGCGCATTGACGTAACCGGGGCGCAGCCGGATCGCTGAATCGTACTCCGCTAGGGCCCGTCTGAATTCGCGAAAGTCCGCATGCGAATTGCCCTTGTTGTTGCGCGCAATCGGATCGTTCGGGTTCAGCGACACGGCCTTTCTATGATCATCAAAAGCCTCGAGCGCATTGCCCAGAGCCGCGTGCGCCACCGCCCGGTTCGAATAGGCCCAGGCCGCCAGCGCCCCCGTCCAACGCGGGCTCTCGATGGCCGCGGTACATGCTTTGATGCGCAACCACCAATCATCGGACTGGGTGCACTCGTCCTGAGTGTTCGCCGGGGCCGGTGTCGCAGTCACAGCGAAACATACCGCACCGATCGAGGCTGCGCGCAGCAACAGGGCCTTACGCATGGGCGAGACAACCCTTTCGCGTCCAGGCCCGCAATGCGGCGCGGGAGCCCTTCCCGAAGATCCCGTCGATCGGACCTCGATAAAACCCCTCGCGCTGCAGAAGCTCCTGCATCTCAATCGCTGGGATCAATCCCTTCTCCACCAATGCCAAACGAGCGGCGGACGAAGCGTTCACGCGGCTCAGTTTGCAGTTCGCTGTGGCCATGCCGACATGGCTGCCTCGATGCTCCGGGTCGAGCGAGATCGCTTTGCGGTAGTCTGACAGCGCTTTCTCATGTTCACCGAGTTCTTCATGCGTCACGCCGCGATTGTGCCAGGCCGAGGCGTTTTGCGGATCGAGCGCCAATGCCTGTTCATGGTCTCGCAACGCAGCGTGAAGATCGCCCAGCACCGAGTGGGCGTTTCCACGGTTCAACCATGCGGCCGGGTGGTCCGGCGCCAGCGCGATGGCACGGTCATAATCTGCAAGTGCTTGCAGCATGGCCCCGCGCCGGGCCTGCGCAAGCCCGCGATTATTGAACGCCCAAGCCAGATTGCCGCCCTGCCACCGGCCACTCTCGATCGCAGCCGTGCAAGCTTCGATGCCGGTCGCCCCGTCGGAACAGGCCCTCACGTGCACCGCTTCATCAGACGTATCCTCCGAAGCCACACCGGTCGCCGCACGGGAATAGGACGCGACCGCAACGATCCCCACCATCAGGCAGAACACCGCCACACCGCGAAACCGTGCGAGCCTCCAGACCAGCCGCAGGCCGATCAGAACGGCCAGGGCCAGCACACCGATCCCGATCATTGCAGGCGCGTCTTCGGTGGATTCGGACAACCCGCTGCTGTCCAGGCACGCAGGGCCTGCTCGGAGTCAAACCCCCAGATCCCGTCCGAAGGGCCATCGTAGAACCCGCCCTTTCGCAATCCGGTCTGGGCGGCTGCGGCAGTGAAGCGCCCGTTATAGAGCGCCTGGATCCGATCGAGATACGCGCCCTCGACATTGCCCGCGCTGCATCGTGCATTCGCACGATTGTTCCAGATCGCTCCATTCGTCTCGGACAGACTGACGGCAGCATCAAAGTCCGCCAATGCATTCGCAACATCACCAAGGACAAGAAAGGTCATCGCGCGATTGTTGTGCGCCACAGCACTTGGAAAACCGCTGTCCAAGGCGCGCGAGAAGTAATCGCTCGCCGCTTCGAAATCTTCTTTCAAATAAAATACCGCACCCATCTCTGCCAGTGTTTCAGGATTCTGCGGCACAAGTGAGAGCGACGCACGCAAGTTGGACTCGGCCTCCATCAGCACTCCCTGCACTCTGTACACAGCACCCATCTGCCGAAACACCTCGGATCGCTCCAGCACCGACAGTGCCGGGCTAGAAAGGGCATCCTGGCAGGCGGCCAGCGCATCATCCGGATCCTCGAATCCAAGACAGTCATTGTATCGATCAGGCCAAGCTGACGCCGCAAATGACTGTCCGCCCGTCAAAAGGGTCAAGGCGCCTGCAAGCACCAGGACAGATTTCATTGCCAGTCCACCAGGTTGTTTTTCTTTTAAGGTTAACACCCTGATCGTGCGTAGCCTAGCCCCGGTATTTCCACTAGGTGAGTTGCTTGATCATCGGTTGGCCCGGAAAGCCGAAATCATCTTCTTCTGGCCCACAAATCTGCCACCCTTGCGCCAGATAGAAGTCGCGGGCTGTTCGCGTCGCGGTCAGACTTGCCTCGACAACACCCAATTCAGAAAGATGGCGCTCCAACGCACTCAGCATCGCGCGCGATACCCCGCGGAACCGCGCATCAGGGTGAACATAGTTCAGAACAATCCGGCCATCCGGAAAGGCCGCACCCACGCCAGAGAGACCCATGTCTGACAACTCCGCCACCAGTAAGACCGTCTCACCCTGGTCGATCCATTGCATGATGTGTTCTGGCGACTTGTTCGCCGTCCAGGCTGCGATCCGTTCAGGATTATCGCCGTGATCCGCGCCGCAAAGTTGTGTGATGGACGCAATCAGCAACGCGCTCATGGCGCCAGCGTCCGCTGGCAGCGCTTTGCGAATTTCGACGTTGGCAGCTGTCATCCGGCGACGGCGAAACTGCGCCGCGACGGATCCATCGCCTTCTGCACCTCGTAGATCGAACCTTGTTTCGGAGCTTCCGGATACGGAACGCGAACCGGGCACGGGACAACCCGCGGCTCCAAGGTTGGCTCGCCGCACAGCATCCGGTCGTTGAAGCTCTCAAGGCTTTCGAACCGGCCACGAGAGCCGGAGATCGGGAACGCATCCGCCGCCATCATCTCGTAGAAGATGATCCGCCGATCCTTCGTCGAGGTGTTCAAGGCTGACCCATGCACGATCCGGACGTGGTGGATCGATATTGATCCGGCCGGTCCCATCAGCGGCACCGCGTCGCTCATGTCCAAACCGGACGTTGTCAGATCCATCGCGCCCGCGAAATAGCCGTTGTGGTGATGGTCATGTACCGGCCCCTTGTGCGAGCCTGGGAAGACCATCAGCGGTCCGTTCTCTTCGGTCATATCATCGATGATCAGGCCGACCGCGAGGACGTCATCGTTCGTATAGGGATAGAATGCCCAGTCTTGATGCCACTCGACCGCTGCACCAAAGCCTGCCGATTTCATGTTCAGCTTCGAGGTTTGCAGCCGCAAGTTCGGGCCAAGCAGGTCGCGAACCGGCGCCAGGATCTGGTCCGATTGCAGCAGTTCATCGCTCACCTTGGACTGCTGGTTCGGCTGCTTGACCCGGCGGATCCGTGGCTCATCCGGCGTGTGGCTGTCTTCCAGATCAATGCGTTCGTCCGAGACGGTCATGCCGCGGGCCATCTCGCGGAACCGCTCGATCTCGGCCCTTACGTGATCCATGATCGCGTCCGACACGCGCTTCTCCAGAACCAGGTATCCGTTGTCTTTGTAGAATTCGATCTGAGCGCGATTCAGGACTTCGGCCATGGCTGCCTCCCTTTGCTTGGTTCAGAATATATCCGGCTCCCGCGCGGTTCTGCCAAAATCCGACCTCAGGTAATCGAAATCGCAGCCTTTGTCTGCCTGCTCGATATGGTTCAGGAACATGTGCACGTAACCGCGTGTGGCGTGCGGGTCGGGCGGCGACCACTCTGCCCGTCGGCGCTTCAGCTCGGCGTCATCAACCAGCATATCGATTGTCCGGTTCGGTACATCGACACGGATGCGGTCTCCCGTGCGCACCAGCGCCAGTGGTCCACCAATCGCTGCCTCGGGCGCCACATGCAGCACGCAGGCACCGTAGGAGGTACCCGACATTCGCGCGTCCGAGATCCGCAACATATCCCGCACACCCTGTTTCACCAGTTTCGTCGGGATCGGCAGCATACCCCATTCTGGCGTCCCCGGCGCCCCAACGGGACCGGCCCCGCGAAACACCATGATATGCTCTGGCGTCACGTCCAGATCAGGATCGTCCACTGCGGCCTTCATCTCGGGATACGAG
>JBHJIZ010000042.1:0-42009 GCA_050043005.1 Paracoccaceae bacterium
CTGTTCAAAGACATGAAAACGCTTGTGCATGACAGCTGAAAGCAAGACCAAGGACACCCACCGCATAGAGTTGCGAAACCGGTCAGGTGCCGTGATCGAGTGCCGGGGGGACGAGCCGATCTACGACGCCTGTCTTCGGGAGGGCCACCAGTTGCCCATCGCCTGCGCATATGGTGGATGCATCACCTGTGCCGCCCGGCTTATCGAGGGGAAAGTACGCCAACCCGGAGGTACGGCGCTGAACAAACGTCAAAGCCAGGCGGGTTACATTCTACTTTGCGTCGCACAGCCCAAGACGGATTGCTTGCTAGAGGTCGGGGTCGAGAGCCATGACGATCTCTATCAGAACCCGTTCGCATCGCCTTCGCGGAAGCGCTAGCGACGCGGCCGGTTCACGCGAACCTGACCTTCGGTTCGTACCCTGCCTTCATCACCTCGACGATCGGCTTCGGCGTCAGCACCGTGACGTGCTCGGGCGGCGGACCAGCTTCCAGATAACGCCCGTCCGCCAGCGAAAGGTGCCACATACCGCCCTGCCACAACATCATGGGCAAGTGCTCGGCCTCGGGAACCATCACGAACGTACCGTCCGGCAACTCATTCGTCCGCGCATTGTAGCGCACCTGCTCGCGTTTGCGCGTAACTCGCGACCCGTGGAGGTGTTTGTCGACCAGCCGAGGGCAGGCACCATCGAGCCCTGCGGCGCGCCAGGCATCCATGAACCGGTGGTAGTCGCGGTACCGGCACTGACCGCACGGGCGATGCCCTGCCGCAAGGGCAGCCGCCTCGTCCCAGAAAAACAATGCTGTCCAACGACCCGGCGGCATCGGATGGCGATGACGCCCCTTGAACTCGGTCACGCAACAAACCCAGTTCTGATGCCGCCACCTGCGGACACCAAGCTCTCCTGCCGTGTCGTGGATGCACCCGCGATTGCCCATCAAGGCGCCGCGCCAGGGCGCCCGTTCGCTCGAACCGAAAGGCGTGACACGGTTCTGCAGTGGCATGGCATCCTCCTGGCTCGGGAGCTACACCTACGGTTGCGTTGTTTCTGGAACAAGGAGAATGACATGTCGCAGGAACGCGGGTTCACGGTTCGCACGCTTGGAGAGATCGCCATCTGCTGCGCCAACATCGAAGCGATGGAGGCGTTTTATGGCGACATCATCGGGCTTCCGGTTTTGTCGGGCGGGCATCGCGACGGGATCGTCTTCTTCAATCTCGGTGAGAGCTACGGCGGCCACACGTCTGTGCTTGCCCTGTTCCAGCACGACGCTCCGCAACGAGCGGTACATCCCGATGCGCCGCAGGTTCCGGTCGCAGGTGCTGGATCATCTCTGCACCACCTGGCGCTGACGGTCGATGCCGCGGAGCAGCAGGCGGTAATCACGTGGTACGAGACCAAAGGGCTGGACTATCGGATCGAGGATTTTCCATGGATCGGGTGGCGTGGAATCTTCACGACAGATCCGGAAGGAAACACTGTGGAACTGGTCGCCAAAGTGGCGGAGCCGTCTCCTTAACGGCTCAGCAACTTTTTGACTCGGCGCCGTGGGTGACCCTCAGGCCCGCCGGAGCCTTCCAAATGCCCTTTTCCGTCTCGCCAATGTAGCGGCTCTTTGCGCCGAACGTCCCAGCCTCGGTATCCAGTAATCCGCCGCCACACGTCCTATCGAGCGCATCGTCGTCCAATGCTTCGACTGTCGGCTCGGATTTACCTGCCGCACGCTTCATGTCGTCAGACATCACAGATGCGTCGCGTCACAGGTCGTGTGGTTCGATGTTACGACACCGCGTTCCAGTGTCACGGGTTCGAAGTTGGCAGTGCCTGCTCTGGCCTCTGCCGACACGCCCGCGCAGTCACCGAAGCCAGACAACATAGGATTTGTCTCCTCGGTCCGAAAAGCGACGCTCAGGTTAAGCACGATCCCGCCTTGCGTCGTGTCGAGATCACCGTCCTTCAGAACCGTCGCCTGCTTATGATCCGTCATCCTCTTCTCCATATCTGGGCAGGAGAATTGGACCACAATCCACGTATCCGATCTGTATCAGATGATAGCTGTTTTGCGAGAACACGTGGGATCATCCGCGCCCGGTCAACGCATCGGCAAACTCCTCGGGATCGAACGGGGCGAGATCGTCAATCGCCTCGCCCACTCCGATTGCGTGGATCGGCAGACCGAACTGATCAGCCAGCGACACAAGCACACCGCCTATCGCCGTACCATCAAGCTTCGTCATCACCAGCCCGGAGACGTCCGAGATTTTGCGAAAGATGTCGACTTGATTGACAGCGTTTTGTCCCGTGGTCGCGTCCAGAACCAGCACGGTGTTGTGGGGCGCGCTCTCGTCCTTCTTGCGGATGACGCGGACAATCTTCGCGAGTTCTTCCATCAGATCAGAGCGGTTCTGAAGTCGACCCGCCGTGTCAATCAACAAGATGTCGGCACCGTCGGCCTCGGCCCGACCCATCGCCTCGAACGCCAGTGACGCGGGGTCCGACCCTTGCTCGGCCGTCAAAACCGGTACGCCTGCGCGGTCGCCCCAGATCTGAAGCTGTTCAACCGCGGCGGCACGGAACGTATCACCTGCTGCGATGCCCACGGACTTGCCCGCCGATTTGAGCTGACTTGCGAGCTTGCCGATGGTCGTCGTCTTGCCAGAGCCATTGACGCCAACAACCAGAACAACCTGGGGCTTCCGGGGATACAATGGCAATGGCCGCGCAACGGGTTCGAGGATCTTACCGACCTCGGCGGCCAGGGCTGCCTTGATGTCGTCGACCGTCATCGAGCGCCCGAACCGTCCCTCGGCCAACCGTGCCGAGATCTTCATCGATGTCTCGACACCCATGTCAGACGTGATCAGAACCTCCTCGAGTTCCTCGAGCATCTCGTCGTCCAGAACGCGGCGCGGCGCGGATCCAGACCCTCCGATTGACCCAAGCGCGCGGCCCAGCATTCCGGTTTTCTTTGTTTCGGCTTGGGTTTCTACGGGCGCCGTGGCGGACGGTTCCGCGACCTCCTCCGTACCTTCGTCGACGATTGCCGCGAGCCCCTCATCCAGTTTCGATGACGACTTGAAGAGCCGCTCTTTCATTTTCTTGAAGAAGGACATCATTGCGCTCCGCGCCGGACAGTCCGCACATATCCGCTGCGATCAGGATATGGAAGCGCCCGGCGACGAGGCGCGACTGTGTTTACCTTTTGTCAAGTATGGACCCCTAGACCGAAGCGAAGTGCTGACCAGAAGGATGCGCGCTCATGGGCTCGGCGAAGACTATCCGCTCATCGCAATCTCTGTTCCAATCTTTTCCGAAGTCTTGTTTGAGCGGCGAACGCACTTCGCCTGTATACGTTCCGTTGGTCGCACGCGGTACGCCGATTGTCCGTCGCATGCGCATCCTCGCGCCTGCGTTGATCCTGTTCTCGATCCTCGTGGGCGGCATCGGGATGCACACAAGCGTCGAGAGCAAGGCCCAACCAGGTCCGGAGGAGACCATCGCGAAGGTTCTGGCGGACGGAGGTTTGTTTCAGGCGTCGCCGAAAAGCTTTGATCAACGGGCGCTTATATCCGAACGCATCAATGCGCTTCAGCAAACGCCTGATGTTGTCGTAATCGGTGATGGCGGTTGGCAATTCCTGCGCCAAGATTTGCGCTGGGAGCGTGAGTTGTTCGGAGCGTATATCGACACGCTCAAAGTTTCGGACATTTGGGCAATCATCCGGCAACTCGTGTCAGCAAACAGACTGCCCAAGACGATTGTTCTCGGCGTATCTCCGGACTTCATAATCACCGATCCGGATCATCCGACACTCGTCGAACGCGTGACACGTTGGCTTGACCCCAGTGCCCCGGGCGCGGACGACGTAGGCAATCGGTTGCGCCATGCCGGAAAGTTCCGGCCCGCCGATCCGGAGGCCGTTGTTACGCTTCATCACGCCGAGTTCGACACGCTGTTTCCGGATGGCTCGGTGATTTGGTCACGAGATAGGGTCTCAGCCAACACATCCGAAGATCTCAGCGCTGCGATCGACGCCATCGAATCGCGCCTGAAGAGCTCGAACGGGCGGGCGCGGTTCCGACCGATCGGAGCATTGAACTCCGTCATCGGGCATCTCAAACTCGCAGGAGTCGAGGTGCACCTCGCGCTTTCGCCGATGCACCCAATGGTCCACAACAGCCTGCGGGACACGCCGCAGATGGATGTCGTCGATCTTGGTACCGAACTGCTTCTGCAGACCGCGCGAACTTTCGATGCTGGGGCGGTCGGATCTTTCGAGCCCGGGAAAGCAGAATGCAGCGCCGAAACCTTCGCGAACCTGCAAATTCCTGGCTCGGCGTGCGTGGCTCGCCTTATCGATCACGTGCTTGGACCAAGCGGCGAGCCTCAGGACGCGATTGTTCTGACCCTGCGCTGAGGTTCCGTCCGACCACAAGCTAGCGCACACCCGGGATCTTGGATTCTCTCCCGACTACCATCCCTCGGAAAGGCATCCTTGCAGCCGGTAATTGCAGGAACGTGACAATAGGGGTCCTTGCTGCGGCCTACTGTATCCGGGCACTGTGTCTTGAGAATACGGTTGAAAGCAGCATGTGGGACCGGGATGATTGCTGAACTTGGACATTTCGCACTCGCGCTCGCGCTGATCGTGACCCTGGTCCAGGCGACGATTCCATTGGTCGGGGCTGGCAAAGGCTGGGCAGACTGGATGCGGCTGGCGACGCCGGCAGCGATTGTGCAGTTTGCTCTACTCGCGTTCAGTTTTGGGGCGTTGGTCCATGCCTTCGTGACGTTGGATTTTTCGGTTCGTTTGGTTGCAACGCACGCGAACTCGCTGATGCCGGATCTGTTCAAGTTCACCTCGACCTGGGGCAACCACGAAGGTTCGATGCTGCTCTGGGTGCTGATCCTGGCGATCTATGGCGGGCTGGTTGCCGTTTTTGGCCGGGACCTACCGCTGCCATTGAAGGCACGCACACTCAGCGTACAGGCGATGATCGCAGCGGCATTCATTGCGTTCATCCTGTTCACATCAAACCCGTTCGAGCGCCTGTTCCCTGTACCGCTCGATGGGCGCGATCTGAACCCGCTGTTGCAGGATATCGGCCTCGCGATCCATCCACCGTTCCTCTACCTCGGTTATGTCGGCCTTTCGATGGCGTTCTCCTTCGCGATTGCCGCTCTGATCGAAGGCCGGGTGGACGCCGCGTGGGCGCGATGGGTCCGGCCCTGGACGTTGCTGGCGTGGATCAACCTGACCATCGGCATCGCGCTTGGCTCGTACTGGGCTTATTACGAACTTGGCTGGGGTGGATGGTGGTTCTGGGACCCGGTCGAGAACGCGTCGTTCATGCCATGGCTGGTATCGGCTGCCCTGCTCCATTCGGCGATCGTCGTAGAGAAACGTGCGGCACTGAAAGCCTGGACGATCCTGCTCGCGATCCTTGCCTTCTCGCTCAGCCTGATCGGTACGTTCATCGTGCGCTCCGGCGTCCTAACCTCAGTCCACGCTTTCGCCGTCGATCCCGAGCGCGGTGTCTTCATTCTGGGCATCCTGCTGGTTGCGATCTTCGGCTCACTGGTGCTGTTCGCATGGCGAGGCCCGGCCATGAAATCCGAAGGCGTTTTCCAGCCGATCAGCCGTGAGGGCGCGTTGATCCTGAACAATCTTCTTCTGGCCGTAGCCACCGCTGTCGTGTTCATCGGCACAATGGCGCCGCTGGTGCGTGAGTTTGTCGACGGCTCGAAAATCTCAGTCGGCGCACCGTTCTTCGACCTTACGTTCACGCCTTTCATGGTGTTGTTGTGCCTCGCGTTGCCAATGGGCGCATTGCTCCCATGGAAACGCGGGGATGGCGCCAAGGTGATCAACAAGCTCTGGTGGGCTGCGGCGGGCGCGCTGGTGATCGGTGGGATCGTTCTGGGCATCCAGACAGGCTCGGCGCTTTTAGCTCCGGTCGGGATCGCCCTGGCGGCCTGGATCATTATGGGGGTTTTGGTCGAGCTTTACGAGCGTGGTGGATTCGGACGCGTGCCAGTCGGAACAGCGTTCAAGCGCCTGATCGGCTTGCCGCGCGCCGACTGGGGCAAAGCCATCGCCCATGCAGGGCTTGGCCTGACAGCCCTTGGGATCGCTGCCGTCTCGGCGTGGGAGATCGAGGACATCCGGCTGGCCAAACCTGGCGATGTAATTCCTTTGGGGCCTTACGAGGTTCGCTTTGAAGGGATCGAGAGCCTGCCCGTCGGCGCCCCATTCAACGCACTGACGTGTGGCAACGCCTCCAGCGCGCTCAAGGGCGATGATGAGCGTAATTTCGAGACGACAATCGGCCGTTTCAGCTTGCTGCAAGACGGCGAGATGCTGGCCGTCATGTGCCCGGAGAAACGTTTCTACCCTGTGCAGCAGATGCCCACGACGGAGGCGGCCATTGATGCCGGACTGCTTCGTGACGTCTACCTCGTGCTCGGAGATCCCAGTCAGAGTACGGGTCAATGGGCGGTGCGTTCCTACTACAAGCCGCTCGCCAACTGGATCTGGATTGGTAGTTTCATCATGGCATTCGGTGGCCTGATCAGCCTGACGGATCGGCGTTTCCGGGTCGGTGCGGCTGCACGGCGCGGCCCGTCACCGATCGCGGTTCCGGCGGAATGACGCTGATGCGTTGGATTGTATTGTCCTTGGCGTTGTTTCTGGCCGCGCCGACATATGCCGTTCAACCGGATGAGATCCTGGAGGATCCGGCTCTGGAAGAGCGGGCGCGTGAAATTTCCAAGGAACTGCGCTGTCTGGTATGCCGGAACGAGAGCATAGACGATTCGAGTGCCAGCCTTGCGCGTGACCTGCGGCTGCTGGTGCGCGAACGTCTGCTCGAGGGTGACACGGACGCCCAGGTCAAGACTTACCTGGTAGATCGCTACGGCGAATTTGTGCTTCTGAAGCCGATCTTCTCGATGGCCAACGCGGCGCTTTGGATCGCGGGGCCTTTTCTGTTCGTCATCGGCCTGATCGTGTCGCTGTATTATATCCGCGCCCGGCGGCCAGAGACGCCGCAAACCCTGTCCGAAGAGGAACGCGCCGAACTCGATCGGATCCTGAAGGATCGCTAAGCTCGACCTGATCTGTCGTCAGACTGTGCGCGGTACCGGGTAATCGGAGCACCACTTCGCGCTACGCACGCGACGGGGCGAAGATGTCTGCGGCCGGAGGCTGTTCGTCAGATATCGAAGCTGGCCTTGATCGTCTCGCCGCCCGAGACGTTCCGGGCAACGACATCCGACAGTTTGCTCGTCTCGTTCAGGATTTTCCATCCAACATCTGAGAAGGTGCGCGGATTGAACGTATGCTGGGACAGCAGTGGATTGGTCAGTGCCTGGCTGAACGCGTCGAGCGCGACCATCCGGCCGATCAGGGGCGGAACTGCCGCACGTTCGGCCACGTCCTCGGCGAACAGCCCGACGAAGAATTCGATCTTGTCGACGTGACCATAGTGCTTCTTGAGAAGTTCGATCCGCTTCGGGTGGCCGGTGATCTGTTCGAACTCGGTGACGCGTCCGTACCCCATCGCTTCGCGATAATCGTTGTAACTGCCCAGCCTGTTCGTACGACCTTGCGCGATAGATGCAATCTCGACGTCCACAAGAAACTCTGGAGTGTTGAGGAGTCCCATGTTCCACGCCCGCTGCGTGCCGGCACTATCAATCGCCTTAGCCATGCCAATCCCGGTCAGGTGAGAATTATCGAAAAGGATCGCCTCGCCCGGGACCGTTTTGCCGTCGATCTCGAAGTATGACGGCGTCAGCGAGTGCCATCGGTACAGCAGATTGAACTCGATCGGAATCCAGTTTGGCTTGTTCCACTGCGCCTTCCAGCAGACCGACGGATCGGCATTGATCTGGAACCAGTAGGGCGAGATGTGGTTGATATAATCCTCGACCACGATCTTGATGAGCTGAGCGACGTTCACATTTCGTGCGACCTGAAAGACCCGCTCGTCGTCCCAGTCAGAGTAGGCTGCCTCCAATAAACCAGCAACGCGGTTGTGCTCGCGCAGGAACAGGTTGTTCAGCATTGCTGTGAACGGTGTCGTGTTGGCCCGGTCGCCGGCAAACGCGAAGATCGTCTGCTTGACATAGGCCGTGCGTTCGGGCCCCGCCTTCTCTTCATACTGATCGAGACGCAGCGGTGGGCGCAGCGCCGCGAACTCCGGCTTGGGATTGCCGTTCTCGTCGAAATACTTCGGCGCCCATTCCTCACCGTTTTCATCGATTTCGGACTTCATGCGGCCTTTGCGGCCTGCTTCTTCGGACCGCTCGCGCAGCGCATCGGACTGCTCGCGGTCCAACCCATAAAGCGGGTTGAAGTCGATGTGGTGCGAGGTGTGGGTCTTCCGCTGATCCGACGTATCAGTCATCAGGAAACCGTCGGTGAACCACTGTGCGAATGACAGAAACAGCACCGTCGAGGTCTCGGACATCGTTTCTTCGCCCGGCTCCACCTGATACAATTCACGCAGATCCTGCACGTCGGGCAGCGGCCCCAGCTTGTGCCCGGGATCGCCCAGGTCGGATTGCGGCAGGTGCCGCTTGTACCAGCTGCGGTCCATCATCAGTTCCCACGACGTGTACCCGGCCATTGGCTTGTCGCTGTCGCCCTGCACGGCCATCGACCCATAAGGGGATGGCCGCGTTCGGGCCCGCATCACGGCGCGATTGATGATCGACTTGTTCACCAGCTTCCGCAGGAACGAAATGGCCATGATGAGCTGCCAGAGCCATCTGAAGTTCGAAAGTGCGTAGGCCTCGATCCGGTTCATCAAGCCATCCGCCGTGGTATCGCGTGCCGGATGTTGCCTGGGAAGGTTCATTCTGAATCTCCTCGATCCCGACGGAATCGCCGGTTCCAATAAGCCCTGCCGCCACGAAATCCGCGTGGCGCGGTCATGTCGGAATGAAGAGTATCACAGGCCCTGCGATGTCCCAACGACGGACATCGCGTGACCCAAGGGCCTCAGGCCACGGCCTTTTGGCGCTCGGCATATCGCAGCAGCGCGTCGTCAGGGACCATCTCGATCGGGGTGAAGTCCTGATGCGCGAGCCATTCCTCGCGGGTTGGCTTCTGGATCGCGTTCGAACAGGCGTTCACCGTGAGATAAACGATGTTGCGTGGATAAGGTGTGATGTTGCCCGAGGATCCGTGCACAAGGTTGCCGTCGAACATCAGCATCGACCCGGGTTTGCCGGTCGGCACGACCAAACCGCCTTCGTCCACGAGCTTTTCGACCAGCTCTGGCGACTGCGTATACAGTGGGAAGGACGTCGTCTGCGTGTCCTGGGTGCTGTCCAGAACGCCGTGCGTGTGGCTGCGCGGGATCAGCATCAGCGGACCGTTGAATGGGAATACCTCGTCCAGAAACACCGAGATGTTCATGGCGCGTGGCTCCATCATCCCGTCCTTTTCCAGCCAGTTGCCGTAATCCTGATGCCATTGCCAGACATCGCCGGTGAACTTCGCCTTGGCGTTGATCTTGTACTGGTGAAGGTAGACATCCTCGCCCCAAAGCTGCTTCAGGGGAGCGATCAGGCGTGGATGACGGCCCAGGATATCGAACGCCTCGTTATAGCGGTGCACCGCAAAGGCAGAGCGCGGCGTGCCGTTCTTCTCCAGATAAATCTCGTCCCGCTTCTGTTGAAAGACCTTGCGCGACTCGTCCTTCAGGATCGCGATCTCTTCGGTCGAGAAGTAATCGGGCATGAAGACCCAGCCCTCGTCGCGGAGCTGGGTAAGCTGGTCTTCCGTCAGATCCATGGTCGGCCTCCATGTAAGCGTCTGACCGAATAGCTAGCAAATCCGATGCTGCTGCGCCAAGCGGAACATGATCCCGACATGCACGGTTGCCTCGCCTTCATCCGTAAGCCGATGCGATTGGCGGCCCGACCCGCAATGAACCGGGCCGGACTTGGGATGGGATTCACGAGGCGCCACAGAAGACCCAACGGAAGAAATTGTCCAGCGGTCCGGACGGAAGCTTGTAACGCTCGCGCGCTTGGGCGAGCAACTCTAGACTAATAACACCGTCCTTGCCGATCTTCTGGTTCGTACTGCTTCCGACGCTCAGCGCGATGTTGCCGTCTTTCCAGACGTGGATGTGAGGATAGGTCGCTGCCCCGTCCTTACCGATGAATTTATGACCTTTGAAACTACCTGTGCCTTTTTGCGCTATGAGGCAAAACTTGGGGAGTTCTTCTGCATCTTCTTTGTCCGAATAGAGTTCAAGAATGTCCTTTATGTAGTAGTCGACATCATCAAGTGTGTATGTTGTGTCGGGCTTCGGACTTGTTACAGATTCAGCCATCGTAAATTACCTTTCTCAAAGGGGTTAAAGTGTCTCAAAATATAACAAGCACATAGCAGATCTGTGCCGGTGCCGCAATCGCATCGCGCAGTCGTGAGGCGTTGCGTCTTGGGCAGCCTTTGCGCGCCACGCAAAATACTTAACATTTCGGTTGACTAATTGTCAGCGGCTATTGGATAACCGTTTGGTTAACCAATGACAAGGAGCCCTCCCATGAAACTACATGTTTTCCCACTTTCGCCCAACGCAAAGAAGGTCATGATGGCTGCACACGAAGCCGGTGTTCATGCCGAAATCGTCATGGTCGATCTTATGGCCGGCGACCAGAAGAAGCCCGAGTTCATAGCTCTGAACCCGAACGGAAAGATGCCGGTGCTGGAGTACGATGACGGCGACAGCCTTTGGGAATCGAACGCCATCACGAACCAGCTTGCAGCGATCGGCGGGGGTCGCTTGTTCCCCGATGGTCGCGACAGGTTCCGCATCGGCCAGTGGCAGTTTTGGGAAATGGCCCACTGGGCGCCCGCGACATCGGCGTTCATCGGCGCCCACTTCTTCGACGCACCGATTGATCGGGAAAAAGCAACTGAAATGCTGCAATCCTTCGCAAAGGTGCTCGACGGTCATCTCAACGGGCGCGACTGGTTGGTCGGCAACGGCATGACGACGGCGGATATCTCGGTTGCATCGACACTTTGCTACCGCGAGGTTTGTGGGATGCCGTTGGGTGATGTGCCCAACATCGACCGCTGGATGGCACGGATCTCGGAAAGGGAAAGCTGGAAGTCGGTCACATCGGACCCGGTTCCCGAGCTTGCGTAACAACTAAACCCGCGAGTGGCGGCGTTGTTCCCGGCGTCGCTGCGGTTTCACGCCCCTTAAATTCCAGACTGCACGATACCATCTCTCAGGCATGGATGGCTCCGCCTCTATCACAGTGACGCATGCGCCGTTTTCGTGGCGTCACGACTCGTCCGTACCTGATTTCACTGATACCGGAACCATCGCTGTGATGGATGGTGAGTGCGTGCTTTGCATGGCGGGTGCGCGTCTGATCGACACCTTCGACAAAGGCGCGACCGTCGGCATTTGCCCGGCTCAGACCCCGCTTGGTACAGCTCTGCTCGCCCATTTTGGTATGTCGCCCGACGACCCTGAAACGTGGTTGGTGCTCGACGCCGGCAAGGTGCACGAGTCCCTTGATGCAATCATTCATCTCGGCCGGTGCATCGGCGGGATCGGATGGTTGCTCCAGGTCTTCCGGATCCTACCGCGCCCGGCGCGAGATTGGCTTTATCGACGGATCGCCCGCAACCGCTATGCGTTCTTCGCACGGCGTAAGACCTGCACATTGCCGACCCCGAGCTTGCGGAAACGGCTGATCGAACCAATGCCATCCGGCGCTTGAGCCGCTGCCGAACGCGCGGTATCAAGCGCCCATGCTTGATGCGACAGACGATATCATGCTGCAGCGCTTGTTCGGAAGCGCTCCGGATAGTGTCGAGTTTCGCAAGCTCCGCAAGCGCATCATCCGCGAGACGCGCGAGGCGATCGAGACTTTTGGCATGGTGCGTGCTCCCACCAACCCAGATCGGCCCGATCGCTGGCTGGTGTGCCTGAGCGGCGGCAAGGACAGTTACACGCTTCTGTCGGCATTGATCGAGCTGCGCTGGCGCGGGTTGCTGCCGGTCGATCTGCTGGCCTGCAATCTGGATCAGGGCCAGCCAGGATTTCCGCAAGGCGTGCTGCCGAAGTTCCTAGGCGATCTCGGGATTCCTCACCGGATCGAGTATCGGGACACATACTCGATCGTCGTCGACAAGGTGCCGTCGACGAAGACGTATTGCGCGTTGTGTTCGCGTTTGAGGCGCGGGCATCTCTATCGAATCGCTCGGGAGGAAGGCTGCCAGGCCGTGGTCCTTGGCCATCACCGCGATGACCTGCTCGAAACCTTGATGCTGAATCTGTTTCATGGGGGGCGGCTCGCGGCCATGCCACCGAAACTGGTCAACGAGGACGGTGACCTGACTGTTCTGCGCCCGCTCGCTCAGGTTGCCGAGGCCGATTGCGAGAAGTTCGCACGCGCGATGGGCTTCCCGATCATTCCGTGCGATCTGTGCGGATCGCAGGAAGGTCTGCAGCGCGCTCAGATCAAGGCAATGCTGGACGAGTGGGAGAAGAACGCGCCCGGCCGCCGCGCCGTGATGTTCAGGGCGTTGTGCAATGTGCGCCCCAGCCACTTGGCGGATGGGACTGTTTTTGACTTCGCAGGCTTAAAGTCGAAGCCTTTGACCGCTGTTGGCGATCAAGCGTAGCTGACCACTTCGTATTCAACCTGATCCGCATCCAGGAAGTAGAACCGCCGCCCCGGTTCATAGTCTGCGTAAGAGTAGATCTCGTAGCCTTCGCCTTCGACCCGCGCCAGCACGGCGTCCAGATCGTCCACGACGACGCCGATATGGTTCAACCCGGCCAGTTGATGGCGCCGCTGGACGTCTGCATGGTCTGATCCGTCGATCATGTAGATCGCTAGGTAGGTGTCGTCCTCGCCGACATGTACGGTGTAGCCACCAACCGAGGCCTCGCCCTCCCAACGGATCTTCCAGTCGAACAACCGGCACATCAGGGCGGCGGTGGTCTTGGCATCAGTCACGGTGACGTTCACATGTTCCAGTCGTGCAGCCGTCATCTCAAGTCCCTTTCCATATCGATTCGCGATTGATTTACGTCTTGTAATTCCTCAAGTTCACTTGAGGTCAAGCAGTGTGGCGACGATATGAAACCGACAGACCTTCTGGCCATTGGCGATCTTGCAAAGCGGACCGGCCTCGCCGTCTCGGCCATTCGGTACTATGAAGAGCAGGGACTCGTGACGTCGCTCCGTAGCGCCGGTGGACAACGCCGGTTCCTGCGGTCCGACATTCGTCGGCTGTCCTTCGTGCGCATCGCGCAAGAGTTGGGCTTCCCGCTCTCCGCGATCCGTAAGCAACTTCAGACGTTGCCAGACGGGCGAACACCGACCCGCAAGGATTGGACCCGAATCAGCAAGGCGTTCCGCGCTGATATCGACGCGCGGATCGCAGCGCTCGAACGGCTCCGCGGGAACCTCGACGGATGCATTGCCTGCGGATGCCTCTCGCTCAGGCGATGTGCGCTCTACAATCCTCAGGACGTCGCGCGGAACGAAGGTCCGGGACCGCGTCGACTGATGCCGCCGGGTGTGCAGACCTGATCCGGATCAGCTCACGCTCGCGGCGCTCACGTTAAAGACCATCTGGCAACAACGCGACGCAATCGCGTTTGGAAAGGCCGCGAAACCGTTGAGACCGATCAACTTCTACCGGTGAGGTTGCCTGGGCAGATGCTCATCATACATGCGAGATAGGTGTTCGCGACAGGAAACCCTTGACCTGAGGGCGTTGGACCGTTTCAACCCCGCAGTGGATTCCCAAAGAGCGTTGGAGTGGCTGGATGGGCCAGGATGATGGCAAGAACCTGATTTTGGCAGCGGTGCTGTCAATGCTGGTCGTGTTCGGCTGGATGGCGCTCTTCCCGCCTGCGCCGCCGCCCGAGCAACCGGCTGAGCAGGCGCAAACGCAGACGGCCGACGGATCCGTGCCTGCCCCGATTGTCGAGGGTCAGCAGCCCGAGGAGGTTGTCGCCAAGACCCGCGACGCAGCCGTTGCCGAAGACGCGCGCATTCCGATCTCCACCGAGGCCGTCAAAGGATCGATCCGGCTCGAAGGCGGGCGCATCGATGACCTGAAGCTGTTGAAATACAACGTGCGTCAGTACGACGAGAGCGAGAAGGTCGTGCTGCTCAGCCCGGCCGGGACGCCTGCGCCCTACTATATCGACTATGGCTGGCAGCGCACGGCAGAGTCCGAAAAGATCGCCCTGCCGCGCGGCGACACGCCCTGGCAGATCGAAAGCGGAAGTTCGCTCGGTGTGAACGAACCTGTCACGCTGGTCTGGGACAATGGCGCGGGTCTGATCTTCCGGCGGATGATCTCGCTGGATGACGAGTACATGTTCAACATCTCGCAATCGGTCGAGAACACGACGGGCGAGCCCATCAGTCTGGCGCCCTTTGGCAAGATCGTGCGGACCGAGGGACCGTCGTCGACCTGGATCTGGATCCTGCACGAAGGCGCTGTCGGGCGGTTCGACGACGAACTGAAAGAACTCGACTACTCCGACCTGGACGATCTTCCGGTCAACCCGAACACCACCGGTCAGTCCGAGACGACCCGGATCGAGAACAATGGCTGGATGGGCTTTACCGACAAATACTGGATGTCGACCTTGATCCCACAGCCGGGGACGGGTTTCGATGCGATCTATCAGACGTTCCAGCGCGGTAACATTCCCGAGTATCAGGCGATCATGCGCAAGCCTGTCGTCAGCATCGCCCCAGGTGCAACGCACTCTGTCGACACCATGTTGTTCGCAGGGGCCAAGGCGTACGACTCGCTCAAGGGCTACGAGGACAACCTCGGCATCGTCGATTTCATCGACGCCATCGATTGGGGCTGGTTCTACTTCCTGACCAAGCCGATCTTCGTCGCATTGCACTTTTTCCAGGGCCTGATCGGCAACATGGGCTGGGCAATCATCGCGCTGACCGTCGTCATCAAGACAATCCTCTTCCCGCTGGCGTGGAAGTCGTATGTCTCGATGTCCAAGATGAAAAAGCTCCAGCCTGAGATGGAGAAACTCAAGGAACGCGCGGGTGACGATCGCCAGAAGCTCCAGCAGGAGATGATGGCGCTCTACAAGAAAGAGAAGGTCAACCCCGCCTCCGGCTGTCTGCCGATCCTGCTGCAGATTCCGATCTTCTTCTCGCTCTACAAAGTGCTGTTCGTCACGATCGAGATTCGGCACGCCGAGTTCATGGGCTGGATCCACGATCTGTCGGCACCGGACCCGACATCGGTCCTGAACCTGTTCGGGCTGCTGCCGTTTGCGACGCCTGGGCCCGAGAGCATCTTCTTCATCTTCTCGATCGGTGTCTTCCCGATCCTGATGGGGATCACGATGTGGCTGCAACAGAAGTTGAACCCGGCCCCGACCGACCCGACGCAGGCGGCGATCTTCGCATGGATGCCGTGGGTCTTCATGTTCATGCTCGGTACATTTGCGTCCGGTCTGGTTATCTACTGGGTTGCGAACAACACGATCACGTTCATCCAGCAATACCTGATCATGCGAAGCCAGGGCGTGAAGGCCGACATTTTCGGGAACATCATGGCCAGCTTCAAGCGCAAGGAAGCGCCGGAGAAGTAACGCAGTGACGTGGACGCTGGGCGAGATCTACCGGCACCCGGTGAAGAGTCTGGGCGAAGAGGCGCTGGACTCTGTTCGATTGATCACCGGCCAGGCGATGCCGTTTGACCGGACGTGGGCCATCGCGCATGGCCGCAACGAATGGGATGATGCGGCGCCTGCGTGGCTGGCACCAGGACATCTGGTGAACCAGACCCACGTGCCGAAACTTGCGCAGATCGAGACCGGATTCAATGAAGCGACCGGGATGTTGACCCTGCGCCATCCGGATCAGCCTTTCCTGAGGGTTCAACCTGGAACGCCCGAGGGCGACGCCGCATTGACCGAGTGGATCGCACCGTTGGCAGACAATGCTCGGCCCGGCCCTTACCGGGTGTGTGCAGCCCCGGGTGTCGCATTCACCGATTTCGAAGAGACACACCTCTCCATCGCCTCGACCCGGTCGCGCGCGATCCTCGAACAGATTTGCGGGCAGAATTTCGAGAGTATTCGGTTCCGTATGAACCTCTGGTTGGACGGCATGGATCCGTGGGCTGAATTCGATCTGGTCGGGCGCGAGATCGAGATCGGCGCCGTACGGCTGCAGGTCATAGACCGATGCCAGCGCTGTAACGCGACCAATGCTTCACCCGAAACCGGTCACCGCGACGCCAAGATCCCGTCGACATTGCGCAAACGGTACGGGCACATGGATTTCGGCGTGTACGCCCAGGTAATCAGTGGCGGAGAGATCCGACTGGGTGACTACGCAAGAGCGCTCTGATGTTCAGACACGCGTTCTCGCCGGGACGCGCGATCAGGGGTGTAATGGCGTGCGTTTCTGATAGCATCGCTGCGGTACACTGTAATGCAGGTCAGGGAGTGACCCAATGGATGGCAGCCTCGCCCACATCTTCCGCCACCCGGTCAAGTCACTGGGCATGGAGGCATTGGACGAGGTTGATCTCGCCAAGGGCAAGCCAATGCCATTTGACCGGCGCTGGGCCATCGCGCACGGCAAGGCCGAGGATATCCGTGGCTGGGCGCGCGCCCGTAACTTCGTTAACCAGGCTTTCGTGCCGCGCCTCGCGCAGATCGAAACCAAGTTCTCTCCACGAAATCACCTGCTCGAACTAAGCCACCCGGACTTGCCGGACGTTGCCCTGCAACCTGGTTCGGCCGAGGGTGATGACATTCTTGCAGAATGGATCACGTGGCTGACCGAGGGCAGTCCGCGCGAGGGCCCGTTCCTGATCTATGATCTGCACGACAAAGGGGCGTATACAGATATCGAAGACGCGCACATTTCGATCGCCTCGGAAAGCTCTCGCCGCGCGCTCTCGGAACATGCAGGTGCCGAGTTGCAGCATATCCGGTTTCGTATGAACCTTTGGATCGATGGGTTCGCACCCTATGCGGAACTGGATTGGGTCGGGCAGGAGATCGAGATCGGCGAGGCTCGGCTCAAGATCATCGACCGTGACCCCCGTTGCAGCGCGACGACCGCGAACCCCCAGACCGGCAAGACCGATGTCGAGGTACCGAAGCTGCTGCACGCCGAGTTTGGCCACACGGATTTCGGCGTCTATGCTCAGGTGGTCAAATCCGGTCCGGTGCGCTTGGGTGATGTCGTGCGGCTAACCTGACCTCGGATGTCTTTGCAACTCTCTTTTACCGTCGACCCGGAGCTGGAACCTGCGCAGATCGAGGCTGGGCGCAAGCTCTTCGCGGGCGAGTGCACGTTCGTGAAGGGTGTTGTCGCGATGAACGGCTTGCCTTCGCCCGACCGGCAGGAGGTTTGCTTCGCCGGGCGGTCGAACGTCGGCAAGTCGACGCTGATCAATGCCGTTACGGGGCGCAAGGCGCTGGCGCGGGCTTCGAACACGCCGGGCCGCACGCAAGAGATTAACTATTTCGCTCTGGGCGGTCCGTCTGGGCCGGGATATCTCGTCGATCTACCTGGGTATGGCTTCGCCAAAGCGCCAACCGACAAGGTCGCGCGCTGGCAGGAGCTGATCCGCTCATATCTTGCCGGAAGGGTGACGCTGGGCCGGGCCTTTGTGCTGATCGACTCGCGGCATGGGATCAAGCAGGTCGATCATGACTATCTCGCGCTGCTGGATCGCGCCGCGGTGGTGTTTCAGGTGGTGCTTACCAAGACCGACAAGCTGAAGAAAGGCGCGCTCGAGACAGTGATCGAGCAAGTCAAGGGCGCCCTCGCTAAACACCCGGCAGCGTTCCCGGAGTTTTTGACGACATCCTCTGAGACGGGGCACGGGATACCTGAACTCCGGGCGACGATTCAGGGGTTGCTTTAGCCAGACCCGCTCCGGCGACGGTTGGTTTTACGAACTCGTAACCTCGTGCGCCCTAGCTGTGCTGATGTGGAACACCTTCCGTCTACTAATGCCCGCGCTGATCCCGTCCTGGCGGTTTTTTCGAACGGTTGAAGCATCGCCTCGGGTCCAGTGGACACTCACAGCTCAGGACGAGCATCCGACGGATTGGCAGGAGTTCCGCCCCCGCCGAAACCGTCGCTCCATCGCAGAAGCAATCACACAGTTGGTCTGGAACCCACGCTGGAACGAAGCCCTGTTTCTGGTGAGTTGCGCGGAACGGATCGAGGTTACCGCTGAACCACACGCTGTTGCAGAGATTCAGCGCAGAGTTCTGGCTGACCTGCTCAGATCGGGCTCCGCAGAGCATGGCCAAGTCTTCCAGTTCCGGCTCGTCTTTGTCGATTGGATGGACGGCGCTCGGCGGGAGCAAGTCACCTTTCTCTCCGAGCCTTACACGGTCCCAGCGAAGGTCAGCTCGTGACTGTGGACGCCGCCATGCGGGCGACCGAGATCCTGCTCGCACTTGCCTTTCTGCAACACAGCGCCGAACACATGGCGTTGCACCGCGATGAGCGATTGTTGTTCCTGCCGCGCATTGTGCTCAGCTTGGCGTTGCTTGCCGGCGCTCATCCGAACCTGACGGTCTGGGGTTTGATGCTGCACGCGCTGATCCTGCTTCACAGGTTTCAGGGACCGTATAACGGCGGCAGCGACAAGATGGGCTTGCTGATCTTGTTTTGCCTCTCGATGGCACATCTGGCACCGCCCGGCATCTGGCGTGAGCTGGCGCTGGCCTATCTCGCGGTTCAGGTCGTCCTGTCGTACTTTATCTCGGGCCAGATCAAGATCATGAACCCGGATTGGCGGAGTGGCCGGGCTTTGAGCGATGTGTTCCGCTTCTCGGCTTACCCGGTCAGCGAGGACATGCGAGCCTTGGCGACCCGAGCAAACCTGCTTCGTTCGGCGTCCTGGGCTGTGATGCTGTTCGAAGTAACGTTCCCGGCGGCGTTCCTGCATCCGGCGACCTTGATTGCAGCACTTGGGATCGCCGTGATGTTCCATCTGGCCAATGCGATCTTGTTTGGTCTGAACCGCTTTGTCTGGATCTGGATCGCGTCCTACCCGTCAATCCTGTGGCTTCAGGGCCGATTGATCGGGACTGCTTGAATCCCGCGAAGACGTCAGACGAATGCAATGGAAACGGACGGCAGATCGAACCCCTGTAACCGGGTCGACCAGCTTTCACCCGGCGCGATCGGGTACGCATCTGTTAGCGTGCCGGTCGTGATGATCTCGCCTCGACCGAGCGGCGGGTTAATCTCATCCCCGGCCAGAAGACCCACCAAATGGCTCAGTGCCTTCAACGGCCCGCCCAACACGTTCTCGGAAGATCCGGTCTCAACTTCCACGCCATCGCGCATCAGCGTGCAGGTGAAACCGCCGAGCGGGCCGAGCAGATCGGGCGTCACAACGCGCCGTTTCGCCAGCAGCAGCGCGCCATGCAGTCCTCCGGCACAAACCGTGTCGGGCGCCTGGAATTTCCAGCCCGGATAAGGCGACTGGACGATCTCGACGCAATGCGCCACCCATTCGCAGCACGCAAGCAGGGTCGCATCATCCATTCCGGGATCAGGTGAACGAGCCAGGCAAAATGCAATCTCCGGTTCGATGCGCGGCTCGTGCAGACCGTCCACCGAGAACTCGGAACCCTCGGTCAGGTTGAACACCGTCCGGTCCCACATGTCGCCCCAGATCGGCCCATCGACATTGTAGATCGGCCAGATCGTGCGGTTGGTGAAACCGATCTTACGCCCGGCATGGGTCTCGCCCCGCGCCTCGCGCTGACCCCGAATCGCCGCGGTGACGCCGTAAGCGTCTGCTAGAGAAGGCCCTCCCCGTGCTGAGAACGGCTGAATGGATTCGCCCGTATCAAATGCGTTCAGTACCTCCAGCGCGATCTCTTCGGCATCGATCTGGATGGTGCTCATGTCGGATCTCCCGATGTGGAACTGGCGTCGCCGTCTATGCCCGGTGACACGCGGCGGCCCGGAAAACAAGGCCCTGGTTGTCGAAGTACAGAGTCTCCGCCGCCAGAACGCCGCGTTGGTTCAGATAGGTAATCGTCAGCATCTCGTGACCACCAAACACATCCTGCACGCGGAACCGCAGGGCAGGCTGGCGGCGCAAGGCCTCGCCCCAATTTGCGCGCAAAGCAGGTTTCCCGTTGATCTCTCCGCTGCCATTGATCTCGATGGCCCTGCGTGAGCGAAACAAGACATCGTCGCGATAGTGGCTGACGATCCGAGCGAGATCGTGGCTGGTCCAGCCGGCTTCCCAGCCATTCGCAAATTCCAGCGCGTCCATCGCCAGCTCCATAAAGTCAGCAATGCTGACCCTATGGTCGGATCAAACGCCAGACAACTGCGGATCAGACCAGACGGCTTTGCTCAACGGCGGCACGGACAAAATCGGCAAATAGCGGGTGCGGATCGAGCGGTTTGGATTTCAGCTCCGGATGAAACTGCACGCCGATGAACCAGGGATGGTCGGGGATCTCGACAATCTCGGGCAATCGGCCATCCGGCGACATTCCGGAAAACCGCAGACCCACCTGTTCCAGTTGATCGCGATAGTCGATGTCGACCTCATAGCGGTGGCGATGGCGCTCGGAGATCGTCGTCTCCCCGTAGATCTGCGCCACCTGGCTGCCTTCGGCGAGCACCGCGTTGTAAGCACCCAGGCGCATCGTTCCGCCCTTGTCGTCGGTAATCTCGCGCTGGATGGTGCGGTTGCCCTCGACCCACTCCTTCAGGTGATAGACGATTGGTGTGAACCGGCGCTCGCCTGCCTCGTGATCGAATTCCTCCGAACCCGCGTCAACGACATCCGCCAGGTTTCGCGCCGCTTCGATCACGGCCATCTGCATCCCCAGGCAGATGCCGAGATAGGGGACCTTGCGTTCCCGCGCGAACTGGGCTGCGAGGATCTTGCCCTCGGTCCCGCGTTCGCCGCAGCCACCGGGCACAAGAATTCCGTGAAAACCTTCCAGATGCGGTGCCGGATCCTCGCGCTCGAATATCTCCGAATCCAGCCATTGCGACTCGACCCGCACGCCATTGGCGATGCCGCCGTGGGTCAGGGCTTCGGCCAATGATTTATAGGCGTCCTCCAACTGCGTGTACTTGCCGACGACCGCGATGCGCACATGCCCGTCAGGCTGATAGACGCGGTGCTTCACCGCGTCCCAGGCCGAGAGATCCGGCTTGGATGGATCCATCCCGAACGCATCCATCACGGCCCAGTCCAGTCCGACCTCGTGATAGGCCAACGGCGCCTCATAGATCGATTTCAGATCCATTGCCGGGATGACGGCGCCCGTGCGAACATTACAGAACTGGGCGATCTTGGCGCGCTCGCGATCCTCGATCGGCTGTTCCGTCCGGCAAAGCAGCACGTCAGGCGCGATCCCGATCGAACGCAATTCCTTGACCGAGTGTTGGGTCGGCTTGGTCTTCAGCTCGCGCGACGCGGCCAAGTACGGCAGCAGTGTGAGGTGGAGGAAGATGCAGGCGCCACGCGGGCGCTCTTGCGCGAACTGTCGGATCGCCTCGAAGAACGGCAGACCTTCGATATCGCCAACCGTGCCGCCGATCTCGCACAGCATGAAATCGGTCTCGTCCTCGCCAATCTCGATGAAGCGTTTGATCTCGTCGGTGACGTGCGGGAGCACCTGGATCGTCTGGCCGAGATAACCGCCCTTGCGCTCGCGATCGAGCACCGTCTGATAGATCCGCCCGGACGACACGGAATCCGTTCTCCGTGCCGCGACCCCGGTGAAGCGCTCGTAATGCCCCAGATCGAGATCCGTCTCGGCGCCGTCATCGGTGACAAAGACCTCGCCATGTTCGAAGGGCGACATCGTGCCTGGATCGACGTTCAGATAGGGATCGAGCTTGCGCAGGCGGACGGAATGCCCGCGCGCCTGCAACAGTGCCCCGAGCGCCGCCGAGGCCAAGCCTTTGCCGAGGCTGGAGACAACGCCACCAGTTATGAAAACGAAACGTGCCATGCTCGGTCCCCGCGGAGTCTTGATGTTTTTGTGAATGCCCTGAAGGACACCCTGTATGTGGTTCCACGGGATTTAAGAGATACTAGATTCGGTGGCGGGCGTCCAGCGGTGGCTTCAACCGACGGCAGATTTTCGGGCAAGGCCCATAGACTTATACACCTTCGCGGATTTGGCGTTCGTATTCCTCGGCATCGAACCAGCCCAGCGAAACCCGGACCTTGTTGTTCTCGTCGAGATCCCACTCCTCCCAGCCCGGAACGCGAACGTGGTTCCCGGTCTCGGAATGCGTCCCCTCCAGCACCCAGCCGAACATCACGTGATCTCCGGCGATGCGCAGATGCTCCAACTCGACCGTAAGCCCCGGAAACTCGGCATAAAAGGCTGAGACCATGTCGAGCAGCGCTGCCTTCCCCTCGATCGGATCGCCCCGGTTGATCGTGATCTGACCGTCGTCGCGATAGAACGACACGACAGCGTTCGGATCTCCGGAGCTCCACGCTGCGGCATAAGCTTCTGCAAGATCGTTGATCGACATTGTTACCCCCCTGTCCAGTCTTACCCGACGCTATCACAGCAGTATGGTGCTGCACATCACGCTGACGCGCATCATTGCTCGAAAGAGATGATGGACTGCGCGGAGAGCCGTCGATAAACAGCGCGCGACCTGACACAGGAGATCGATCATGCGCCCATCCGGCCGCGCCCCCGACGAGAAGCGCGATGTCGCCATCGAGACCGGCATCAGCAAACATGCCGAGGGGTCTGCCCTGATCCGCGCGGGCGACACGCACGTGATGATTACCGCCTCGATTGACGAGAAGGTACCCGGCTGGATGCGTAACACCGGGTTGGGCTGGGTGACGGCCGAATACGGGATGCTGCCGCGCGCGACCAACACCCGCAACCGGCGCGAGGCGAAGAACGGCCAGACCGGGCGCACGCAGGAAATTCAACGCCTGATCGGGCGTGCTTTGCGCGCGGGGTCCGACCGGATGATCATGGGCGAGCGCATGGTCACGGTCGATTGCGACGTCTTGCAGGCCGACGGCGGAACACGCACAGCCTCGATCACTGGGGGCTGGGTCGCGCTGTGGCTCGCAGGCCAGAAAATGGTCAAGGCCAAAGAGTGCATCGAGAATCCGATCACGCAACATATCGCCGCGATTTCCTGCGGCGTCTACGAGCGTCAGGTGGTGCTGGATCTGGACTATGCAGAGGACAGCGAAGCCGGGACGGATGCGAACTTCGTCATCACCGGGTCGGGTGGGCTGGTAGAACTGCAAGGCGCGGCAGAGGGCGCTGTGTTCACGGACGAAGAGTTTCTCGAAATGTTGCGCCTCGCCAAGAAGGGCTGCACCGAACTGGTCGAGGCTCAGAAAGCAGCGATCGCCGGATGATCGGCCTCGCGGGCGAGACCTATGCTTTCGGGCCGTTTGCGCTGACACTGCCCGAAGGCTGGACTGCCGATGCTGAGGACGGGATCCACGAGATCCAGCCGGATCAGGGTGACTATGCGCTGCATCTGAGCGGTTATGAGAAGGACGCTCGCGTCACGCCAGAGGACCTTGCCGATCTTGCGCGCGACCACGGCGGCGACGGTGCGCCATTTGATACGGGATCGGGTCTGCTCGGGTTGACCTTCGATACCGAAAGCGCGGGCGACCGACTGCGCTACTGGCTGATCGGCCACGGGCAGGCCATGCTTCTTGTAACGCTGACAGCGCAAACGGAGGTATTCGACGCGTCCCTGATGCGGGCTGAACTGGGCGTACGAAGCCTGCGCGCCGCCGAAACAGTGGAGTAGACATGCGCAAGTTCACGGCATCCAAACTGGTGGTCGCCAGTCACAACGAGGGCAAGGTCTCGGAAATTCGTGCGTTGCTCGCGCCATACGGGATCGAGACGGTGTCCGCGAAGGAACTCGACCTGCCGGTGCCCGAGGAGACGGAGACGACCTTCCACGGCAACGCCGCGCTGAAGGCCCGCGCCGCCGTTGTTGGATCGGGTTTGCCAGCTTTGGCGGACGATTCAGGGATCGAGATCGATGCTCTGGATGGCGCGCCGGGTGTCTACACCGCCGATTGGGCTGAAACTCCGGATGGCCGGGACTTCATGCTGGCGATGACGCGGGCCTGGGACGAAGTTCAGGCCAAGGATGCCGAGCCGCCCTTCACCGCCCGGTTCAATGCGTGCCTCTGCCTCGCCTGGCCGGATGGTCACGAGGAGACGATCCTGGGCGTCGCTTCCGGCACGCTGACGTGGCCGCCGCGCGGCGACAACGGCTTTGGTTATGACCCGATGTTCGTGCCGGACGCAGGCGACGGGCGCACCTTTGGCGAGATGCCGCATGAGGTCAAAGAATCGATGAGCCACCGAACAGATGCGTTCCGTAAACTGCAAACGGCGTTCGAGAAAGACGCATGATGATGACAAGATTCGGCTTGGCAGCGCTCACTCTGGCGGCCACGACCGGCATGGCGTGTGCCGAAGGTTTCGCAGTCCGGAATCTCGAGACGCTGACTGTCGATACATCCGGGTACACTGGCGCGGGCTCTTTCGATTACGGCGCGCGCGCCAGTAACCGGCTGACCGTTTTCTGCGCCGAGTGTCCCGGCCTAACAGCGGTGGATGTGATCGTCGGACGCAGCGAGGACGGCACAGAGGCGCGGTATCGCTCCGGCGAGACGACAATCGAGACGATGCGGGCGCAGTGCAAGGAACGCAGTCCGAGTTGCGAGCTGGAGGCCGCGGAACTCGACGATGCTGTCGGCTGGGTAACGCGCTATGAGATCGGCGGCAGGGCAGGTAGTACAACTGTTCTGTTCCTGGACGGCGATCAGCTTATCATCCGCTCCACCGCGCCCGATGTCGACACGGCCTATGTCAACGGGCAGGTCGCGCTCGCAACAATCGGGCACATCATCGTGCGAGGAGAATAGCATGACCCGTAAGCTGATCACGACAGGATCTCCGTTCGAGGAGAAATTCGCCTACTCCCGTGCCGTGATGCAGGGCGATTGGTGTTTTTGTGCCGGAACGACCGGGTTCGATTATGCGACCATGACGATGCCGGAAGACCCGGCGGCGCAGACGCGCAATATCTTCGAGACCATTGGCAAGGCGTTGGACGAGGCAGGGTTTACCATGACCGACATCGTTCGGATCCAGGTGACGGTGACAGACGCCGCGCACTGGGAAGCATCCGCCGCCGTGGTCCGCGAGTATCTGGGCGATGTCCGCCCGGCCAATACGACGGTGGTGTGCGATCTCATGACACCCGAGATGAAGATCGAGATCGAAGCGACGGCCTATCGAGGCAGCTGATGGCCGACGAAAAGCCCGATCCGTTCATCGAGAAGTACTGGCCGGTTCTGCTGATCGCATGCTGCCTGCTGGTGCTTTGGTACACGCTGGGGGACAACTCGATCGCGGGTGTGGCTGGTTTCATGGGTCTGGGGTGGTTGGCATGGTCACGCCTGATCAAACCGAGGCTGTAACACGGATGGGCGAGGCGCCCATCCTACGGACACGCGACCGACCGGGCGCCGCGCGTACGGGTCGCAATGATTGGCAAAACGCAGGCTTCGGTGTCTACGTTCACTGGCCGTTCTGTCTGGCCAAGTGCCCATACTGCGATTTCAACAGTCATGTGTCACGAACGGTGGATCAGGAAGCCTGGCGTACTGCGCTGGTGGCGGAAGCCGGTCATATGCGGTTGCAGACTGGACCGCGCGTTGCAGACACGGTCTTTTTTGGCGGCGGTACGCCCAGCTTGATGCCGCCCGCAACGGTCGCTGCCATCATTGAGGAGATTGACCGCCTTTGGGGCCTCGCACCCGGTGCCGAGATCACGCTCGAGGCCAACCCCACGAGCGTCGAGGCCGCCAAGTTCCGCGATTACGCGGCAGCCGGTGTCAACCGCGTGTCGATGGGCGTGCAGGCACTGAACGATGCCGATTTGAAGGCCTTGGGCCGAATGCACTCCGTGGCCGAGGCACGGGCGGCTTTCGACATCGCCCGGTCGGTCTTTGACCGGGTCAGCTTTGACTTGATCTATGCCCGAATGGGTCAAAGCCTGGCGGCGTGGGAAGCCGAGTTGAACCAGGCACTTGCTCTGGCGGTCGATCACTTGTCGCTCTACCAGCTCACGATCGAGCCTGGGACGCGGTTCTTCGATCTGCATCGATCCAACAAGCTGGCGCTGCCCGAAGACTGTATCGCCGCCGACATGTACGCGTTGACGCAGGATATCACCGCTTCTGCCGGTCTCCCCGCGTACGAAGTTTCGAACCATGCGCGGCCCGGTGCCGAAAGCCGTCATAACCTGATTTACTGGCGCTACGGTGATTATGCCGGGATCGGTCCAGGCGCCCATGGTCGGATCACCGGTCAAGACGGGGTGAGACACGCCACGGAAACGCTGCGCGATCCCAAAGACTGGCTGGCGGCGGGCGGCGCGGAAGAACATGCAATATGCCGGACCGACGCCATTCCGCCGCGCGATCAGGCTCTCGAATACGCCATGATGGGCTTGCGGTTGCGTGAGGGCATAGACCTTGAACGGTATTCGGCGCTGGCGGGCGACCCAATGAACGTCATCGCGATCGATCGGCTGTGTGACAGCGGACATCTCAACCTTGAAGATGGGCGGCTCGGGGCCACCTGTCTGGGTATGGTCGTTTTGAACGCCGTCCTGTCGGACTTGCTTACGGACGTTTAAGACCCGGTGACCATGGTAAGGCATCGATGCGAACACTCTGGACCATTGCAGGCTTGACGGCATTCGTGCTCGGTGCAATCGGGGCGTTCGTCCCCCTTCTGCCAACAGTGCCCTTCATGCTGCTCGCCGCATTCTGTTTCGCACGCGGGTCCGAGCGGTTTCATCTTTGGCTGATCGAGCACCCGCGCTTTGGCCCGGCCATCCGGGACTGGCAGGCGCACGGGGCGATCTCGCCCTCAGGCAAGCGCGCCGCGGTCATTGCGATTTGCGTGACGTTCATGATCTCGGTGTTCATTGGGCTTGCTCCGACCATCCTCGCCATCCAGGCAGCGGTGCTCGGCTGTGTGCTGGCCTTCATCCTGTCACGTCCCAGCGGTCCAAGGCTCACCGAGCGGTCCTGAGACCTTCCATCCGCTTGAGCGGAATTTCCAGTGGTGATAGCAAGCTCCCTGCTCTTGTTGGTGGGAACCGAGCGGATGATGTCACGGCGCGTAAAGGCAGCGTTTTTTGACGTCGCAGGACCGTTCATGATGATGAACGGCTGGATCTGGCGAAACCTCCGCAAGCGGCACGTTCAAAGTGAAATTGTACGCGTCCAACTCGGGCCTGGGCAGGTGAATTACCTGCAGGGCTGGGTGAACATCGACGCGAACATGTTCACGGCGAAGTGCGAT
Source organism: Paracoccaceae bacterium (assembly GCA_050043005.1). Lineage (GTDB taxonomy): Bacteria > Pseudomonadota > Alphaproteobacteria > Rhodobacterales > Rhodobacteraceae > Thermohalobaculum. The sequence continues at coordinate 27,424 of JBHJIZ010000042.1, forward strand.
ATCTGGGCCGATCTGCGAGATCCGCTGCCATTTCCGGACAACTCGGTTGATGCGGTCTACTCGTATCACGTCGTCGAACACCTTCCGAACATGTGGGCGCATTTCCGCGACGTCCACCGTGTGCTGAAACTTGGCGGCGTGTACCGGGTTGGCGGACCTCATGCCGAGTCAGCGATGAAGAAATACCTGGCAGGAGATCACGACTGGTTCCCCAGTTTTCCAGACGACCATGACAGCATCGGTGGGCGGTTCGTGAACTTCATCCTCTGCCGGAACGAGCACGTCACGATGTTGACCGAAAGCTATCTGCAAGAGATCGCCAAGCAGGCCGGTTTTCCCGAAGGCGTTCGCAAGATGCACACACGGGAAACAGGGTTCCCCGCGCTGTTCACGGATTGCTTGAGCATCGAGCACGAAAGCGATTTTGAGAACCCGCATACGATCCTTTTGGAGTTTCAAAAAGCCCCGTAAGTTCGTCTACGCCTGTCCCGTCACGTCCTGTCATCAGGCAACAGCGAGACCAGTTCGTAGACGAGATCCAGCGCCTGACGCGGAGTGAGTTCGTCGGGTCGAACCTGGCGAAGTCTGTCATCGGCCTGCGAGGGTTTCGAAGCGGCCGACATCTGCTGCGGGACATGGGCCGAAAAGAGCGGCAAATCCTGCGCCAGTGCTGCGGTGGCGCCCGAGCCTTCCCGGGCTCCGGCTTCCAGGCGTTCCAGCACGTCACGCGCCCGGTCGACCACAGCTTGTGGAAGACCCGCCAGTCGGGCGACCTGCACGCCATAGGAACGGTCCGCAGCACCGGGCCGCACTTCGTGCAGGAAGATCACCTCGCCATCCCACTCGCGCACGGCGACCGTTGCGGGGCGCAACTGCTCGAGCTGCTCGCAAAGACCTGTCAGCTCGTGATAATGCGTCGCGAACAAGCCACGGCATTGATTGGCCTGATGCAGGTGTTCCAGTGTTGCCCAGGCGAGGGACAGCCCGTCCCAGGTCGCCGTACCGCGTCCGATTTCATCCAGAATCACCAGCGCGCCGCGCCCGGCCTGGTTCAGGATCGCTGCAGTCTCGACCATTTCGACCATAAAGGTCGATCGTCCGCGGGCAAGATCGTCGGCGGCGCCGACCCGGCTGAAAAGCTGGTCAACAATGCCGATATGGGCCGTCTCTGCGGGTACGAAGAACCCCGCCTGAGCGAGGATCGCGATCAGGGCGTTCTGGCGCAGAAAGGTCGACTTGCCCGCCATGTTCGGCCCGGTGAGCAGCCAGATGGGTGCCGCGCCAGCCTGTTCGGAAGACAGATCGCAGTCGTTGGCGACGAAGCTCTGGCCCTGCCGCTTCAGTGCTTGTTCGACGACCGGGTGACGCCCGCCGGTGATCTGAAAAGCCCGGCTTGGATCGACCCACGGACGGACCCACCGGTCCTCGACCGCCAGTTCGGCGTTGGCGGCAGAGACATCGATTGCGGCCAGTGCGCGGGCTGTTTGCGAGACTTGCGCCTGACGCTCCAGAATCGCGGCACGCAGCTCGCCGAAGATACGCTTCTCAATCTCCAATGCGCGCGCACCGGCGTTGACGATCTTCGTCTCAAGCTCGGATAACGCGACCGTTGTGAACCGGACTGCATTGGCCAGGGTCTGGCGGTGAATGAACGTCTCGTTCAGCGGCGCCGACATCATTTTCTGGGCGTGGAGCGCAGTGACCTCGATGAAGTATCCGAGGACATTGTTGTGCTTGATCTTCAGCGCCTGGATGTCGGCCGTTTGGGCGTAATCCGCCTGCATTCCTGCAATCACGCTCCGGCCCTCGTCCCGTAGCGTCCGAGCCTCGTCGAGATCAGCATCGTAGCCGTTGGCGATAAAACCGCCATCGCGCGCCAGCAATGGCGGTTCGGCCACCAAAGCCGTGTCCAACAGATCGACCAGGTCGTCGTGCCCGGAAAGATCGTGAGCCGCTTCCGACAACAGATCCGGCAGACCGGCGATTTCGGACAGGACCTGCGCGAGGCCAGCCGCACCGGCCAACCCCGATCTTACGGCTGCCAGATCGCGCGGCCCGCCCCTGTCAAGCACAAGCCGCGACAAGGCACGCTCGATCTCGGGCACCGCTTTCAGATCTGCACGGATTTGATCGCGCAGTTCGCGGTCCTCGACCAGGTGCTGCACCATGTCATGGCGCGCAGAGATGGCGCCGGTGTCGGTCAGCGGTGCGGAGAGCCGCGTTTCAAGCAGGCGCGCGCCCGCTCCGGTCAGAGTGCGGTCAACCGCCGAGATCAGCGATCCATCCCGCCCGCCCGCCATAGCGCGCGTGAGCTCCAGATTGCGCCGGGTCGCGGCATCGATCCGCATCACCCCGCCTGCGGACTCCCGCACCGGCGGCTTCAGCATGGGCAGGCGACCCTTCTGGGTCAGTTCCAGGTAATCCGCAAGCGCACCCAGAGCCGAAAGCTCGGCCCGCGCGAAGGCTCCGAACCCGTCCAGCGACTGCACCCGGAACAGTTTGCAAAGCCTCGCCTCGGCGGACGCTGAATCGAAGGACGCGGCGCTCAGCGGTGTAGCAACCGCGCCGGCTTCCTCGCTCTGCTCGCCCAACGGCTCGGCCAGCTCATCGACCTTGTCGAGGATAAGCACCTCGCGCGGAGCCACGCGCGCCAGCATAGGGCCAAGCCCTGTGCGCGCCAGCGGCGCGCCGGCGAGGTCTCCGGTCGACACATCGGCCCAGGCCAGCGCGCCGTCACCCCGGATTTCGGCCCAAGCGGCCAGATAGTTGTGCCGCCGTGCATCCAGCAGCGTCTCTTCCGTCAGCGTGCCGGGCGTGACGACACGGGTGACGTCGCGCCTTACGACGGCCTTCGATCCCCGCTTCTTTGCCTCGGCCGGATCCTCGACCTGATCGCAAACAGCGACGCGGAACCCCTTGCGGATCAGCGGCAGCAGGTAGTTCGTCGCCGCATGCAGTGGCACGCCGCACATGGCGATATCCTCGCCCAGATGCTTCCCGCGTTTCGTCAGCGCGATATCCAGGGCCGCCGCGGCGTGGACCGCGTCCTCGAAGAACAGCTCGTAGAAGTCGCCCATCTGAAAGAACAGCAGACAGTCCGGATGGGTCTGCTTGATCTCGAAATACTGCGCCATCGAGGGCGTGACGCCGGGCGGTATACTGGCGGACATGCAAAGCCTTCTCTTCTTGAGGTGGGGGATAGCACGGTGCCGCGCCAGCGCAAGCGAACATCGGGCAAATTGCCGACCGTGGCATCTGGTATGCCAGATTATCATTGCGCCAGACCCAACATCTGGTACATGGTATACCAGTTTTCGGGAGGGACCCTGTCCCGGGGGATTCGTGAGCACGCAGCTAAATCTGAAACCGGTGGATGGATCGTTCAGCTTGAAGGAGCACATCTATTCCGTGCTGAAGGCGTCGATCATGGATCTCGACATCTATGACCCGGCGACGAACCTGCGGATGGACGAGCGTACACTGGCCGACCAACTCGGCATCAGCCGGACGCCGATCCGCGAAGCGATCATGCGGCTGGAGCAGGAAGGCTTTGTCGAGATCCAGTCGCGCAAAGGCGTCTTCATCAAGCGCAAATCCCTGGATGAAATCCTCGAGATGGTTACCGTCTGGACAGCACTCGAGAGCATGGCCGCAAGGCTGGCCTGCACCGAGGCATCAGATGCCGAAATCGCGGAACTGCGCCGGATCGGCACGCGCTACACCAAGGACAAGGCCAAGGCCAACATCAGCGAATACTCTGAAGCCAACATCGAGTTCCATCTGCACATCCTGGGCCTGTCGAAATGCCAGATGCTCGAGGATATTGCCGAGGGCCTGTTCACCCATCTGAAGGCTGTGCGCCGTAAGGGGATGGAAGACACGCGCCGGGCCGATCGCTCGGTCGTGGATCATATGAACATCATCGAGGCGATCGAGGATCGCAACGCCGATCTGGCATCGGAACTCGTACGGGAACACACGATGCGGCTGCACGACTATCTGCGCCGCAGCTGGAAACACATCATCGGCCCGGAAGAGGCCTGAGCGACCAAATCAAAGGGAAGAAGCATGGCAACTGCACCGGCAGACCTGGATATCGAAGCGCAGCAGACCCAGACCGACGGGTTCCATCTGCTGATCGACGCGCTGAAGTTAAACGGGGTCGAAACGATCTACAATGTCCCGGGCATTCCGATCACCGATCTGGGGCGCTACGCCCAGGCGCAGGGATTGCGGGTTCTGTCGTTCCGGCACGAACAGCACGCAGGGTACGCCGCTGCCGCTGCGGGCTTTCTGACCAAGAAGCCCGGCATTTGCATGACCGTCTCCGCGCCAGGTTTTCTGAACGGCCTGACCGCGCTGGCGCATGCCACGACGAATTGCTGGCCGATGATCCTGATCTCCGGGTCCTCCGAACGCGAAGTCGTCGACCTTCAGCGCGGTGACTACGAAGAGATGGACCAGCTCAACATCGCGCGCCCCCATGCCAAGGCCGCGTACCGGATCCTGCATGCCGAAGATATCGGGCTGGGCGTCGCTCGCGCCTTCCGCGCTGCCACGACTGGACGTCCCGGCGGCGTCTACCTCGACATTCCCGGTGCGTTGCTAGGTCAGGTAATGGACGAGGTCGAGGGCAAGGCATCGCTGCGCGGGGTCGTGGACATGAACGCGGCTTCGGTACCAGCGCCTGCCGCCGTGAACCGTGCATTGGACGTGCTGAAGTCCGCCAAAAAGCCACTGATGATCATCGGCAAGGGTGCTGCCTATGCGCAGTGCGATGACAAGGTTCGCGAACTGGTCGAGACGCTGGGCATTCCGTATCTGCCGATGTCGATGGCCAAGGGCCTGTTGCCGGATACGCATCCGCTGTGTGCCTCGGCCGCGCGGTCTCTGGTGCTGAAGGAAAGCGATTGCGTCTTCCTTGTCGGCGCGCGGCTGAACTGGCTGCTGAGCCACGGCCAAGGCAAGGGCTGGGGCGCCCCCGGCCAGAAGTCTTTCGTGCAGATCGACATCGAACCGACCGAGATGGACTCGAACCAACCGATCGCGGCTCCGTTGATCGGGGATATCGAAAGCTGTGCGACTGCGTTGCTGGATGCCATTGGCGGCAATTGGCAAAAGCCACCCAACGACTGGACCGATGCTGTCCAGGAGAAAGTCGAAACCAACGTCGCCAAGATGGCGCCGAGGCTCCGCAACAATAACTCGCCGATGGACTATCAGGGTGCGCTCGGCGTCATCAAGGACATCATGGCCGAGCATCAGGACACGATCCTCGTCAACGAAGGCGCCAACGCACTCGACCAGTGCCGCTCGATCGTCGACATCTACAAGCCGCGCAAACGGCTGGACGTGGGCACATGGGGCATCATGGGCATCGGCATGGGCTCGGCGGTTGCGGGCGCGGTCGAGACCGGCAATCAGGTCCTCTGCGTCGAGGGCGACAGCGCCTTCGGCTTCAGCGGCATGGAGGTCGAAACGATCTGCCGCTATGACCTGCCGGTCTGCATTGTAGTCTTCAACAACAATGGCATCTATCGCGGCGATGGCGAGAATTGGAGCGGTGGCGAGGATCCCTCGACCACGGTCTTTGTCAAGGACTCGAAATACGAGATGATGATGCAGGCGTTCGGCGGCGAGGGCTCGGTGGCCACGAACCCGGACGAACTGCGCCAGCAGATCCATGCTGCGTTCGCTTCGCGCAAGCCGACCCTGATCAATGCGATGATTGACCCGGCGGCGGGCAAGGAAAGCGGCAATATCGGTAACCTGAACCCAAGCTCGGTGGTGGCACAGCGGATCTATCCGCAAGCCGCGAACCAGAAATAGCGCCCGGCTTAAGCCGGGCCCACGAACAACTCTTAAAGGAGCGCGAAGATGAAAGCTCTCGAAGGCGTCAAGATCCTCGATTTCACCCATGTGCAATCCGGCCCGACCTGCACGCAGTTGCTGGCGTGGTTCGGCGCCGATGTGATCAAGGTCGAGCGTCCCGGTGTCGGCGACGCGACGCGCAAGCAACTGGTCGACGTACCGGTCGCGGACAGCCTCTATTTCACGATGCTGAATCATAACAAGCGTTCGATCGAGCTGAACTCGAAAAACGAAACCGGCAAGCAGGTGCTGACCCGGTTGATTCAGGAATGCGACGTGCTGGTCGAGAATTTCGCGCCCGGCGCACTTGACCGCATGGGCTTCGGCTGGGATCGCATTCAAGAGATCACTCCACGCATGATCATGGCTTCGGTCAAGGGCTTCGGTCCGGGCAAATACGAAGACTGCAAGGTCTATGAGAACGTCGCGCAATGTGCTGGCGGGTCAGCGTCGACCACCGGGTTCCTCGATGGCCCGCCTCTGGTGACGGGTGCCCAAATCGGTGACTCCGGCACGGGCCTGCACCTGGCGCTTGGTATCGTGACGGCTCTGTTCCAACGCGAGAAGTCCGGGCGCGGCCAAAAGGTACTCGCAGCCATGCAGGACGGCGTTCTGAACCTCAGTCGCGTGAAGCTGCGCGATCAGCAGCGTCTGGCCGCAGGCCCGCTGAAAGAATACTCCCAGTTCGGCGAAGGCATCGAATTCGGCGAGGCGACCCCGCGCGCGGGCAACGATTCCGGCGGTGGCCAGCCGGGCCGCATCCTGAAGTGCAAGGGGTGGGAGACCGACCCGAACGCCTACACCTACTTCATCACGCAGGCCGCGGTCTGGAGCGATATCTGCGATATCATCGGCAAGCCCGAATGGAAGGACGCCAGCGGCTACAAGACCCCGCCCGAGCGGCTGGACAAACTGAACGACATCTTTGATGCGATCGAGGCCTGGACAATGACCAAGACCAAGTTCGAGGTCATGGACATTTGCAACCCGAAGAACATCCCCGTCGGCCCGATCCTGTCGATGAAGGAGATCATGGAGGACGAAGGGCTTCAGGCGACCGGCACCATCGTCAAGGTTCCGCATCCGGAGCGCGGCGAGTACTACACGGTCGGCTGCCCCATCAAGATGTCGGACAGCCCGGTCGACGTCGAGCGTTCACCGCTGCTGGGGGAGCATACCTCCGAGATCCTGTCCGAGGTACTGGGCTATGCTCCGGAAGAGGTCGCCAACATCTTCGCCTCGGGCGCTGTGGGCGAACTGCCCAAGGCGGCGGAATAAACCGGTGGTCAGCGCCGCGACAGGCTGGGTCATGGCATTCTCGATCGCTGTGGTCTGCTGCCTGATCCTGGCGCTGGTCCATGTGCCGCGGTTTCAGCCCAGCGAAGACGTTCTGTCGTGCGACCGCGAAGGCGGGTACTGGTCCAGCGCCGAGGCTGCCTGCATGAAAACCGACAGCCCGCTGGCCGGGCTGGCAAGCTGAACAAGGCGGGATTGCATCCCGGCAGACAAGGACAGTGGCTGACGATGACCGATTGCGGTGTTTGCTATAGCGCGCTGAGGGCAGCGCCCGACCGCGGGCGGAAGCAAAGCGCCCGCCCGAGGGAGCGGTCGGGCGCTGCCCGGTGGTCCCCACCGGGCGGTAAGGCCGCGAGATTCTCTCAATGATTACAGTCCGCACCATCACCGACCTCGAGATCATGCCGCGAGACGTGCCCAAGGTGGATGATTGAGAATGGACAACGTTTCAACGCCTGTCCTTTTCCTTTTGCCAATGATCTACCTGTTCGGGGGCGTATGGGTGATCACCACATGCACAGTCGGCTTTCTGCTGCACTACAAGGTCCTGGAGCCGAGCAAGACGTGGTTCGTCTTTTCATCGCCAAAGCACGCCATCGCTACGTCGGTTCTCAGCGCAACAGCTCTTTGGGTCTTCGGCGAAGTCTTGAAAACGTTTGAGGTAATCTGATGTCCGGACGCGCAATCGACCATATCGGGATCGCATCGCGCGACCTCCCGGCTTTGGCATCACAGTACGAGGCGCTGGGGTTCACTCTGACACCGCTGGCGCATCATCAGGACCATATGGGGACCTCGAACCGGCTGGTGCAGTTTGGTTCCGGTAGAGATCTGGGCATCAACTTCATCGAGTTGCTGACGGTGGACCGGCCCGGGACGATGCTGCCACATGCGCCCGGCTTTATGGGTTTCGGCCAGTTCAACCATGACTTCCTCGCCAAGCGCGAGGGCATGAGCCTGGTGATCTTCCAGACCGAGGACACGGCGGCGGATCTGGCGCGCTGGAAGGCCAAAGGCCTGGACGTCTACGACCAGTTCAACTTTGAACGCTTCGCGACCCTGCCGGATGGCTCGCAAGCCACTGTGCGGTTCGAGCTTGGCTTCGTGACCTCACCAACGATTCCGGGTGTGCTGTTTTACGTTTGCCACAACAAGGCCGAGGAGCATTTCTGGAAACCTCAGTTTCAGGCGCATGAGAACGGAGCGGAGGAAATCACCGCGATCTCGCTGTGTGTTCCGGATGCGGCGAAAGCCGCGGAGTTCTTGTCGGCGCTCTTCAACGGTGAGATCTCGGACCGGAATGGTGGACTATCGGTCGCGTGCGGCGCGCACCGGATTGCTGTCGCCACGGCAGACGCCTTGGCGACCCGGTGGGCTGGGAGCCCACCCTACGGCGGCGTCGGGTTCGAGGTTCGCTGCCCGGATCACGCCGGGACTGAAACACCAAAAGAACAAGCCGGAAATGCAATCATAAACTGGGTCTGAACGACCGGGGGAGGACATCGATGCGCGTGATCGTCATGGGCCAGCAGGCCTTCGGCAAGGATTGTCTTGCGAAGATCATAGAAGCGGGGACGGACGAGGTTGTCGCCGTCTATTGCGAGCCGGACAAGGAGGGCAAGCCTGCCGATCCAATCAAGGACTTCGCTCTGGAACAGGGACTTCCGGTCGAGCAGCCCGCCGACTTCAAGGATCAGGCGACGCTGGATAAGCTGGCAAGCTTCGACGCCGACCTGATGGTGATGGCCTTCGTCAACGTCTTTGTGCCGGAAGCCGCCCGCGACACTCCGAAACATGGAAGTATCTGTTTCCACCCGAGCCTGCTACCGCTGCACCGCGGGCCCTCGGCGGTCAATTGGCCGATCATTATTGGATCTACGAAGTCGGGCTTCTCTTGGTTCTATCCCAGCGACGGTCTGGACGAGGGCGACTCACTGATGCAATGGGAATGCGAGATCGGACCGGATGACACGGTGATCGACCTCTATTTCAAGAAGATCTACCCGGTCGCGGTCGAGTCCGTGCTGCAGGTCTGCGATCTGTTCCGCGCAGGCGACCCGCCGCACATCGTCCCGGACGAGGCGAAGGCGACCTACGAGCGCCGCTGCACCAAGACGCACGCGAAGATCGATTGGAACAAGCCGGTCGCACAGGTGTACAACCTGATCCGCGGAACCAACCCGGCACCAGGTGCGTGGACCACGCTGAACGGGGAGGAAGTCGGGATCTTCGACTGCCAGCGTGTCGCGGGAGACGGTGTTTCTAGCCGCATTACCGACATTTCCGACGAGGGCGTGACCATACAGTGCATCGGCGGTCGAATCAGGATCGCGCGGGTGCGCCCGGCGGGCCAGGGAAAGATCCCGGCCGCCGAATGGGCCGCCAGCGCCGGTCTGGCCGCGAAAATGGAACTCGGAAACTGATCCATCCAAGGGGAAAAGGGACAACCCATGTCGGATATCGAAATCGCACGTGCGGCCAACAAGAAGCCGATCCAGGAGATCGGCGACAAAATCGGCATTCCCACGGATCACCTGCTGCCGTTCGGCCATGACAAGGCCAAGGTCAGCGCCGAGTTCATCAAGTCGGTGCAGGACAAGCCCGACGGCAAGCTGATCCTGGTGACCGCGATCAACCCGACCCCGGCGGGCGAAGGCAAGACGACAACGACTGTCGGTCTGGGCGATGGCCTGAACCACATCGGCAAGAAGGCGATGATCTGCATTCGTGAAGCCTCGCTCGGCCCGAACTTTGGGATGAAGGGCGGCGCTGCCGGGGGCGGTTACGCGCAGGTCGTACCGATGGAGGACATGAACCTCCACTTCACCGGCGCCTTCCACGCGATCGCCTCGGCGCACAACCTGCTGTCTGCGATGATCGACAACCACATCTACTGGGGCAATTCGCACGAGATCGACACCCGCCGCGTCGCTTGGCGCCGTGTGCTGGACATGAATGACCGGGCGCTTCGCCAGATCGCCGGTCCTCTGGGTGGTGTCGCCAATGGTTTCACCCGCGAGATGGGCTTCGATATCACCGTGGCCTCCGAGGTCATGGCGATCCTGTGCCTGGCCGATGATCTGGCGGACCTCGAGAAGCGTCTGGGCGACATGATCGTGGCGTACCGCCGCGACCGTTCTCCGGTCTACTGCCGGGACATCAAGGCCGCAGGCGCCATGGCTGTGCTGTTGAAGGACGCGATCCAGCCGAACCTCGTGCAAACGCTCGAGAACAACCCGGCGTTCGTCCATGGCGGCCCCTTCGCCAATATCGCACACGGTTGCAACTCGGTGGTTGCGACCAAAACCGCGCTGAAGCTTGCCGATTACGTCGTCACCGAAGCTGGCTTCGGAGCCGACCTGGGTGCTGAGAAGTTCATGAACATCAAGTGCCGCAAGGCCGGTCTGCGCCCGTCTGCGGTCGTGATCGTCGCCACCGTGCGCGCGATGAAGATGAACGGCGGTGTCGCCAAGGCGGATCTGGGGACTGAGAACGTCGCGGCGGTCACCGAGGGCTGCGCCAACCTGGGCCGTCACATCGAGAACATGAAGAAGTACGGTGTGCCCGCAATCGTCGGGATCAACCACTTCTACACCGACACCGATGCCGAGGTGCAGGCGATCAAGGACTACTGTGCCGAGGTCGGTGCCGATGCCGTGCTGAACAAGCATTGGGCCGATGGCGGTGCCGGCATCGCCGAGTGCGCCCAGCGCGTGGTCGACATGATCGACTCCGGTGCGGCAAACTACGCCCCGCTCTACCCGGACGAGATGAGCCTTGCCGACAAGATCCAGACGATCTGCAAGGAGATCTATCGCGCCGACGCTGCGGTGATGGACAAGAAGATCCTGGATCAACTCAAGCAGTGGGAAGATGCAGGCTACGGCCACCTGCCGGTCTGCATGGCGAAAACGCAGTACACGTTCTCGACCGATCCGAACCAGCGCGGCGCGCCGACCGGGTTCGACATTCCGGTGCGCGAGGTTCGTCTTTCAGCCGGTGCGGGTTTCGTCGTCGCGATCTGCGGCGAGATCATGACCATGCCGGGTTTGCCGCGGACACCCGCGGCCGAGACGATCATGCTCAACGACGCGGGCGAGATCGAAGGCTTGTTCTAATCCAATCACGGGGTGGGCGAGGCGCCCACCCTACGCATGTGGTTGTCTTGCTCGCGACGTGAAAGCGCCTGCGCCGTGTGGACGTGGGTATTCTGCCTTCAACGAAGTAGATATGTGAGGTGGATACCGAGGTGGGCAAACCTTGTGGAGGTTGATGTTCACGTGGATAAACGCCTATCTCGCGCGAAAAAACCGTCTGCGGGTATGACAGCGTGAAATCGCTTGGTTCAACTCCGCCCGCCGATCCCAAAGAACATTGATGACCGCTGTTCCAGCACTGTCCCGGGCGAAGACCCGGGACCGCCCTCACGGTTTCTGAGTGGTTCCCTTCCGAGCGGTTCCATCGCAAGTCCGGGGATCCTCGGGGCCAGGGTCACTCGATCGTCAGTCGTGGCAGCCAGTGGCTGTCCGGATCGGCTTCGTCCAGCATATCCTCGGAGATCGGGCGCAGTAACCCATCCTCGGGCGGCGCTGCAAGCACGTCCATGTCGATCTCGTGCATCACGCCGGTCAGAACGCCATCTCTGTCGTCTATCTTGTAGTACACGCCATTCCACATGTTGATGCCGTAGTCGCTGGCATTCTTCCATACGAACAGCAGATCGTATTCCAGATCCGTCAGATCCGCGCCCGAGATCGTGCGACTGTTCTGATACGGATAATCGTTGCGGCACCACAGCTTCTCCGGGCCCTCGATGCACTTGAAGGGCCTCATCGACAGGAAGTAATCGCCAAACTTGGCGTCGTCCCAACTCACCTTGTAGCTGCCATCAGGATCCATCTGGAGAGTCCCGGCCACGATTGGGGCTGATTCCGCTGAGTGGAGCTTGATTTCACGCACGCTCTCGGCCTTCGCCAATCCACCGCTGATCAGAAAGCACAACAAAACCAGAGGTTTGCCAGAGAATATCATGCTGCCTCGCGACCTGTTATTGCGGCGCATCTACGACCATTGATCGGCTTGCCGTCCGCGTAGAGTTCCAACACTATGAAATCAAGTGGCGGCAAACGCCGCGCTTGGCGACATAAACTTGCGCAAGAATTCGGGAGGACGCAATGAGGAAGCTACTGATGGGCGTGGCCGTTGCCGCGCTCGCCTCAACCACCGGTTGGGCTGCCGGCATCACCGAGGCGGATCTGGCGAACGACACGGCGGACACGTCGAGTGTTCTGACCAACGGCATGGGGCGCCATCTGCAGCGCTACAGCCCGCTGGACATCCTCAACAAGGACAACGTCAAGAACCTGTTCCCCGCCTGGGCGTTCAGCTTCGGCGGTGAAAAGCAGCGCGGTCAGGAAGCACAGCCGATCATCCACGATGGCATGATGTATGTGACCGGATCGTATTCGCGCATCTACGCGATCGATCTGAAGACCGGCGAAGAGAAGTGGCAGTACGATGCCCGCCTTCCAGAAGGCATTCTGCCGTGCTGTGACGTGGTGAACCGCGGTGCCGCGATCTATGGCGACAAGATCTATTTCGGTACGCTCGACGCCCGCATCGTTGCGTTGAACAAGGACACCGGCAAGGTCGTCTGGCGCAAGAAGATCGCCGACTACAAGGCCGGGTACAGCTACACTGCGGCCCCGTTGATCGTGAAGGGTCTGATCATAACCGGAAATTCGGGTGGTGAATTCGGCATTGTCGGTGCGGTTCAGGCACGCGATGCCGAGACCGGTGAGATGGTCTGGGAGCGTCCGGTGATCGAAGGTCACATGGGCACCTACAAGGGCGAGCCGTCGACCATGACCGGCACGCTGAACGCAACCTGGCCCGGTGATATGTGGAAGACTGGCGGCGGTGCGACCTGGCTGGGTGGGTCTTATGACGCCGAAACCGACACGCTCGTCTTTGGCGCTGGCAACCCGGCCCCGTGGAACTCGTGGCTGCGCGATGCTGGTCAGAACGATGACGGCACCGGCGACAACCTCTATGCCGCCAGCCGGATCGGCATCAACCCGGACAATGGCGAGATCAAGTGGCACTTCCAGACCACCCCGCGCGAGGGCTGGGACTATGACGGTGTCAACGAGGTCGTGGCCTACACCAACCGAGCCGGCGAGAAGCGCTGGGCGACCGCCGACCGGAACGGCTATTTCTATGTGCTGAACCGCGAAGACGGCGCGTTCGTGCGCGGCGTGCCGTTCGTCAAGGACATCTCGTGGGCGTCCGGCCTGGACGAGAACGGCCGCCCGATCTGGGTTGAAGAGAACCGCCCCGGCGATCCAGCCGCCGCGGCCGATGGCAAGAAGGGCGAGGTGATCTTTGCATCGCCGTCCTTCCTGGGTGGCAAGAACTGGATGCCAATGGCGTTCTCTCAGCGCACCGGCAATTTCTATGTTCCGTCGAACGAGTGGGGCATGGATATCTGGAACGAGCCGATCACCTACAAGAAGGGTGCTGCCTATCTGGGTGCGGGCTTCACCATCAAGCCGAACTACCAGGACCATATCGGGTCGCTGAAGGCAATCGACCCGGATACCGGCGAGATGAAGTGGGAGTACAAGAACGAAGCTCCGCTTTGGGCCGGGGTCATGACGACGGCTGGCGGGTTGGTCTTCACCGGCACACCGGAAGGACACCTGATCGCGCTGGATGACGAGACGGGCGAGAAACTGTGGAGCTTCCAGACCGGCTCGGGCATCGTCGGCCAGCCCATCACTTGGGAGATGGACGGCGAGCAGTATGTCTCGGTCACGTCCGGCTGGGGCGGTGCGGTTCCGCTTTGGGGCGGCGAAGTTGCCAAGCAGGTCAAGTACCTGAACCAGGGTGGATCCGTCTGGGTCTTCAAACTGCCGAAGCCGCTCGCCTCGGCCGACTGATCACAGCGATGGGCTGATCTCCCTGTCAGTCCAGAGAACGGGCCGTCGGCAGCGATGCCGGCGGACTTTTTGTGAGCTGAGGCTCAGGTGCGCGCGCGTCCTCACGTCAAACGATTGAGCGGCTCGAAGTGGTGCATGCTGTCATAGGTGCAGAACTCGATCGGACCGAGTCTGATGTTTCGCAGGCGCGCATGGTGGCGGTCGAAAAGTGCGTCGTTGAACGCCACGACCTCTCCTGCCAGGGACGGCGAGTGCCAGCGTAACGGATAGGCCAGAGTAATGTGGAAGATATAGGTCTCGAATTCTGGCGGTGTCAGACCTGTCGCCTGCCTCAGCTGGTCCCGTGACAGTCGCAGCCCGGCTTCGCTTGCATCATCGGCGCCTGTCACCGTCATGCTGTGTCCCCCGAAGAGATCAAGCGCTTTGACGCGAAACGCCGTCGGCACCTCCAGCCCGTCGGTACGCTTCAACATCAGGT
>JBHJIZ010000043.1:0-14786 GCA_050043005.1 Paracoccaceae bacterium
TGCGCCATCAACGCCGTCCATGGACGTTCCGGTCATGAAACCCATCGCCCAGATCGGCTTGCCGGTCTCGACCTCGATCATGGCTTTCAATCCCTTACACGCTTCGCTATCAGGCGCGCTCAGCATAGAGGGAAGGACCGAAGACCTACCAGCCGAAATCGGAGTTACTGCGCGTGATGATCGCGCGCGGGTTTCTCCAGGACTGTACCGATATGGAGGGCCTGGACGCGCGCCTCATGCGCGGTGCGGTTCCCGGCTATATTGGGTTTGACGCCACCGCGACGAGCTTGCATGTCGGTTCGCTGATGCAGATCATGATGCTGCGCTGGTTGCAGCAGACCGGGCATCAGCCGATTGCCTTGATGGGGGGCGGAACCTCGAAGATCGGTGATCCCAGCTTCCGCGATGACGCGCGCAAGCTGATGACCAACGAAATGATCAACACCAACATCGCGGGTATCAGGCGTGTCTTCGACAAGTTCCTGGATTTCGGAGCCTCGGGCGACGGCTCGGATGGCAAGGCGATCATGGCCAACAATGCCGACTGGCTGGATACGCTGGAATACATCCCGTTCCTGCGCGAGGTCGGCGCGCTGTTCAGCGTGAACCGGATGCTGGCATTCGAAAGCGTGAAATCCCGGCTGGATCGCGAGCAGTCGCTGAGCTTTCTCGAGTTCAACTACATGATCCTGCAGGCCTATGACTTCAGCGAGTTGAACCGACGCCATGGCTGCCTGTTGCAGATGGGTGGCTCGGACCAATGGGGCAACATCGTCAACGGGATCGACCTGAGCCGCCGGATGAACGAGGCGACGGTGTTCGGGCTGACCTCGCCGCTGCTGACCAAGGCGGATGGCTCGAAGATGGGCAAGTCGGCCTCGGGCGCGAGCTGGCTGAACGAGGACATGCTGAGCCCCTACGAGTTCTGGCAGTTCTGGCGCAACACGCTGGATGCGGACGTGGGTAAGTTTCTGAAGCTTTACACTGAAATGCCGCTGGATGAGATCTCGCGTCTGGAGGCTCTGGAAGGGCAGGAGATCAACGACGCCAAGATCGTGCTGGCAAATGAGGTCACGACCATGTGCCATGGGCGTGCAGCGGCCGAGGCGGCAGAGGCGACGGCGCGCGAGGTGTTCGAGGCTGGAGGCGCGGGCGAGGATTTGCCGACTGTCGTGCTGGCAGCGTCCGATTTCTCGGAGGCCGGGATCTCGATCGGGCAGTTGTTCGTGCGGTCAGGTCTTGCGGATTCCGGTAAGGCAGCGAAGCGGCTGATCGCCGACGGTGGTGCGAAGCTGAACGATCAGGCCGTATCCGACGCTGGGCTGATGATCACGCCGGATCAGATGGCCGAGCCACTGAAGCTGTCGGCGGGCAAGAAGCGCCATGCGCTGGCGAAGCTGGGCTGATCTTCGGCAAGGATGGGCGATGCGCCCATCCTACGTGCGGGTGAAGCCACGGGTTCGCGGCGTCACGAAAGGCAGTCGTTCAACGGAACGCTCGCCGTCGCACTGGCATCGAACGTTGCCGTCTGTGCGTTTCCGGGTGTTTGTACCGAGACGCTGGCGCCAGTGATCTCGGCGCCGGATACCATTGTCTCGGAGATCCCGGCGGTATCATCAACATCGATGGTGAAGGCGATCGTCTGGCCATACGGCAGTTCGGCGAGGGACAATCGAATGACCTTGTCGCCGTCCTGAACGCTGGGAAGTGCGGTGAGCAGACCAGCGCCAGAGACGACCTCGAACGGCTGATAGACCGAGACGCCCTGGCCCGCACCGGTCGTGTCGAAGATCAACCCGTGGGCTGATCCGCTGAGGTCGAGCACGATTTCCGTCGTGCCGATATCGCAGTCGCTGGTGCTGGCAATCGTGAAGCGATCCTTGGGGGCGCCTTCCGTGAAGGTTACCCGGATATCGCTGAGTGCCGGGGTTGCAATCAGTGAGAGCAACACGGCGAAGGCTGGAGCGCGCATGACGATGACCTCTTGGTTGTCCTGGCAGTCAGGTAACGCGGTTACGGACTTGGTCAACGCAGGAGCCCGGTGCGTCCGACCTGAGGGTGCTGATCATTGGGCTCGGTCGGGCGGCATGGCGGGCACGCCGCGGGGTCAGGGGTCTCAGGCCGCTACCAAGGCACGGCGCTCTGCCTGATAGGCGATCTGGCCAGCGCTGAGCGTCATCTTAACGGCAGGAGTGGCGCCTTCGGGCCAGTCGACCAGCACCAGATCGGCGCGTTTGCCGGGTGCGATATCTCCCCGATCAGTCAGACCCGATGCGCGCGCGGGGCCAGAGGACACGAGGCCCCAGAGCTGCGGCAGCGGCGCCCGGCGTTCATCATGCAGGCGGGCCACGGCGGCGAGCATCGACGGATAAAAATAGTCCGAGGCGAGCACGTCGCATAGGCCCTGGCTGACCATTTCGGCGGCCGAGGGCGAGCCGATATGACTGCCGCCGCGCACCACGTTCGGGGCGCCGAAGACGATGTGATCGCCGTTCGCGCGCGCTTCGTTCGCGACCTCGGACGTCATTGGGAACTCGGCAATCGAAGCGCCCAGATCACGGTAATAGTTGCGGGTTTCGATCCGCGTATCGTCATGGCTGAGCATCGACGCACCTGCTTCGCGGCCCAAGGCGGCGACTTGACGGATGGCACCGTCGACCTGACCCCGGCGATCCCAGATTTCGGCCAGCTTCGCGATGTAGCCTTCGTTGCTCATCCCTGCACGCTTCGCGCTGCTTTCGGTGCGGGTCTTCAGCCGATCATCGTCGAGTGCCGCGATGGAGAAATCAGGTGATTGCTCGAACGCGCGCTGCTGGATGGGAACATCGAAAGCCCGCATCGACATTGACGTGTGGTCGTTGAAGGCGATTGACGGGGTCAACGGACCGTTCAGAACATCGCTCATCAGACCGAAGGCTTCGAAAGCAAAGGTCTCCCAACGCAATTGGATGCGGTTTTCGACCGTCAACCGGCCTTGCAGGGCGTCGAGACCTTCGACCATGGCGCGTCCGCGATCGACCGAGCGCAGGCCGGGTTCCCAACTGAGGGTCAGTGCGTGATAGGCGGTGGCGATGCCATTCGCGGCGAGTTGCCGGTCCGTGTCCAGCAGGGCGGCTTCCATCGGGAAGAACACACCGGGCCGCGGCATGATCTGGCGCTCGAACGCGTCGCCGTGAACGTCGATCAGCGCGGGCGCAAGGATCAGGCCGGAGCCATCGATCTCTTGTGCAGCGGGTGCGGATGTTCCGATCGCTTCGATCACGCCATCTTCGATTCGCAGATCGGTTTCGACCACATCGTCTTGCAGGACAATGCGCGCCCCGGTGATCTTCAGGGTCATGGCGGCGGCCTCTCGTGAACTTTGGCCACCCAAGCAGCCAATGCGGGGACCGTTACCATAACAAAGACGATTCGGACTATGTGGTGGACTGCCACGAACCCGGAATCGGCGTCGATGGCGAAGGCAATCAGGCTCATCTCGGCGACGCCGCCGGGCGCATAGGCAAGAAGCAGCGCGATCAGTTCCTGCCCGGTCAAAGCACTCACGATTATGGCGAGCAATGCGGCGACGCCCATCAGGATTGCGGTGCCGCCGAAGGTCAGGGCGCCGAAGCTGAGGAGGCGTTTTATCGGGATGCCGTGGAACCGTGTGCCGACAGAGGCGCCCAGCACCAGCAGCCCGACCTCGACGAGCCAATGCGGAAGGACGCCCTCGACCACGCCGCCGAGGCGCAGAACCGCCGACGCGATCAGCGGACAGATCATCGGGAGGATCGGGATACCGGAATTGCGCAGGATCCAGATCAGCCCGATGGAACAGGCGCAGAGGATTGCGAGATCCGGTAGGGAGATCAAATCCTGACTGTCAAAAAGGCCATGTCCGGGGGCGGAGTATCCCATCAAACCGAAGGCCACGAGCGGCGCCATACAGACGACGAAGGCGATCCTGAGCGATTGCGCGAGCGCAACGTTGCGCTCGTCGGCACCGAGTGAGCCAGAGATCAGCACGACCGCTGTCAGACCGCCGGGGATCGAGGAACAGATTGCTGTCATGCGATCCTCGCGGGCGAGATGGCGGTAGTAGAGGTAGGTCAGCGCGGTGGCGAGCGGCATGTAGAGCACGGCGCCCGCGATGGAGATCGGCCAACGCAGTATGATTTCGGCATCCATGCCCTCGAAGCTTTCGCCCAGGAACAGGCCGATGATCAGCATGAAGTTCCCGCGCAACCACATCGGCACAAGCACCGGCAGACCGGCGACGCTTGCACCCATGCAGAAGAAAAGCGGGCCCAGCATCCAGGCGAGCGGGACGTGGAAATGCTCGGCGATCAAACCCCCGATGGCGCCGACTACAAGGCCGAGCGCGAGACGCCGCAACGCGTCGCGGTTGAACCGGGTGCTCCATTTCTCGGCGAAGGCGCTCAATCGTGACGCCTTCGCGAAGGGGCATGCGTTACCCTAGGGGCGGGCGTTATTCCGCGGCTATGACCCGGCGATAGAGGTGCCAGCTTGCGTGGCCCAGTACCGGGAAGGCGAGGAGCACGCCAAGGAACAGCGGCACCATGGCGATCGCCATTACGACGGCAAGCAGGACACCCCAGAACAACATCGGCTGCGGGCTGGCGATCACGGCACGCACCGAGGTCACCATGGCCGAGACGACGTCGATCTCTCGATCCATGAGCATCGGCACGGTGATGACCGAGATGCAGAACAGGAAGGCTGAGACGGCCCCACCGACCACGGTTCCGAAGAACAGCATCGTAAGGCCTGGACCTGAGAGCAGCAGATCGAACGAGGTCATGACATTCGTCAGCGGCTTCAGGCCGAAGGTCAGCGCGAAGACCAGGTGCGCGAGATAAACCCAGATCAGGTACACGAACAGAACGACAAAGGCATAGGACGGGATCTGGGTCTTGCCTTCGCGCATGATCGCGCCGAGGACCACCGACCAGGACAGGTCTTGTCCGTTCTCGCGACGGCGCGAGATTTCGTAGAGCCCAACGGCTGCAAAAGGTCCGATCAGCGGGAAACCCGCGGCGAGCGGCAGGACCCAGTAGCTTGAGCCCTGAACCACCATCAGGATCATGATCACGATGCCGATCAGCGAGAACACGGCACCGAAAAACAGGCTGTAGATCGGCGCCGCGGCAAGGTCCGCGAGACCGGCATTCAGTGCCTGCATGACGTCGGCGCGGGTGATTGGCCGGACCTCGGGCAGGGCGGTTGGTGAAGCAGTTTGAGTCGTCATCGAGCAAATCCTCCACGAAGGCGCCTCTCTGGGGCATTCCGTCGCAGATGGTGCCTGACGACCGGGTCTTGTTCAAGTCGCTTGCACCGTCAGGATCTCGTGTTCTGCGCCGTCCCGGATGTCCGTATAAAAGCAGGACCGGCGGTTGGTGTGGCAGGCCGGGCCGGTCTGATCGACCAGAGCCAGCAGGCAGTCCCGATCGCAATCGACGCGAAGCGCGATCAGATGCTGGGTGTGACCCGAACTTTCGCCCTTTTTCCAGAATGCCTGGCGTGAGCGCGACCAGTAGGTCACGCGGCCGGAGGAGAGCGTCTCTGCCACTGCCTCGGCGTTCATCCAGGCCATCATCAGGACTTCACCGGTGTCGTGCTGCTGGGCAATCGCCGGGATCAAGCCTGCGCTGTTGTAGACGAGCGTCGCCGGGTCAAAGGGTCCTGGCAGCGGGCTTTCTGGTTTGCCTGTAGACATTTAACACCTCTGCGATGGGGCGGGGGTTTCCGTTCCCGCCCGGCAGCGCTATTTACGGGCTGTCAACGGCGGCGTCCATGTCGGCAGTGACCCAGGATCTGATGAAGCTCTATTCGCAGCGCATTCTCGCGCTGGCGGCGGAGATTCCGCATATCGGGCGGTTGGACGACGCGACGGGGTCGGCAACGAAGCGCTCACCGCTGTGCGGATCGACCGTCACCATCGACATTGTCATGGACGGTGACCGGGTCGATGACTTCGCACAGGACGTGAAAGCCTGTGCATTGGGCCAGTCCTCGGCCTCGGTGCTGGGGTCTCAGGTCATTGGGCGCACGCGCGCCGAGATCGAAACCGGCCGTGACGAGTTGAAGGCGATGCTGAAGACCGGAGGGGCGGTTCCGGGAGCGCCTTTCGGCGAGCTAGAGGCTTTGCTGCCCGCGAAGGACTACAAGAACCGGCACGCATCGATCCTGCTGGCCTGGGATGCGACCCTTGCCGCGATCGACGATGCGGCGGCTTGAGGTCTGACTGTCACGTCTCGAGTGCGAACACCGAACTGAGGATCGCGAGCACGGCGCACCCGAACGCCACCTGCATCGCATTGAACTTTCGGCGCAGGACCATTGATGCGCCGACATTGCTCATCGAAATCGAATTGATCAGGTGAGCGAAGTCGCCCGAACGGGCGAAATCGGCGTGATCATGCATGGACGTGTCTGGGTTCGACAGGACCGTCCAGGTGAACCGGTCACCCGGAGCGCCCTTGGATTTGCCGATGCGTCCGCGAAATCGCGGGGTCAGAGCCCAAAGACACAGCAGGATGGACACCGTGATCAGCGCCAGGGTGCCGAGGGCGAGCGGGCTGAATGAAGCGAACGAGATCGGCACAGGCCGGCGCAATGCCAGCAGACCCATCAGCGTCAAAAGAGCGGCAGCCTTGGCGTCGGCAAACTGAGTCTGCACGATGATCGCGGTGTTCTCAGCCACGAGGTAGTGGATCCTTGCGCGCACGGCGTCGCCGTCGTCGACATTGGTAAAGGCATCGGTTTCCGGTGTGGGTGTTTACGCCGCAAACTCTGTAATTGACATTGCAGAGTGTTGACCCGCTCTCGGAAGGTTTCACTCAAGGTTTTCCGGCCCTTAGCCTCCAGTCAGCTTTCGTGTTTTTTTACGAAATCCCGAATGAAGCGGCGGATCTCGCGTGCCGCGCTGGTGTCCAAATCATCGCACAGTTCGACGAACGCGTCGCGTTCGTCCTTTGAGATGCGGATCACAAGCTGACTGTCCTTGCGGTTCTTGTCCTTTTTGCGCGAGGACTTCGCTGTGGTCGACATATGGTGGAGATCCGTCCCGTTGCCCGGAGGAAATCTAGACCCGCATAGATGATTTGACCAGCGTGATTACCGCCAATGCCTATACGGTGATGTGTCCTGCCAAGCGCTCAGGTATTGCTGGCGAGCAGCAAGAGTGCGGATCCTGCGAAGCCGGTCAGAAAGGCGCGGCGCAGCATGACGAACTTGCGGGCGAGGATGCGCGAGGCGCCCATGTTGCTGGCGGCAATGGAGTTGAGAAGGTCGCCGAACTTGGTTTCGCGGGCATAAGCGCCGTGCATGTCGTCCGTATATCCGGGCATGGTCAGGAACAGCCAGGTGAACCGGTTGCCGCTCGGCGGTACCGCGTCGTTCGTGAAGCCAACGATGCGGGGCATGATCGTCGACAGGCACAGGAAGATGGACAGGATGATGATGGCCATCGCCAGCATCTCGAGCGGATCCTGAATGATCACCAGCGCCGGGGCAGACCCCTTGATGGCGACCAAGCCCAGGATTGTCATCAACGCGCCGGCCTTTGCATCGGCGAATTGCGTCTGGGTCAGGATCGCGCTGTTCTGGGCTGTCAGAAAGCTCATGCGGGCCCGCATGGCGTCACCGCTTGAGACATCATCCTCGGTATTGATGATGCTCGCGGTGTCTATCAGGTGGTCTGGGCTTTCGAACGGCATCATCCTCGGTCCCGCATTGCGGATGTCTTGTGTGGTGTTTTTGACGTGATAAGACCGAATCGCGCTGTGAAAATTGTTACACGGGTGGGTTGACGGGTTCCGAACCGGCACTCGTGCTGCGCATTTGCACCGCAATCCGGCGGTATCTGAACGCTGCGCTCAGATGTTCGTGGCGATCAAGAGCAGCCCACAGCCCACAAAGCCCGTGATGAAACCATAGCGCAGCATCAAGAATTTGCGGGCGAGCACGCGAGACGCGCCGATGTTGCTGGTGGCGACCGAATTCAACAGTGCGCCGAACTCGGCTTCACGTGCGAATTCGCCGTGCAGTTCGGCCGAGTACCGGGGCATCGCCATGAAGAGCCAAGTGTACCGATCGTGTCGCGGTGGCTCGGCATCGGGTTTGAAGCCAGAAAACCGGGGCATGAGAGTCACCAGACAGAACCCGATGGAAAGAATTATTGTCGCCATCGCCAACATCTCCAGCGGGTTCTGGATGATCGTAATGGCCGGAGCCGATCCCTTGACTGCGACAAGGCCCAGGATCGTCATTAGTGCGCCTGCCTTGGCATCAGCGAACTGTGTCTGAGTAAGGATCGCGCCGTTTTGCGAGATCAGGTACTGCATCCGTGCACGCACGGCGTCGCCTCTTGAGACATCCGTCTCGACCAGGATCTTCTCGGCTGGGTCCGTTTCCATCATCAGAGTGTCGTCCAAGCAACCGCCCTTCTTGCTTGTCCGTTCAGGACGTCATCCACGCATCTTTGCGCCCTGTGGCCGACTCTGCATCCACGACACGCACCGTGTCAAATGACTGTCGCAATGCCTCCGGCGCGAGCTGAGTGTCGCAGGTGCTGGACAGGCCACGGAATGCGGCCTATACGGCGCACGCCCGCGTTCCGGGAGGCGCCAAAACCGCGCGTCCCGTTGCGCGTCAAGGGACATCCATGGGGCCCGGCCGGGCCTCCAAACCACGACAAGACGGGGAAGAGAGTAATGGAATTCCTACCACCGATACTGGGCGTCATCGGCCTGGTCGTCGCCTACCTGCTTTACGGGATGGTGATGAAGTATCCCGAAGGCGAAGCCAGCATCAAGAAGATTGGCGACCAGATCCATGAAGGCGCCATGGTCTTCATGAAGCGGGAATACTCGATCCTTCTGATCTTCCTTGCCGTTCAGGTCGTGCTGACCTTTGTCTTCCTGGATGCGAATGTCGGGATCGCGGTGATCACGGGTGCTGTTTCCTCGTCGATTGCAGGTTGGATCGGCATGTACTCGGCCACCAAGGCGAACGTGCGCACGGCGACCGCGGCTCAGACCGATGGTGCGGCCTCGGCCCTGACGGTCGCGTTCTTCGGCGGGTCGATCATGGGCCTGTCCGTGGCGGCATTGGGCCTGATCGGGCTTGGCGGTCTCTATGTCTATATTGGCGGCGACGCGCACAGCCTGGAAGGCTTTGGCATGGGCGCCTCGACGGTGGCACTGTTCAGCCGTGTCGGCGGTGGTATCTTCACCAAGGCGGCGGATGTCGGCGCTGACCTAGTGGGTAAGGTCGAAGCCGGAATTCCCGAAGACGATCCCCGCAACCCGGGCGTGATCGCAGACAATGTGGGCGACAATGTCGGCGACGTTGCAGGCATGGGCTCGGATATCTTCGAATCCTACTGTGGCTCGATGATCGCGACGATCGCAATCGCCTCGACCCTGTCGCTCGCCGCTTTCAACGGCGCGTTCGGCATGGATCTGACCGAGGAAGCCTTCACCGAAATGAAGGCCTCGATGATGTTCCTGCCGCTGGCACTTGCCGGGCTGGGGCTGATCGCCTCGATCATCATGATCTTCGTGGTTAAAGGCCAGTCCTCCAAGGAACCCGCCGCGGCACTGCGCACGGGGACTTTGGGCGCGCCGGTTCTGTTCCTGATTGGTGCCGCCGGTTTGATCATGGCGCTGGGTCTGCCGATGAGCATCTGGTTCGCGGTGATCTGTGGTGCAGCGGGTGGCGTGGCCATTGGCCTGATCACCGAATACTATACGGCTGCCGCTCCGGTCCGCAAAATCGCGGCCTCGGGCGAGACCGGCCCGGCGACCGTGATGATCACAGGCCTTGCCGTGGGCATGCAATCGGTTGTGATCCCGCTGTTGGTGCTTGCCGCGATCATCTATGTGTCGACCTCGCTTGCCGGGCTTTACGGCGTTGGCGTCGCGGCGGTCGGGATGTTGGCGACGGTCGGCATCACCATGGCCATCGACGCATATGGCCCGGTAGCCGATAACGCCGGCGGCATCGCCGAGATGGGTGAAATGGGTTCGGAAGTCCGTGAGATCACGGACTCGCTGGACGAGTTGGGCAACACCACTGCCGCCATCGGCAAAGGCTTCGCGATCGGCGCGGCGGCCCTTGCGGCTCTGGCCATCATCGCAGCCTTCGTGCAGACGGTGGGGCTCCACAACGATGGGTTCGAACTGAGGCTGGATGACCCGGTCGTGCTGGTCGGCCTGTTCATTGGCGGATGTATCCCGTTTCTCGTCTCGGCCATCACCATGACGGCTGTCGGCGATGCGGCCTTCGACATGATCAACGAGATCCGCCGCCAGTTCCGGGAGATCCCGGGCCTGATGGAGGGCAAAGCCGATCCGGACAGCGCCAAGTGCGTCGAGATCGCGACCACCGCGGCCTAGAAGCGGATGATCCTGCCGGGTGTTATCGCCGTGGGCGCGCCGCCGGTTGTCGGGGTCGTGATCGGGCCCGAAGCGCTGGGCGGTATGCTCGCCGGTGCACTGCTGGGCTGTGTCCTGATGGCGCTGATGATGGCGAACGCAGGCGGTGCCTGGGACAACGCCAAGAAGTATGTCGAGAAGGGCAACTTCGGTGGCAAGGGTACCGAAACCCATGCGGCCGTGGTCGTCGGCGACACAGTCGGCGATCCGTTTAAGGATACGTCGGGTCCGTCGATGAACATCCTGATCTACGTGATGGCTATCGTCAGCCTGGTGATCGCGCCGCTGCTTTAATCCAGCGGACGATCGAAATCATGGGCGGGCCATTGGTCCGCCCGTTTTCGTTTCACGACAGCCAGTTCAGTCTTGGGACGATGGCAGTGTGAACGTCGGTTCTGTCTCGGGCTTTATCGAGTCGTCGCGTTCCCAGCCCTCATTCTCGACCGTCATTGACTGGATCAGCGAGGCTGCCCGGCCGTTCGCGTCGAGATCGGACATCGCTTGATACTCCGACACCCACGCGTTGTAGATGTGGTATGCGAGCACCATCTGCCCGGCTTCGTTGTAAACCTCGAGTGTCAGGTTCTTACGAAAGTCCCGAAGCGAGTTCATCTCGCCATCCGTGTTTTGCGAGTTGCGATGGTCGAAGACCTTGTTCGCCCATTGCTCGAAGGACGGATCATACGAGACGCCCCGCTCGAATGTGATTGGTGAGTATTCTGTCTGACCCGGCGCCAGATGCATGGTCGATGGGTCGCCGCCTTCGCGATGCCGGATCACGTGAGCCTGCCGCGTCAGGGCGCTGACCCTGCTCATGCCCGCCACGTAGGTCGGGTTGCCTGACGCTTCAGGCCATTTCACCTTGAAGCGAAAGTTGGGATAAGGCGTCAGGCGCTGTGGGTTCTTTGGGTACTCTGTCGGTGGCAAAGCCATGAAATCGGTCTCGCGTGATGAGCTGATGATCGC
Organism: Paracoccaceae bacterium; assembly: GCA_050043005.1. Taxonomy (GTDB): domain Bacteria; phylum Pseudomonadota; class Alphaproteobacteria; order Rhodobacterales; family Rhodobacteraceae; genus Thermohalobaculum. The sequence goes on from JBHJIZ010000043.1 coordinate 11,409, forward strand.
ATGCTGCGCCACATCCGGCGGAGACGCCACAGGCTGTTGAGCAGGCGTGTCGACCGGATCGCAGGAGATGACGCGCGTCCGCGGCCATTGGATGATCAAGCGATCAGAGCGTTTGCTCGGGTGATCTCTGATCCCGTTGCTTTGTGCTGCAGGAGGCGCGGCAACTCTGTCGGCAGGGTGGGATCGTGCCGAATACTGTGGGGCGTCGGCCCCGTGAAAATTCGGAACCCGGCCTGTGTGCGCTGTTTTTGTGCATTGCAACATAAGAGGCTGGGCGTTACGCGTCCGCGCAAATCAGACCAACCGGAGTGAAGCCATGCGCATCGATGCCATCTCGATCGGTGAGAATCCGCCCGAAGAAATCAACGTCATCGTCGAGGTTCCGATTGGCGGGGAGCCGATCAAGTACGAGCTCGACAAGGACTCCGGAACTCTCTTTGTCGACCGTTTCCTCTATACCCCGATGCGGTATCCTGGGAACTACGGGTTCGTGCCGCATACGCTGTCGGATGATGGCGATCCAATCGATGTCCTGATCGCGAACACACGCCCGCTGGTGCCTGGTTGTGTGATGTCCTGCCGTCCCGTCGGTGTCTTGGTGATGGAGGACGAGAAGGGCCAGGATGAGAAGGTCGTGGCCGTGCCGACGCCCAAGATCTCGAAGCGCTATGACAATGTGACCGAGTTCGAGCATCTCCCGCAGATCACCCGCGATCAGATCGGACATTTCTTCGAGCACTACAAGGATCTGGAGCCCGGCAAGTGGGTCAAAGTCGAGAACTGGGGCGACTCAGCGCGTGCCAAGGAAATGATCGTCGAGGCAATCGAACGCGCCAAGGCAGCTTAGCCTGTTGCAAAGCAGGGATCAGTCCGGTGTGCCGGACTTCGCCTTCTGCACCCAGCGCCCGTTTTCCTGAGCCCAGTAGACGGCTTTCAACCCGGCAGCGACGGTGGCCTTCCAGTGTCCACGCGCACTCTCGACCGCCGCCGGGTCGTGCCCGTCGAACAGGATCGCAGTCAGCTCAAGATCTGCGATCTCAGAGAAATCCGGTTCGGCACCATCGATGAGAAACAGGGTCTTGGCATCGTTTGGCCGCTCGGAGCGTTCTGTCAGCCAGATTGGCTGGCAGTCTGGTGTCGGATCGCCGTCGATACCGTGCGGCAGGAAGCTCTCATCGGTGAACGTCCAGAGTTGTGTGTCGAGAAAGCGGAGCCGATCGGGATGGCCACCGCGCACTACTGCACGCTGACCCCGCGCCAGCGTCCGCTCCAGCATCACCGGAAGCGTGCGCTCGATCGGGCTGTCCGTCAGATGATAGAAGCGTATCTCAGCCATGGGTCTATTTGATCAGCGCGGAGGCGGCGGTCAAGCGTTTGGCACATCGACATGGGTCTCGCCCGCAACCACCAATCGCTTCTATCGGCAATCGATTGTCGTGCCATCAGAACCTGAAGCCCAGATCCACGGTTCCTGAGTATTGCCCTTGCTCGGCGGCGCCGAAACCCAGGATCAGCGGACCGAACGGGGTCTGGACGCCGGCAAACAGGGAACCGGCAAGGAAGCTGCCATCGCCCCCTATGTCGTCCCAGTCGGCGAATGCACCGCCAAACTCGACGCTGCCGCCTGCGAAGGCCTCTTTGCCGAACGGATGCTCAAAGCCGAACCGGCGATAATAGCGCAGCCCGGCCAGTGCCGTGACATTGCCCAGCAGCTCCCCGTCGCTGAGGCCTGACAGGTTCTGGAAGCCACCGATGAAGCGTGGGTCGAAGCCCTGTGGGTCGAGCTCTCCCTCGGCGGCAAAGAAGGCCGAGAAAGTGTTCTGACCGCGCGAGTACGCGCCGAGTGCATCAATGATTATGCCGCTTGGGCTCTCCTCGTCCGCCAGATCGTAGCTGTAATTTACGCCGACCTGAATACCGGATCGAGGCAGGTCCGGATCGTCGAGCGTATCGTAATCGAGCGAGAGTGAGAGGGGTATCTGGTCTTCGACAATCCTGCCCGTGTCGGTTCCTGCAAACGTCCCCGTCGGTATATCGACGGTCTGGTGAACGAAGCCCGCACCGACTCCGATGCGACCCCAGTCCCCGGGTGTCCAGAAAAGCTCGGCAGTGATGCTCGTCTGTTCGACGTCGATCTCGGACAGCGGGTCGTCGAGGTCTTCAAAGATGGTTCCGCTGGTGTTGAAATAGGATCCGGTCGCCCGGATGTGGAACTCCTGGTCCAGATCCAGTGGCTGTTCGAACCGCAACCTGGCCACATCTGTCTGCCCGAAGGCAAAGTCTGTGTCAATCCGTGCGCCCAGGGAGTTCAACTCGGTGAAACTGCCACCCAGGGCCAGGATGAACCCACCATCGCCGCCGAATGTATCGTTCAGAGCAACGCCGAACCGCGGCCGCGCCAACCCGTCATTGCGTTGCGAGGCCTGGATGACCAGAGTGTCCTCACCGCCGGACCTCTCCTGCCGGTAGACGACGTAGTCGAATAGATCGAGCCCGTAAACCCGCGCCACCGCCTCTTCGATCTGGCGGCCTGTTGTGGTTCCGCTGTCGGGCAGGTTCAGGCGCCTGCGGATGATTTCCGGATCCAGGACACCATCATACTCGACCGCGATGCGATCATAGCGGATCGGCGCATTCCGGATGTCGCCAACCTCGGTCCTAGGACGGAGTGCGACACGCCCGTCCGCAACTGCCCGAAGCCTGTCTTCCTGCGCTGCCACTGTATCGGCGCCTTTGATGATGGTCTCGGGAGCTTCGGCAAAATCGAGCATACCGACCGCGCCGACATCGGGCACCAGCAGGATGTCCTGTGGTTCCAGTGTCGCGATCAGATCGCGGGTGCGTGCATGAATGAAGATCGATAGGGTCTGGCCAAGCGATGCGCCGAAAGAGCCGAGCTCTTCGGTCTTCTTCTCGGCCGGAGGGATCGACGAGACGATGACGATGTCCGCACCCATCGCGCGCGCGACATCGATCGGCAAGTTGTTCGACACGCCGCCATCGACGAGCAATCTGCCATCGATGTTGACGGGCGGAAAAAGGGCCGGGATCGACATCGATGCCCTCAGCGCGTCGACCAGCGGGCCGCGATCCAGAACCACGGGTTTACCGGTCGTCAGGTCCGTCGCGACGGCCCGGAAGGGGATCGGGAGGCGATCGAAGTCGTTGATCTGGTTCACTTGGGTCGTCAACTGGGCAAGGATCGAGGTGAGCTTGACGCCGTCCACCAATCCGGCATCCAGCTGAACGCCGCCATCTCCGATCCCGATCGGGAGATCCGCCTGAACGCTCAGCGGTTCGAGGCGGCTGTCGCGTCGGAGCGGGTGTTCCAAACGACGGTCCGAGGAGTCGTTCAGGATACTCCCCCAATCGATCTCC
>JBHJIZ010000044.1:0-21362 GCA_050043005.1 Paracoccaceae bacterium
CACTTGCGGTCGGTCATGTCGCTTGAGTATCGGCGGGCGGTTTCAGTCCATGGCATTGTAGGCTCCGTCCAGTGTGGCAACCGGACAGAATCACAACCCGCTGAAACCGCTCAACTCTTTTCGGGTTGGGCTCTAAGACAGGTGTCTTGCCGTGAAGGCCCAAGTCTTGAGCAAACTCTTAAAGAGATATAGCTAAACCGACACTTTCGCGTGCTCTTCGACTGTCTTGAAGTAATCCCGGCCAGGGACTGCGGACAGGAGTTCCTTAGTGTAAACGTGCTTTGGCGCCGCGAAGATCTCTGCCGTCGGCCCTTGCTCAACGACCTCCCCCCTGCGCATTACGGCTATTCGATCGCAGACCTGCGCCGCCACCCTGAGATCATGAGTGATGAAAACCATCGACAGGTTCATCCTTTCACGGATTTCATCCAAAAGTGTTAGGATCTGTGCCTGGATCGAGACATCGAGCGCTGAGACGGGCTCGTCAGCGACAAGAATTTCGGGGTTGAGTGCCAACGCGCGCGCAATCCCGATTCTCTGTCGTTGCCCACCAGAGAATTCGTGCGGGAAGCGATCATACGCCCCCTTATCCAATCCTACAGTTTCTAGGAGTTCCGTCGCACGGGCGCGAGCCGCCTGTGGTGTCTCACCCTGCAAGAGCGGCCCTTGCGCAATGATCTTGCCAACGCGTGCGCGCGGGTTCAGTGAAGCGAAAGGGTCCTGAAACACCATTTGTATCTTTGAACGGTAGGGCCGCATCGCTGCACGGCCGAGCGGTCGAATGTCCGCATCGCCAAGCAGGATCTGGCCTGCCTCGGCATCGTTCAAGCGCACGATACATCGCGCAACCGTTGACTTGCCGGAACCGGATTCTCCAACGCTCCCACGCGTTTCTCCGCGTGCGAGATCCAGCGTGACTTGCTTGGCGGCGTGCACCACCCGTGCTTCTCCACCCAGGAAACCGCCACCCGACGTATAAGTCTTGTCCAACTCGTTCACCCTCATCACGATCTCGGGTGAGCGCGGACGTGCCGGGCGCGGTTCCAGGCTGGGAACAGAGGCGATCAGCGCTTTGGTATAGGGATGCTCGGGACGTGTCAGCACTTGCTCGGTTGTACCAGCCTCGACCACAAGACCGTGTTGCATCACCGCAACGCGATCTGCTATGTCAGCCACAACACCAAAATCGTGGGTGATGAAGAGCACGCCCGTGCCGTGCTCGTCCTGCATCTCTTTGATCAGCTTGAGGATCTGCGCCTGGGTCGTGACATCCAGCGCAGTCGTCGGCTCGTCCGCAATCAGGATCTTGGGATCGAGTGCCAAAGCCATGGCAATCATTGCCCTCTGGCGCTGCCCTCCGGACAGTTCGTGAGGATAGGCGCGGATTGTCTGCGCCGGATCAGGGATCTGCACGTCGTTCAGTAGCGTTAACGCCTGCTCGCGCCGCTCGCGTCCGGACATCGAGCCGTGAAACCGGAATACCTCGTCGATCTGATCGCCGATCGTCATCACCGGGTTCAGGGCCGTCATGGGCTCTTGAAAGATCATCGAGATCTCGGAACCGCGAAGATCACGCATCCTGGCCTCGCTCGCCTGTGCGAGGTCTTCCCCTTGCAGGCTTACAGACCCTTTCGCGATCCTGACATGCGGACGCGGCAACAGCCCCATCACCGCGCGAGCCGTCAGCGACTTGCCCGATCCGGACTCACCTACAACGCAAAGGATCTCGTTCTCGTCGAGATGAAGACTGGCGTTCTCGACCGCATAGGCGCGCTGGCCACCACTCGGCAACGCAACGTGAAGACCTTGAATGTCCAATAGGCGTGTCAAGAAGCGCGCTCCCGAAGTCGTGGATTCAGAGCGTCGTTCAAGCCCTCTCCGACCAGGTTGATGGCGAGTACTGTCAGTAAGATCGCAATGCCCGGGAAGGTACAGACCCACCAGGCTGAACGCAGCAGCGTACGCCCAGCTCCAATCTGAAATCCCCAACTCATCACGTTGGGATCGCCGAGACCCAGGAAGGCCAGGCCAGATTCAATCAGGATGGCCGTTGCCACCATGAGCGAACCAATCACGATGATCGGCGACAAGCAATTCGGCAGGATCTCGCCCAGCATGATACGGACATCCGACATGCCGACCGTATGACAGGCCTGAACGAACTCGCGATTGCGTAGAGACAGGAACTCGCCACGGACCAGACGCGCCACCGCCGGCCAGGACACGACCGCGATGGCAATCACGACACTTTCGATCGAGGGTTTCATGATCGCGACAAGGAGAATGGCAAAGACGAACGACGGGATCGTCTGAAACATCTCTGTCGTGCGCATCAGCAGGTCATCGATGATGCCGCCATAGTAACCGGCAAGCGCGCCCATAATCACGCCCAGCAACACCGCCACAAGCGTTGCGATGAGCCCAATGAGCAGCGAGGTCTTGGCCCCGTGGGCAATTCCAGCGGCAACGTCCCGACCCAGGCTGTCCGAGCCGAGCAGGAAACCGTTCGCCCCGGGCGGAGACATGGACTTTCCCGCCAGCCCGAACGGATCGCCCGGAAATATCAGAGGTGCTATTACAGCCATCAACAAGATCAAAGCGATGATGCCCAAACCAAGAACGGCGGAGCGGTTGCGCGAAAATCGGTTCCAGAACGAGAGCATCAGTTAACCTCGATTCTTGGATCGAGCGATGAGTAGACGATGTCGACAATCAAGTTAACGCCGACCACCAGAAGCGCGGACAAAAGAAATATGCCAAGAAGCAGGTTCAGGTCGCGCGCAAACAGTGCCTCGAATGCCAGCATTCCAAGGCCTGGCCAGGCAAAGACGGATTCGACGATGACAGACCCGCCGATCAACGCCCCGACCTGAACGCCAGCCATTGTCACCACCGGCAGAAGTGCATTGCGAAGGACGTGGACAAAAACGATACGCCGCTCCGAAACCCCTTTGGCGCGGGCAGTGACGACGTAGTCCTGACCGTATTGCTCCAGCATCGAGGCGCGCATCAGACGTGTGTAGAGCGCCAAATAGAAGAGCGATAGCGTGATGGTCGGCAGCACCAAGTGATGCGCGATGTCGAAGACACGGTCCCATCCCTCGTAAAACTGTGCGAAGTTCTCCATGCCCGAGGTTGGGAACCAGCCCAACCCAAGTGAAAACACAACGATCAGCATCAGCCCGACCCAAAACAGCGGCGTCGCATAGGTGATCAGCGCGAAGATCGAGATCGCCGTATCGCGCCATGTGTTCAGGCCTGTCGCCGCGATGAGACCAAGCAGAATGCCGAAACCAACGGCGAGTGAGATGGTCGAGACCATCAACAGCAGCGTGGCGAATAGCCTGTCGAAGATGAGCTCACTCACCGGCATCTCGTGCCGGAACGAATAGCCCAGATCCAGCGTCAGGACGTTCTTCATGTAGACAGCCAGTTGCACCGGCAGCGGTTGATCCAGCCCGAACTTGGCCCGCAATTCAGCCATGTACTCAGGGGTCGCCGATCCCGCCTCGCCCGCCAGGACGTCGACGGCGTCGCCCTCTGCCAGGTTGAGCAGGAAGAAGTTCATCACGACGATCGCGATCACGATGGGTATCGCCTGGATCAGCCGTTTCAACACATAGCGCAAGCGCCGCGTGGAATGGGTCATTGGGTCCCCCAGCCAGAACGGCACCGGCCCGAAGGCCGGCACCCGTGTTGCAATCCCGCCGGGATTACTCGGTGAGATACGCCTCGGAGAATGAACCGTAAGCTCCCAGTGCCGAGTTGTCGTGACCCTGGAGCTTGTCATTGTAGACGGTCAGGAACTGCATCTCGAAGAGGTTCACGACCGGCATGTCGTCGGCGAGGATCTTCTGGATGCCGCCATAGATCTCGGCCCGCTTGGTGGCATCAGCTTCCTGGGCACCGGACGACAACAGATCATCCAGCTTCGGGTTCGAGTAGCGCGAAGAGTTCACGAAGTGCGTACCCTGGCGGATCTGATCGGTGCCGTAGTGACGGTGCACGCCCAGAACCGGATCCGAGAGCTGGTAGAAATAGTTCACGTTCATGGCGAAGTCGTAGTTGTGGTAGATCCGCTTCAGCCACGTCGGAACGTCTTCATAGCGAAGCTCAACCTCGATACCGATCGGGGCCAGCGCCTGCTTCATGTACTCGCCTGCCCGGCGCCAGTCTTCGCCGTAAGGGATCAGGTCGAGCACGGCCTTTGCACGAACACCGTCCGCTCCGGCAGTGATCCCGGCGTCATCCAGCATCTTCTTGGCTGCGTCGAGGTCAGCATTCGCGACGTAGTTCGGCATCGGATCTTTGTAGAGACCGGTCGGCGCGAAGTTTGACGACAGTGCCGACGTTGCTGGCTTCCCATATCCGAACCAGATGTTTTCGATCAGGAACGAACGGTCCAGCGCCAGCGAGATCGCCTTGCGCATGGCCGGGTTGTCGAACGGAGGCTCAGTCGTATCGAACTCGATCAGCGAGACCGGGTTGATCATCGAGTAGCCATCGGTCGTGACTGAGAACCCATCGGTATCGCGCAGGCGCACGGCATCGATGTTCGGGATCGCGCCATACGCGCCGTACATGACCTCGCCGTTTTCCATGGCTGCGGTCCGGGTCGAGGCATCCGGGATGAACCGGCCGACCAGACGGTCGAGGTAGGGCAGACCTTCCTTCCAGTAGTCCTCGTTCTTGTCGAGGCGGATGTACTGGCCCTTCTTCCACTCATTGAACTTGAATGGACCCGTGCCGACCGGATTGTTCACCAGATCGGCGCTGCGCACGTCCGTACCTTCCAGCAGGTGCTTGGGCACGATGGGGCTTTCATAGCCGGACATCGCGCGCAGCATGTAAGGTGCCGGATTGGCAAGGTTGAACACTGCAGTCAACGCATCGGGCGTATCGATCGACGTCACTTCACGGAAAGAGTTCGGGCCGCGCGGGTGGACCTTCTTCAGGACTTCCATGATCGTGAACTGAACATCGGCCGAGGTGAATGGCTCGCCATCGTGCCACTTCACGCCTTCCTGCAGTTTGAAGGTGACAGTCTTGCCATCTTCACTGACCTCGTAGCTGGCAGCGAGCGACGGAAGGATGTTCAGATCGTTGTCGTAGTCTAGCAGGCCTTCGTAGATCTTGGGGGCCACAAGCCCGATTGGGCCTGACGTAGACAAATATGATGCGAGTGAGGGCGGCTCGGGTTGAACGATATAGACAAGCGTGCCACCGGCTTTCTGCGCCATCGCTGCTCCTGAGCTCAGGGTAATCCCCAAGCCAAGCGCGACTGCAGAGAGAATGGGTCTGAAGTGCATTTTTTGGTCTCTCCTGTTGCGTCGCACAAACTGATTGTTGTGCTAACGAGCAGCGATGCTTTACTATTTTGCAGCGCAACACAACCCACTGAGTGAAACCGCACCACCCACGCGATCTCGCGACGCTTCAGACGGATCAGACTGTCGCGCAGGCGCATGCATCTTCAGCCAAGCCGGGCAATTACGGTGAAGGTGAGGCGTCCCGACAAGAGCGCGAGTGGTGACGGGCAGATTTCCTCGACACGCTCTCCAATGGGCGCAGAAAGATGCTCTTTGCCGCTTCCACGCTGATCGTTCTTCTCTTCAAATCCAGAAACTGATCAACCGAGCATTCCAGTGGCCGAGCGGCACGTAACCCGGTCTTGATGCTCTACCCGATTGATTATTCTTATTGATGGCGCTGAGCCATTGAGGCGATTGCGGAAATCTGGGATCCTCACGCCGACAGTACCGGAGCGCACCATGATCCCCATCGACCTCATTCAATCGACCGCCGAAACGCTCATGGACAAGGCCGCAATCGAGATCCCGCAGGATTATCTCGACGGTTTGAAGCAGGCCGCGCAGGTCGAAGATGGCGACCTGTCGTCGTTCGTCCTGCAGGCAATGCTGGAGAATTACGAAGCCGCCAAGGAAGATCGCCGCGCGATGTGCGGTGACACCGGTTGCCCGCGTTGGTTCGTCAAGATGGGCAATGAGGCCAAGATACAGGGTGGACCGGTCGCACTGGAAGAAGCTCTGCGGCGCGCGACGGCCAACGCAACAAACGGCGTTCCATTGCGCCCCAATCGCGTGCACCCGCTGTGGCGCACCGATCACAACAACAATGTCGGGATCAATGCGCCCGAGATCGAGTATGGGTTCGAACCGGGTGGTGACTGGATCGACCTGACGACCGTCCACAAGGGCGGATTGTTCGGCACCGATTATCGGATGCTGTTCCCATCGGACGGTATCGAGGGGATCAAGCGGTTCTACCTCGACTCGCTCGTGGCCTTCGGAAAACGCGGCCTCGCCTGCCAGCCGGCAATTATCGGAATCGGACTCGGCGGCTCGAAAGATACATGCATGGTGCTTGGCAAACGCGCGGCTTGTCTGCGGACCGTTGGCGACCGGAACCCAGACCCGAAAATCGCCGAGCTTGAAATGGAGTTCAAGGAGCTAGGCAACTCGATCGGCATGGGCGCGATGGGCTTCGTCGGCAAGTCCATGGTGATCGACTGCCACATCGAGGTCGGATACTGCCACACCGGAGGCATGCAGATGTCCGTGCATGCATTCTGCCTGTCGTCTCGGCGGGCGGTGGCACGAATATGGGCCGATGGACGCGTCGAACATCGCACCGACCCGGACTGGTTTACCCCCTATCAGCGGCGCGAGACCGTCGACTGGTCCGAGACAGCCATCGCCGCTGAATGAATGGTCAGAAGGTCTGGTCGTAGTCGCCGACGCTCGGCTCGGACCGGATCACGCCGTCCAGCGCTTTGAAGATTTCCCGCAACTCGTCTTCAGATGTGCTTGTCTCGCATACCACAACCAGATTGGGCGTGTTCGAAGACGCGCGCACCAACGCCCAGGCACCGCCCTTCAGCAAAACCCGCGCACCGTTCACCGTGACCACGTTCTCGATCGGCAGCGCGCCAAGCGTTTCTCCTGCTTCTCCCATCGCGACGAGTTTCGCCTGAAGCCGTTCGATCACCGCGTACTTTTCCTCGTCAGAGCAGTAAGGTGACATGGTCGGCGTTGCGTAGGTCTTCGGCAGTGCTCGGCGTAGATCCGCCATCGACATGTCGGGATTACGATCCATGAGCTTGCACAACTCGACCGCGACCCGCAGACCACAGTCGTAGCCTTTGCCGATTGGCGGGGCGAGGAAGTAATGGCCGGATTTCTCGAAACCGGCCAATGCGCCCAGTTCGTGCACACGGCGTTTCATGTGGCTGTGCCCGGTCTTCCAGTAATCTGCCTTCGCGCCACCTTCGATTAATGCCGGGTCCGACGCGAACAGGCCTGTCGATTTCACATCTGCGACGAACGTCGCCCCTGGATAGAGCTTGATCAGGTCGCGTGCCAGGATGACGCCAACCTTGTCGGCAAAGATCTCCTCGCCATCGTTGTCGACGACACCGCACCTGTCGCCGTCCCCGTCGAACCCCAGCGCAAGGTCGGCACCCGACGCCTTTACCGCGGCAGCCATGTCATGCAGCATCTCCATGGCTTCAGGGTTCGCGTTGTAGTTCGGGAACTCATAGTCCAGTTCGCAGTGCAGCGGGACCACTTCGCATCCAATGCGGCTCAGCACCTCTGGAGCGAAGGCGCCCGCAGTCCCGTTGCCTGTAGCACACACGACTTTCAAAGGTCGCGACATCCGGAAGTCGCCAACCAGATCATCGATGTATCGATCCTTGACGCCCTCGGCCTTGGTATAACGGCCTCCGTCGCGCAGGATGCCAGAACCACCCAGAACAATCTCCTTCAGGCGGCTCATCTCGTCTGGGCCGTGCGTCAGTGGCCGTTGAAACCCCATCTTCACACCGGTCCAGCCATTCGGATTGTGGGACGCCGTGACCATCGCCACCGCTTGGGTATCAAGGTCGAACTGTGCGAAATATGCCATCGGGCTCAGCGCCGTGCCAATATCATGAACGTCCGCACCGCCCGACATCAGGCCGACCATCAGCGCTTGCTTGATCGAGAGTGAGTAAGACCGGTAATCGTTGCCCACAGCCACCACCGGCGGCAGCCCGGCCTCGTGGAGTTGCGTTGCAAGGCCCAAGCCCAAGGCCTGAATCCCTTCCAGATTGATCTCGTCCGGAAAACGCCAACGGGCATCATATTCGCGGAACCCGGTTGGCTTGATCATCGGATATGTCAGGCTGTCAAAGGTGTTGACCTCAACATCCGTGCGCGGCGTTGGAACTGGCATCCTGTCTTCCTGTCCTGTGGTTCCGTCCGAAGACTGACGGCGATGATGGTGTTCAAATGCAGATCAAAGCACGACCGGCTCCGCTTTGGCGGCCTGATCAATCGCTTGGAGGAGGTCAAGCAACGCGGCCATCCGATCAAGCGGGATCATGTTCGGGCCGTCGCTTGGCGCACTGTCGGGATCACGATGCGTCTCGATGAAGAACCCGGCCACACCAACAGCCGCCGCAGCCCGGGCCAGGACCGGAGCAAATTCGCGTTGACCACCGGACGCACCACCAAGCCCGCCCGGTTGCTGCACCGAATGCGTTGCGTCGAAGATGACCGGATATCCGGTGGCGGCCATCTGCGGCAGCGCGCGCATGTCCGTCACGAGCGTGTTGTAGCCAAACGACGTCCCGCGCTCGCACATCGTAATGTTGTGATTCCCGGTCGAGGCAATCTTCGCGGCAACGTTGGGCATGTCCCAAGGTGCGAGAAACTGACCCTTCTTGACATTGATTGCGGCGCCGGTCGCGCCTGCCGCGAGAAGCAGATCGGTCTGGCGGCACAGAAATGCCGGGATCTGGAGGATGTCGCAAACCTCGGCCACAGGTGAACAGTGTTCCGGCAAATGGACATCCGTTAGAACTGGACAGCCGATCTGATCCTTGACGCTTTGTAGCGTGCGCAGCCCGTTCTCGAGGCCCAATCCGCGAACGCCGGCTACCGAAGTACGGTTCGCTTTATCGAAACTTGCCTTGAAGACGTATCCGATGGACCGTGCATGGCAGATCTCGGCCATGGCGCCTGCGATGTCGACAGCATGGTCCGTACTCTCTGCCTGGCAGGGTCCAGCGATCAGGGCGAACGGTCTTTCGTTCGAGAACGTAACGGCCCCCGCCGCCACTTCGCGCTGCGCTGACTCTGTCACTCGGGTTCTCCCGATGGTGTTTCAGATGCTTGCCTGCTCGCGGATCAACGAGACGGTCAATGAGAAGATGATGTAGAAACCCAGGAAGCAGATAAACGCAAGAGCCAACAGCTGTGGCTTTTTGGGGTAGTTTGACTCATCGGGCACAGACGGCGTCGAGACGACCGAAAGATAACGGTGCTGACGTGCCGTATTCGCGCGCGCAAGTTCGCGCGCCTGCAAGGCCGACGTGAAGATCGCCATTGCAGCCTGGACGTCGATCTGAGCACGCGTCAGTTCGGCATTCGCATCGGCCAGGCTTGTTGTTGCCTGCGTTGATGCACCAGCGACGGCCGATCGACGTTGTTCGATCCGGGCGGCGAGCGTTTCGACCTGGTTGCGAATCCGCTCGACCCTGGGATCAGACTCAGACGTCACGCGGCGCAAATTGGTCAACCGGGCACTCAACGCTTCAAGCTCGGTCTCCATCCCGGCAATGATCGACATCGCCGTCGCAACCTCGCTTTCGATCGAAAAAATCTCTTGCTGCTTGCGCATTTCCGCTTCGGCAAGCTGGGCGCGCTTGCGCGCTGCCTCAGCATCTGCAAGGTTCCGGTCGGCATCTTGCATCGCATCGTTGCGCACCCGATCCGACAATTCATCAACCTTCGTCTCGGCGTAACCGATAATGGCGGAACTGAAGCGTCGCGCGGAATCGGGATCAGAGGCGACAAGCGCCATCTCGATGATACCCTCGGTCGGATCGTAGCTGACGCTCACCATCTTCTGGTAGTGCGCGTATGCTTCCTCGAACGTCGCCGTCGGATCGAGCCTGTTGATGATATCGAGATCCGGCGCCTGAAAGTGCGCGATCCAGGCATGTTCCTGATCCAAGAGACGCAACACATCGCGAGACACGATATAGGTTTGCACCGCGACCGGGTCGTTGATGCCGCCCCCGCCAAGGAACGATGACAGCAAACCGCCCGCAGGGGAGCCGCCTCCATCAGCGCTTTCGACCATGAACTTGGACTCGGACTCATACATGTCCGATGCGACCCACCAGAGGAAGTAACCAACGATCAGGGTCGGCGCCAGCACGAAAGCCCAGAGCTTGAGCAGCATCGTGCCGCCCTTGCGACGCCGCCGCTTGACCAGATCGCGGCGGATTGCCTCGACCCGTTCGGCGCGCAGCGCGGGCGTATCCGGTTTGATGTCCGGACGCAGTGCAGGCAGTGCACTGCCTTTCTTTCCGCCGCCACCCTTGCCGCGCACCTTCGCCGGCAGCTGCGGCTCGTCGCCGTCCGGATCTTCACCACCTTCGCGCATCGCACGGCGCTTCTTGCGGATTCGTGCCTGCTTTGCCGCGCGATGCTTCTCAACCGCATCCTCGTCAACGGACGCCGGGATCATCGCCGCGGTATCAGCAGCGCGCGCACCTGCCTCGGCCATGCCTTCGCCCGCGCTCAATGAATCCTTGGCTGGATCGCCAGAGGATGCCGATGCCTCGCTTTCGCGCACACCAGACCGCCCTCCCGGTCGTTCGGAGAACATACCCGAAAGATCGTCCTGCTGGCGCCCGCCGTCCGGGTCTCTGGACCGATCTTCACTCATATTCGTACAGCTCTTTCGCCTCTTCCAGAGAGTCGAATATATGCAGCTTGCCGTCCAGCAGCACCGCCGCTTGCTCGCAGTACTGCTTCAGTGTCTCTGGGCTGTGAGATACCATGACCAATGTCGAGTATTCCAGCCGCTCGCGAAACATGTTCGCGGCTTTCTCGTTGAAGTTCCGATCGCCCGCCGACGCGCCCTCGTCCACCAGATAGAAATCGAAATCGATCGCCATCAGGATCGCAAAAGCCAGGCGCGACCGCATTCCCGCAGAATAGGTCCGGACCGGCATGTCGATGTAGTGATCGAGCTCCGCGAAATCCATGCAGAACGCGAGCGTCTCGAATTCGTCCCGATCGTAAAGGCGCGCGATGTAGCGGATGTTCTCGGCACCCGACATGGTGCGCACAACGCCGCCATTGTAACCCACTGGCCAACTGATGCGTCCGCGCCGCTGAATGCGGCCGTGGTCCGGTTTCTCCAGTCCCGCCATCATGTTGACCAAGGTGCTCTTGCCGGTTCCGTTCGGCGCGAGAATCCCGAGGTTCCGACCGACATCCACCTTGAAACTGGAATTGTGCAGGATGACCTTTTGATGGCCACCGCTCCAGAACGACTTGCTGACATTGTCGAACTTGATCATCGGGTCTCACAGACGACATCCTGTCACGTTCTCAGGTCCGGCACACCTAGGTGCAGCCGCACTATTTGCGGGATTACCGCATTTTTGGTTAATCCCTTAACATTTCTTGACACAATACGGCGCAAATTTGAGCCATCTGCGGTTTTCTGACCCGCAACGCTCGCATTCTGATACGCGGATGATTACTAACTCCGTCATGATAGACCAACTTCTTGAAATGCTTTCGGGAAAGCCCGCGCCAACCGGGGCGCCGAAGCACGACCCCGCACAGATCGCGCTCGCGGCCATCCTGATCGAAGCAGCCCTGGCCGATGGTCACTACGCTGCCGAGGAACAGGCTCAAATCGGGCGTATCCTACAGGGCCGGTTTCACCTGAACGAGGCGCAAGCATCCGAATTGCGCGCCGAAGCACAGATCGTTCAATCCGAGGCGACGGATCTCGTGCGCTTCACGCGGGGCATAAAGGACGCCGTACCGTTCGAAGACCGCGTCGGTGTGATCGAAGCCGTCTGGCGTGTAATCTATGCCGATGGCGAACGCGATCACGAGGAAAGCGCCTTGGTGCGCCGCCTGGCCGGGCTGCTCTATGTGCCGGACCGCGACGCGGGCCTGGCGCGGCAGAGGGTGCTAGCCGAAAACTAACTCACCCGCCGACACCGATCCCGTTCTTGCGGGCAGCCGCCATCAAAGGCGCGCCCCGGTCTGGACAGGTGACCGCAAAGGGCAGATCCGTGACTGTCTGGACCGCGCGCGTCACGGTCTCAGCCAATTCACCCTCGATCCTGCGTGCGCTGTCAGACAAACCGAGGACAAGCACAAGTTCAGCGGATCCTTCATCTTCCCGCATCGCCACCAACCACGCCTCGGGGCAGTCGGCGCCCATCGCCGCCACGGCCGCACCCAACTGCTCCATCAGCGCCAGCTCCGGCGCCTCCGGCGTTTCTATCGTCACGCCCGAACCGGTCGCCCGCGTGACCTCGGCGCCAAATGTCTCGGCAATCCAGGACAACTGCTTTGGAAGCAACACGATCCCCGGTTCGCTTTGCAAGCTGAGGGCCGTCGTTTGAGGGGCAAGCATCTCCGCCAGGTCAACACCGGAAACCGCGGCATATTCGCCGGGCGCACCGATCAAGGACGCATAGCTTTCGATGTCGGGATACGCGAGCACACAGGTCACGCCGTCCTGTTCGGTCAAAGCAGGGGTGGCGGTGTCGCCTTCGCTTGCGGACAGGGGCACGATCAAACTTGTCCCCGCGAAGGTCTGGTAGAACCGCGCCCAGTCTTCCGATCGGTCCGTTTCCAAAGCAAGGGCATGAAGCTCCGTCAGGCGGTTGCTCATCCCGAGCCTCCTGTTGTCTGATCCAAATCACCCAATGCCCATTCAGCGACGTCGCGCCAGACGCGCTCGGCCTGTAGATCACGGAACAGCAGGTGCCAGCCATCTTCGTATTCAATCACTTCGCGAGCTCCGGCAAAGCGCTCGAACGTTGCGCGGGCAGCATCGTTGATGACAACCTGATCCTTAGCGCCAAGCAGCATCAACGACGGTATCGTGACTGCTGGCGCCGCCGCTTCTGCAAGATCGGTCAGCCGGACCAGCCCGTGCAACTCCCGCGCGGAAGGCGGCGAAAGGTAGCGTTCGTCTTGCGACAGCTCCCGCAGAGCGTCGATGTTATCGCTTGCCTGGATCTTGACGACACCGCGCCCGGAGAACCGTTTGTCTGGAACGGTGACGGCAGCCAACCACGCCGATGCGCGATAAAGCGGGTTCAAGAGTGAACCGCCCCAGATCGCAGGCCCCGCGAGAACCAGCCTGTCAGCCTCCAGACCATCGGCCACCGCTGCGGTAACGACCCCACCACCCATCGAATGCCCAACGACGGTCAGAGGCACGCTGGGAAAACGGCCCCGAACCTGCTGCGCGATATCTGCGGCATCCGCGATCAGGCCCTCGGCACCCGGCCAGAACCCATACGATCGATTGCGGCCGAACCCGCGCTGGTCGACGGCAATAACCGCGAGGCCCTGCGCCTGCCAGTACTCCGCCGCACGTCGGAACGTCAGATGCCCATAGTCTCCGTATCCGTGAAAGGCCAGGATCACACCAACAGGAGCCGGACCCGGCAACCACTCCGATGTCACAAGCTTCTCACCATCGCTTGCCCGCAAAAACGTATCACCTGGGATTGACGGGACATCGGCGGGTGGCGGCAACGCCCCACCTGCAACGCATCCGGACAGCGCGACCGCAAACGTTATCCCGCAAGCCGCGCGACTTCGGCCCTGAGATGCGGCAGCACTTCGTCCTCGAACCACGGGTTTTTCTTCAGCCATGCGGTGTTGCGCCAGGATGGATGCGGCAGGGGCAGGACATGCGGGCCATAGTCGCGCCAGTGCCGGACGGTTTCGGGCAGGGTTCGTTTTCGCTCCCCGCCCATATGCCACCCTTGCGCGTACTGTCCAATCACCAGAACCAATTCGATCTGCGGCATCTGGGCCAGCAGGGAACTCCGCCAGGTCTCGGCACAGATCTTCGGCGGCGGCAGATCTGAACCCTTGGCGTCATATCCCGGAAAGCAGAACGCCATCGGTACGATGGCCAGCCTTGTCGTATCATAGAACATGTCGCGTCCGATCCCCATCCAGTCGCGCAGGCGGTCCCCAGAGGGATCGTCGAACGGAACGCCCGAGGCATGGACCCGCGCGCCAGGCGCTTGTCCGGCGATCATCAACCGCGCGGTCTTCGAGGGATAGACGACCGGGCGCGGCTCGTGCGCCGTCTCGGTCGCGCGGAAGCGTTCGGCGCAAAGCGTGCAGGCGGCAATCCGTGCCTCGATGTCCAGTAGCATCATCGTCCGATCCTGCGCCGTGGCAGCGGGCAGGTCGAGCCAATTCGGGCTTGCACCACCGCGCGGCACCGGTCACTTTCCCGCGATCTGTGTTCCCTGGGGGTGACGGAATGGGCGGATTTGGTTTCCTGGTTCGGATCGCGCTCGCGATCGGACTTGTCATGGTGACCTATAACCCCAGCGGCACGTCGTATTTCGATTGGATGCAGACCGGGTTCGAAACCGACACTGCCGTCAAGGCACTCGCAGGCGTGGTCCTGGTGATCCTCTACGTCATTTGCCTCCGCGCAACGCTGCGATCAATCGGCTTCATCGGCGCCGGTCTTGTGATCGCCCTACTGGCTGCGATCATCTGGGTGCTGGTCGATTATGAGTATCTGAACGTCGAAGATCCGGGCTTGATGCAATGGCTGATCCTGCTCTGCATTGGCATTGTACTTGGCATCGGTCTATCGTGGAGTCATGTGCGCCGCGCGCTTACGGGCCAGCGCGATATGGACGACGTCGATGAGTGACATGCATCTGATCCGCCTCGCCGAAGGCGATAACGTCCTGGTACTCGCCAGCAGCATGGCTGCCGGACAGACCGTCGATGTCGAGGGCAAACGCACGACACTCGCGACGGCTCTGACCCTCGGGCACAAGATCGCCGCCCGCGCCATCGCGACGGGCGAGACCATCTGGAAGTACAATTTCCCCATCGGGATCGCGACCGCCGATATTGCGGCGGGCGAACATGTTCACATCCAAAACGTCCGCTCCGACTACACGCCGAGCTACGTGGTCCCCGAGCAAGCGCCATGCTGACCGGTTATCTCCGCGACGATGGCCGCAAGGGCATCCGAAACACCCTGGTTGTCGCATATCTGGTTGAATGCGCCCACCACGTCGCGCGCGAGATCACGCTTGGCTTTCGTGGCCATGACGTCCATCTCATCGGGTTCCCCGGCTGTTTCCCCAACGCATATGCCCAGCGGATGATGGAAGCACTCTGCACCCATCCGAATGTCGGTGCGGTCCTCCTTGTCTCTCTCGGCTGCGAGAGTTTCAACAAGCACAAACTCGCCCGCGTGATCGATGCCTCGGGCCGTCCCGTCGAAACTCTGGTCATCCAGGGCGAGGGCGGCACGCGCAGCACCATCGCCATGGGTGAGGCTTTCGTGCAGCAGCACCTACCCGCCTTGGAAGCGGCTGAACGCGTGCCCATGGACATATCTGAACTCGTCATCGGCACGGTCTGCGGCGGCTCTGACGGCACATCGGGCATAACCGGCAATCCGGCCGCAGGTCTGGCCTTCGATCGCCTCGTGACCGAAGGCGCGGCCTGCATCTTCGAGGAGACCGGCGAACTGATCGGCTGCGAGCACGTCATGGCCGACCGCGCCGCCACGCCCGAACTGGCCGACGAACTACGCCATTCCGTCGAGAAAGCCGCGATCTACTATGGCAAGATGGGTTACGGATCCTTCGCCTCGGGCAATGCCGACGGGGGCCTCACGACGATCGAGGAAAAATCTCTCGGCGCCTATGCCAAATCGGGTTCGGGCGAGATCCATGGAATGCTGAAGCCGGGCGACCAGCCGCCGCGCGGCGGACTCTATCTGCTAGACGTCGTCCCGGACGGCGAGCCGACCTTTGGCTTTCCGAATATCAATGACAACGCCGAAATTGCTGAACTTATGGCCTGCGGCGCCCACCTGACCTATTTCGTGACGGGACGCGGCTCGGTCGTCGGGTCTGCCATCTCGCCGGTGATCAAGATCTGCGCAAACCCGGAAACCTATGCCCGGATGGCGGATGACATGGATGTCAACGCTGGGCGCATCCTGCAAGGGACACCGTTGGCCGAGGTCGGTGACGAAATCCATGCGCTGACACTCGCGGTCGCCACTGGTGAGCGCACGGCCTCCGAGCAGATGGGTCACCGCGAATTCATAATGGGCTACAAGACGTTCGAACCGCTCGGCCCGGCCTGCCTTCCCGCAGCATGATCCTGCCGGTCCGCACGTCGCTGCGCCTGCGCGCCGGCGGGTGGGCGGGTGGGCGTGTGGCGGCAGCGACGTGCCGAAGGGCACCTTTGGGAGATAAGAGCATGACCGACGAGATCAGCGACCGCCTTGCCAAATGCTACACCGGCGTTCTGCACGACGTGATGCGCAAGATGGGCCTGCGCGACTTCACGCTGCCTCCGCGTCTGCGCCCGCTGATCCCGGAACGAGCGATGGCAGGCCCGGCTTTCACAATCCTGGGCAAGGTCGATCCGACCGCCGATGCACACGAAACACTGCTCGCCTGGACCGGGCTACTCTCGCAGTGTCCGCACGGTCACATCTGGACCAATCAGCCGAACGACGGCACGGTTGCACATATGGGCGAGCTGTCCGCCGAAACGCTCCAGGACAAGGGCGTGCGTGGCGCAATCGCGGACGGCATGATCCGCGATGCAGACTTCCTGCTCAAGATCGATTTCCAGACCTGGTGTTCCGGCTTCACGCCGCGCGACATCGTCGGGTGGTGGCTCCCCGCCGCAGTCAACGTCCCCATCCGTATCGGCGAAGTCGACATCGAGCCCGGCGACTACATGGTCGGCGACCGCGACGGTCTGGTCAGGATCCCGAAATCCCGGGTCACCGAGATCCTAGAGGCCGCCGAGACCGACATCGCCACGGAGAGTGCAATCCGTTCGGCAATCCGCGGCGGTATGGATCCGCAGCAGGCGTACCTGAAATACGGCAAGTTCTAACGCAGCCACAATATCTTCGCCGCTTGCGCCAGATCCGAATTTGCCGGAGAATGCCACTTGAGGGGCTAAAACGACGGGTGATCCGATGACTGGCTTGCGTGTTACCGCACCCTTTGCGGCGCTTTTGATGATCTTTGTGCCGCTCCACGTGCATGCACAGGACGTTCAGATTTGGCTCGATTCTGGCGCCATCGAGATCGAATTGCAGAACGGCGAAGTGGTGACGCTGGACGAGGGCGAATACCTCTCGTGCGAAGATACCTTGTGCGAGATCCTTCCGTTGGCCTCGGCTCCCGCTGCCCCAAGCATAGCCCAAATCCTAGGCTCGGCGGTCCCGACCGCAGGTGGTCTCGCATCCGGAGCCCTCGGTCTTTCTGCCGGGACCATTGCTGCCGCCGGGATATCCGGTGCTGCTGTTATCGCGGCGGGCGTGGCGATCGGCGTTGCGGCTGCTTCATCCGATTCGGCCACCGGGACAACCAGCACCACCGGTACTCAGTAACGCTGGCACGATTGCCATTGCCCCGGCCCTCGGCTACCTCCCCCTCATGGCGGAACGCGAGGGAAAAGGCAGGCGCGGCTATCACCACGGAAACCTGCGCGAGGCGCTTGTCACCGCGGTGCTCGGCCTGATCGCCGACAAGGGTCCGAACGGCTTCACCTTCTCCGAGGCCGCACGCGCCGCAGGGGTCAGCCCCGCAGCACCTTACCGCCACTTCAAGGATCGTGATGCGCTGCTCGACGAGGTCGCCCGCACTGGGTTCGAGCTGTTCGCCGACCGGCTTGAAGCGGCGTTCGACAGCGGCGGGCCGTCCCCGATGCGCGCGTTCGAAGCCGTTACAGCGGCCTATCTCGACTTCGCCCGCACCAAACGATCGTATTTCGTCGCGATGTTCGCGGCCCGCTCAGAAACCGGGCCGGACGTGCCGCGCGCCGGGGACAGGGCGTTCGCTGTCCTCTACCGGGTATGCGAAGGTCTTGTCCGCCACATGCCGGCACAGGAACGCCCGCCCATCCACATGATGTCCTACCACATCTGGGCCATGTGCCATGGCATCTCCGAGCTTTTTGGGCGCGAGGATACGCGCAGCCGGGCCCCTATCGCTGCCGAAGAACTGCTCGAGGCCGGGGCCGCTATCTATCTGAGAGGCTTGGGGATTCTCCCCGACGACTGAGGCTCATCCGGCTTTTTGCTCTTTTGTGGGGTTTCTCACTTGACCAGATGCGGTGCCTCACCCAGATATGTGAATGTGAAAAACATTTACATCGAAGAGGGAACGACAATGTCACGCATCGCCCAATGGCTGACCGATGCAGAGGCGAAATTGGACGAATGGGGCCGTGGTGCCTGGATCGCCACTATGGTGCTGGCCTTCATCCTCGCCTGGCCGCTCGGCCTGATCATCCTTGGATACATGATATGGAGTGGACGCATGAGCTGTTCTAAAACCAAGAAGTCATTCTGGCGCAAAGGCACGCGGCAAACCGGCAATACTGCGTTTGACGAGTATCGTGACGAGACTCTGCGCCGTTTGGAAGACGAACAAAGCGCTTTCGAAGGCTTTCTGGGTCGCCTGCGTGCCGCCAAGGACAAGGCCGAGTTCGACCAGTTCATGACCGAGCGCCGCAATGGCGTGTCAACACCCGAACCTGCATCCTGAGGAGAGATCTAGACTGTCGCCGCTCAGTCTCCCTGACACTACATTATTCGGTTGAGCGACAACGTTCTTCATCCAGATCCGCCATGTGTCGGCGGTCGAGGAAAAAGCTACCGTCGTTCACAATACTCTTATTCATGGACCACCCCTCGAAGCTGCCGTTGGGTCAACTGAAAGCTTGCGCCAAGCGGAGGCCACCAATCGATTCCTCAGAGTCGAGCAAGGCCGACCTTCGCTTGGCGAGGGCTCCAGTGGCAGTTGTGCCCTCATGTTTGAACATCACTGAAGGATTGTAGATCCATTCCGTACGAGTGGACCGCGGTATATCTGGTCGAGATGGCAACGCGGAAACCTACGCGAAAGTGGGAATTCACAGTGCACGAAAGTTATGCACCAATCAGCCCGTTAGACCTTAAAGGTCGAGATCACTATCGTTGAGCTATGATCTAATGGAATGAGCGTATTTTTCCATTGCACGCTTGATCAGTGTAGTCGGTTTTGAGTTTCCTATGGTTCAAGCTAGTTCATCGCCATGAGATCTGGTTCAGTCATTGCAGCAACGTTGGTGCCCCTTGTACTGATTAATTCCGCAGCAGCATTGACCATGAAAACGGGCACCCAGTGGCCGACTCCCAGCATCCCCGTCTGCTGGGAAGATCCAAAGCGCGAGCACGCCCAAGAGCGTCGCATGATCCGCAAGTCAGTGAGATCGACATGGGAAAGGGAAAGTGCAGTAGACTTTATCGGATGGCAGACTTGCACCGAAGGAAACGAAGGTATTCGCATTGCACTCGAAGCTTCTTATCCTCGTACTTTAGGAAGAGGTAACGAGATCAATGGCGTTCGCAACGGGCTGATACTGCCAACGCTTTGGTCGCTCGCCGCTCTCTCTGTCAACTTGAAAGCGCCGGTGCACGAATTTGGTCATGCTCTTGGCTTCGGCCATGAGCATGCGCGCCTTGACGCACCGGAGCCTAAGCGCTGTGGAGCAAAGGATCGAAGCGGCAATGCGTACGTCGAGCCAGACGCACCACTGACTCCCTTTGATAGAGACTCCATCATGGTGGCTTGCATCGCAGAGGCAACCTTGAAGTTCTCGCTTGGGACTCCGAAGCTAAGCGCTTCGGACATTTTTGGCCTCGTTCAGATCTACGGATCGCATCCCGATAATGCTCTGGATGTCGACGAAACGGGAGATTTGTTTGGTGCTGCACTGTCGGCGCAGGATTTAGACGATGACGGAATCACAGATCTTGCGGTTGCGGCGCCAGGTGAGGATGATGGTGTGGGCGCTATTTTCTTGTTTCGTGGGGATACGGTGCGTGGACTCCGTCCATGGAGAAAGCTTGGCACGCGTGAGCTCAATTCAGGCCAATGGACTTTTCTTTCAGGATTTTTGGAGAGCGCAATGGAAACTCACAAGCGCGAAACAACAGGTCAACGTCACTCACGCACTCCTGTTCGCCATGGCGACATTGGCCAAGAAACGTCGATCGATTTACCACCACGAATACCGTTTCCGTCGCTGGCATATGAAGCTGGACGCGAGCTCACTATTCTGACTATCGATCTCAATGATGACGGAGTCGAAGATCGAGTAATTGGCGCACCTTTTGCTGATGGCCAATCTACTTCTTCGGGACTCGTCGTTGTTCTTCGCGGTAACGTATCTAAAGATGGAATCCTAAGTTATTCGAACTGGTACTGGTTTGGCCAGTCTTACTGAGATCTTTGTTTTCTTGGAAATTCGCGACTGAGAGCGTGCGTTCCCTAGAGCCCGATTCAAAAGTTCATGCGAGGTAGCAGTAGGTTGCAAGGCGTCGGGTCATGAGCTTGATGCCTTGCAACCTACTGCTACCTCGCATGAACTTTTGAATCGGGCTCTAAGAGATGGAATGCTTCCGGTTCCTTCGGCCCGGGATGCAGGGGGTAATGCCCTTGTCGTTCAGGGCTGCGCGATACCCATCGCTGTCATATCCCCGGTCAGCGATCAGGGTATCCGCGTCCAGCAGCGCCGTCAGCATCGCGCGTGCCAGCTGGTCCAGGAAGAGATCGACTTGGTTTTCAGCCACGCTGTGTTCCCAATATACCGAACGGTACTTGTTCCCGTTATGCCGAGTTTTGCGTTCCCGATGTACCGATTCTTTCCATTAGTGTTGTTGAATGGTTCTCAAGAATGAAGCCGATGTTGCGGGGGCCTCGATAACGAATTTGTCAACTAAGGAATAATGCGTGCGAAAACGGGAAGATGCTCTTTTCAAGAGCTATGGTCAAAGATGCTGTCTGCATACCTTGTCAATCAGATCGATCCTGGACTGAAATGAAAGAGTCCCAGCCATGGGCATCGCGGTCGGGCGAAATCTCATAGCTTTTGCAGACTGAAAATAACATGCGACACTTACTCTAGGAGCATCGGCTTTATCGCTGCTAAGACTGCCCCAATGCAGTAGCGATGACGCCCAGAATAGCAAGGTCCCTGCGTCCGCTGGCACCGCTCGCACGGCTTGGAGAGATGCGTCATCCGTGTTCGAATGAACAATGTTACCTGCAACTGTTTGCCGAAAGGCGGGATCGTGGTTCGCTGGTAGAACGTCGTGGAGTGCCCCCATTGAAGTGGTCCGCTTGGAAGGTTCATGTGAACCGGAATTCAGGAGGATCAGAGAATGGGAAGCAAACGTCCGAAGCCCGAGGAGATCGTCTCGAAGCTGCGCCAGGTCGAGGTGCTGCAGGG
>JBHJIZ010000045.1:0-8269 GCA_050043005.1 Paracoccaceae bacterium
CATCCGATAGCCGTACCGACCGTACTGGCGGGCAAACTCGATGATGTCGTCGGTCAGATGCTCTTCGTCGGAGATGCCTTGCGGAACTTTGCGCTGGGTCGAGCGATGCTGACCGAGAACCCGACAGGCGCGGCGCTCTGACCAATGGCACCGATATCGGGATGCTCGGCATCGAACTGGCCACAAGGCGTCGCAACCGTCTCAACGGGACGTTCCGCGCGCATGGCCGTGGCTATGCCATCGATGTGCACCAGAGCTTTGGCAATTGCCCGCAATACATTCACGAACGGACCTGGCGGCGCGTGCCCACACGGGAGGCGCCGCCCGCGACCCGAACAGGGCGGTTAAACGAGACTCAGATCGCGACCATCCGTGCCGCTGACACGCTGTTTCTGGGAACGGGGCATCGGGCGCAAGGCGGGCATTCGTCCAATGGCTTTGACGCCTCTCACCGCGGCGGTGCGCCGGGCTTCGTAGAGGTTTTGAACGCCACGCACCTGCGCATCCCGGATTATGCGGGCAACAACTACTTCAACACCATCGGCAACCTGATCGAAAACCCTGCCATCGGGCTTGTGTTCGTCGAATTCGAAACAGGTGGGCTGTTGCACCTGTCTGGCCGCGCCGCGATGGACTGGGATCCAAAGGGCAGACAAGATCCGAATGCGCTGCGTACAATCGATGTGACCATCGAGGCGGTGGTGGAGCGCCCCGCAGCCCTATCGTTGCGCTGGTCGCGCGACGATGCTGATCTGCGCGACCTCGTGGTGACCCAGGAAGTAGCTGAGTCCGAGGGCATCACTTCGCTTCACCTCGACGCTGCGGATGGTGGTCCGCTTGCGTCTTTTGGGCCGGGCCAGCATCTGCCCATTGAACTCGAGATCCCAGGTGAGCCTGGGCGGGTGAAACGCAGCTACTCGCTGTCGGGGGCGCCGGATGCAAACACGTACCGCCTTAGCATCAAACGCCACGAGCGCGGGACTGCATCGCGCTATCTGCACGACGTTGTGCAAGTGGATAGCCGCATTGCCGCCCGCGCACCATCGGGCGATTTCGTGGTGCCTGACAGCGACGGCCCACTTGTATTGGCCAGCGCGGGTGTGGGTCTGACGCCAATGCTATCGATGCTGCACGCGGCGGCAGCCCAGGATGCAGGCCGCGCCGTGTGGTACCTGCACAGCGCGCGCAACGGCGCGAACCACGCCTTCAGATCTGAAGTTGACGCTTTGGTCGCGTCCCGCCCTAACTTTGCCCAACGCATTCTCTACAGCCAACCGTCAGCGACCGACATGGCCTGTATCGACTATGACGAGGCCGGGCGGATTAGTGCGCAGACGCTGTTGGATCTGAACGCAGGGCCAGACGCAGACTACCTGCTCTGCGGCCCTGCCAAATGGATCGCGGCGCTCTGCACCGGTCTCGAGATGGCGGGTATTCCCAAGGATCACATCCATTTCGAAACCTTCGGCCCCACTGGCTAGGTGCGTGGAGCGCACGGGCCAAGAACCACACGCCAATCGCAGATACTGATCTTCAAAGGAGACGACCCCGTGGCCCAACCAACCTATCACTTCATCCGCAATGCCACAGCACGGCTTGTCTATGGCGGCAAGACGTTTCTGCTAGACCCGACGTTGTCGGACAAAGGCAAATTGCCCTCCTTTGCTGGCATCGCGCCAAACCCCACAGTTGACCTCCCGATTCCGGCTGCGCAGATCGTCGCCGACATTGACGTCGTGATCGTCAGCCACCTGCACGGCGACCACTTCGACGGTGCGGCGGCGGATATTTTGGACAAATCCATAACGATGATAACACCGCGTAACGGAGCCTCGCCCAATCCGCGCGAAAACACCCCCGCGATCCCCTTCAAGGAAAGCCTTGAGGCCAAGGGGTTCACGAACGTGCGCGAAATCGGATCGCCCGAGGCGGATCACATGACGCTGGACGGCATCACCATTCACCAGGATTTAGCCCGCCACGGCAAGGGGATGGTCGGCGACGCCATGGGCGGTGGGAACGGCCTGATCTTTGAGGCGGAAGGAGAGCCCACGATCTATTGGGCCGGAGACACGGTCCTGGATGAGGCCGGGGAGGTCTTGTCAGTTCTGAAGCGCTTCAAGCCTGACGTCGTAATCGCCCATACTGGCGGGCCTGTTGTAGAAGTTTTGTCGCCCGAAATCCTGCTGATGGACGCTGCCCAGGCGGTCACGTTCTTCAAGCAAGCAGTGCGCGAAAACCCAGGCGTGCAGATCATAGCCATTCACATGGACGCGCTGGATCTCTGCTTTTCGACGCGCTCAGACCTGATGGCGGCGCTGGTGCGTCAGGCGGGCGATCTGCAGAGCCGCGTTGTTATCCCCCTGGATGGCGAGCTTGTCACGTTGAGCGCGAACGCCGCCACGGCCGCGTGAAGCGCGCAAACCCCAGCGGCGGAGTGGGACATCCTATTCCGCGCTCCACCCCGACGCCAGCGGCTATGGCATCCACTCGCGTCACTAGGATTCCAATAGTCATTGACGTATAGGCGCTTCAACGTCTGACCAGGCAGCAACCATGGCTGGCATCCGTTCGCCCTGCACGTCGATCGAGGACAACTGACTGTTCAATTCCGCAAGCTCTGTTGCTGTGAAGTTGACTTGGATCGAACCGGTATTCTCCAGAAGATGTGGCATCTGGGTTGTGCCAGGGATGGGCACAATCGACGGCCCCTGCGCCATCAGCCAAGCCAATGCGATCTGACTGGGGGCCGCGGTTTTGCGAACGCCCCAGGTCTTCACAAGGTCAACCAGCGCCAGGTTCGCCTCGCGGTTCTCGGGGTCCATGCGTGTGGTGTTGGCGCGGAAATCACCGGGGGCAAAGCTGGTGCCCATATCGATCGCACCGGTAAGAAAGCGATAATAAGGGAACAGTTATGGAAGTTCGTCAGCATACGGTTAACGTTTGGCACGAAACGCTGTGATCCCACCAATCCAAGAGCCCTGCCCCAGAGATGCAGGTCTACTCAGTCTGCAAGCGACCGTTTCTGACGGACTGCACGATGTCCGCAATTCTAAAGTGTCGATTTCTTGATCTGGCGGTATTCCGCTTGCCGCATCGGATCGCATTAGGTCTGACAACGCGCAGAAATCCGTGTAGCGTCCCAGTCGGCAACGACCGAGCATCACTCAACTTTGTCTGAACATCAATTTGATCGAGAACGGTCGTTCACTGGATCGGCGACGAACGACAGCCGTCGCGCAGATATCCTCCAGCGACTGCGATGGCGCGGTCCAAAGTGCATGCGAAGGCCGCCTCCGGTCAAAAACCTCGTCAGGAGGCGCTCCAGGGCGTTGCATGGCGATATACGAGGATCACTTGGAAGAGATCGTGTACAATGGGGACATTACGTTTGATTCGACATTATTCAGCCCAAGGGAACCCGAGAAATGGCAATTCCTGCACCTATTCTAGAACGCGACGACGTTTTCCACACAGTACCGCCGATGAAGATGGACGACGCGTTTGCGCGCGTGAACCAATTGGAGCGAAGAGACGCTGCGGCCCTGGCCGGACTTCAGGGAGACGAGTTTGAGCTTCAATTCTATCAGGACGATGCAACCAAGATGAACCGCTACGAGTGGGGCGTGGTGCGCGAAGCCAACGGAATCAACCCCGACTGCATTCTAGTCTCCGGCGGACCGGGCGGCG
The DNA here is from genome assembly GCA_050043005.1 of Paracoccaceae bacterium. Taxonomy (GTDB): domain Bacteria; phylum Pseudomonadota; class Alphaproteobacteria; order Rhodobacterales; family Rhodobacteraceae; genus Thermohalobaculum. Next base: position 3,691 of record JBHJIZ010000045.1, read on the forward strand.
TCGCCTTCGGGCCATTCCTTGAAGCGGGTCTGATACCGCTGGCGCACTCACACCCTTATCACACCGCGACGGCAGCATCGACTCGTGCAATCGCCGGTGGGGCTGTGGCTTGGAACAATATCAACGGGACGGAACCGGCCCAGAACATGATTGAACGCCTGAAGATCTTTCCGTCGGCCGGGGATGCCTACTTCTGTTCTCAGAATGACCTGGCGACGCACCGTGTCGAAACGCCTTATGTTGTGGTCTTCAACCCAGCCAACATCAGATACATCGCGAACCCCGACGCGCACCCGGCGTTCGCCGCGGCGCCGCGCCTGACCTTCCAGATCAACAACGCGCGGGCGCTGCCGACGGCTGCGCCCCACACCCGCATCGACTTGACCGCGTATGCGGGGACGGTTGCGTTCTGGGTCAAACATGACATCGATGTATCCGGCCACGGTGGCGCAGGTATCGTGCTCTGAAGCGTCAGATGACCGTCGGTCTATGACATGCGCCATGAAGCACCTTCAGTTCAGTTTTTGTTGGTTTTTCTTGTCCTTGAAATGATCGGCCGTGACACGCCGAAAGACCACATGATCCGCGGGTGCCCTCGCCTTCCAAGCAGCAATCTGCAAGCAACGCATGTCGAGGATCTGTCCAGACTGAATGGCACTGTCTCCACGGGCAGCTGTCGCAACGGCATGGCATTTGGACACGGCAGGATCGAAAGCTGCATGAGAGCTACCCTCTAGCGATCGCCTGTCCTCTTTGGTGGTCGACCGCACCATAGACCGTCGTGAGGCCTGATCGAGAATGTCTGCAGTCGCGCAGGCCCAGATGCTCTGCATCTGCTCGAGTGATCCGTTCTGCAGGACTTTGAATGTCAGGTTTGGAGAAGTTCGCCCGAGCTCTTTGCATCTGCAACAAGTGTCTGCAGTCCGCCAATTCTGTTGAAAAAACAACGCGTGCAGCGCAGCATAAGGCCTAAGCAATACGGGAAAATGACCCCGTCACGCCGGGGCCGGAAGTAGCTTCGCCATCTTGCGCAGGTTCTGCGCTGTGGCGGCCAATGTGAACTCATCCTTGGCGCCGTTTGGTCCTCTCAGGCGCAGGCGATCCATGCCCATGATCTCCTTCATGTGTGCGAACAGCATCTCGACCTTTCGTCTCGCCCGCCTTGAGGCGACGAAGGCATTGGTTTTCGCGATATCGCGGGCCAGATCCCGTGCTCCTTCGTGGATTGATCAGGTGATGTGGCGGGTCGGTGTGTTGGGACAGCATCGCTGTTTCAAAGCACATCCCTCGCAGGCCACTTTCGCTGTCCGGTACCGCACCGTCTCGTCATCCTTGACCCGTGGGCGGATGGTTTGGAACGGGCGGCGAGCAGGTAGCAATTCCTTACCCCCAGGACAAAGATAGCGATCCCCATCGTAATCGAATTTGAAGTCCGTTCTTGAGAATGTCCCATCCTGCCGACCGGTCTTGTCCAGAACTGGAACGTGGGGTTCGATGCCTTTCTCGTGGACGAGCCAACCCAATGTCTCTGCGTTGCCGTAGGCCCCGTCGCCGACAAACCGTTCCGGGTAGAATCCAAACCTTTCCTCTACGCGATCGACCATATCCAATGCTGCGTTCACCTCTGCCTGTCGTATCGGTGCTGTGGTTTCGACGTCCACGATGACGGAGTTGTCGAGATCGACCAGATAGTTCGTCGAGTATGCGAAGATCGAATAGGCTTTCTTCGCACCGGTGAAGCGCGCCGCAGGATCCACCGGCGAAAGCACCTTCGGCTTGACCGTAGTCGCCGCTCCAAACGCTTCGTCATCAAGGGTGTCGAAGTATTCCTCGGTCGCACGCGTGATCTGCTCTGGCGTCCATTCCTTTGCTTCGACCTTGTTCAACCGCTTCGCATCCGCCTGTACAATGGATGCATCAACACCAAAGGCTTCGCCGCCGACCAGACCCTCCATAATAAAGCGGGCCAGTACCGTTTCAAAGAGATGTCGGAACAGATCGCAATCACGAAACCGCCCGTGCCGGTTCTTCGAAAACGTGGAGTGATCAGGGATCGCGTCAGTTAGATCGAGACGGCAAAACCACCGGTAGGCGAGGTTCAGATGGACTTCTTCGCACAAACGCCGTTCTGACCGGATCCCCATCGCATAGCCCAGTAGAAGCATCCGGATCATGAGTTCCGGGTCGATCGAGGGTCGACCCTGATGGCTGTAATATGGGGCGAGAAAGCTGCGCATCTCGGAGAGGTCCAGATACCGGTCAATCTTACGGAGCAAGTGATCATTGGGGACGTGATCTTCGATGTTGAACTCGTAGAACAGCGATCCTTGCGCAACCTGCCTCGCTCCCATCATCCGTTCGATCCTTCTTTTTCTTGGATCGATTGAATCAGCGGGTAACAGCTACTTCAAGAGGGAGTTTTTCAACAACATTCGCCAATTCTTACCTAGTCGTTCCTGGCAGCGAGCCGCTGAAGCATGTGGTTCTGATGGTCCTGCCCACCGAAGAAGATGGCAAGTATCTGGACCTGTTTCGCATGCTCTGCGACGCGGAAGTAGATGATTGCCCGATCTTTCGTAACCCGCCGGAGATCAGGCATAATGTCCGGCATCAGTGTTCCTTGAAACGGCGCTGTGCCTAAGCGTTCCAGGTCGTCTTCGATCGATCTCAAGCGTTCGGTGGCGCGATCGAAGGCCTCCGGCGTCGGATCGCCGAGATCCTGATAGGTCGCCAGAAGATAGTCGAAGATGAGATCCAAGTCCCGATCGTTTGCACGGGACCGGATAACCTCAAAGGTCATGCGCGCGTCGTTTCTTGGCGATCATAGCCTCTGTGGACTTGCGGCCCTCTGCAACAGTCACGAACTCGCCTTCAGCGCGGTCTTTGAGCAGGGATCGCAGGGCAGCAATCTCCGCATCCTTCATCTCGGTTTCCTGGCGGAGAAGCTCGAGACCGCGTTGCACGACGGCGCTGAGGCTTGCGTAGCGCCCCTCGCTCACGAGTTCGCGTGCGAAGGCGTCTTGCTGCTCTGAGATCGACACGGATGCTTTCACGGACATGACATACCTCCTGGAGCAAATGTACTACTGAGTGGTATAAGACTCAAGGACGGTCGGGCAGGGCAAAGGCTTCAGTTTTACAGCATCAGTAACTCACTCCAAAACTCGCACTCTTCCGGTGCCGCCTTGCCGTCCGGTTGTACCCCTCGGTGGTGGTGATCGAGCTGTGGCCGACGGTGCGCTGGATGTCTTCGCCCTGAAGCCCGGCATCATAGGCCTGGGTGATGAAGGTGGCCCGCGCGGAGTGGGGCGTGATGTTGCCGGGCAATCCAGCCAGACCCGCATATTTTTTGAAAAGCTTGTAAAAGGATCCGCGCGTCAGCGGCCCGCCTGTGTTCTTGCCGGCTTTCACGGCCAGGAACAGCGGCGCCTGCGGACCATCTTCATGCCCGGAGGCGTCAAGATACTTGCGCAGTGCGATCTGACATTCCGTGTGGATCGCCACGGTGTTGATCTTCTCACCCTTGGTGGTGAATTCGAGTACCCAGTAGTCGCGATCGAGCCTGAAATCCTTGACCCGCAGCGTCGACGGCTCCGAGCAGCGTCCACCGGTGAAGAAATAGACGTGCAGGATCGCGCGATCGCGCAGACCCTGGAGCGTTTCCGGGTCTGGCGCCTCCAGCATGGCCCGAACCTGTTTGGCGGTGAGCGCGGGCGTCTTGCCGCTGCCGAGCCCGCCGGATCCGGTCGTCGGTCTGCGCACGCCGGAGACCGGGTTGATCTTGCAGAGCTGCTTGTCAGCCAGGAACTTGTAGAGCGACGAGAGCGCACTCAGCCGATTGGCGATGCTCGCATTGCTGAGCCCGCGGTCGCGGAGCTCATCCCGGAACGCGATCACATGCGCCTGGGTGACACTGTACAAGGCCGCCGGACTGGTGATCCCCATGGTCTCGATGAAATCGCCGACGGCCCGGCGATAGGCCGCGCGGGTGTTCTCGGTCTGAAAGTTCGCGAGCCAAAGACTCTCGGCTGGCACGACCTCAAGCGCGTCCTGATCGTCGAGATCACCAGGCGCAACCGCCCCCACGAGCTTCTCCACTTTATTATCCATAACCTATTTTATGCATAACAGTTTCTAAGGTCAATCGGCGACGATCTCGCCATCCGCGTCCATCACACAAACCGCTGTTGTCACCATCGAAATATCCAAGCCTGCATACAATTCTATTGCGGTCATCCATGTTCATTGCTCGAAACCGCAGCTTGCGCTGCGCTTCTAGCTGGGCGCAAATCAGCCCAATCAACGCATCTCCAAAGAAGAGGCACTAATGAACAACGTGTGATAACGCTCATTATGTTCAGCGGAGGCGTTTTACGGAATTGGCAGAAGTGTAAAACCTCAGACCGAGAGATGTCTGACTGATCCCATCAGATGTCGGCTTAGAGCCGATTTTGTTGAAAAAGGCGGCTTGTGCGGTTGCTTGATCGCTGATTCAGTTGATGGCGATCAAGCAAGGAGCGATGCGATGATGGGGCCGCGGCAGGTTGCGCAGAGTTCATTGTTCTATGAGTTTTCCCTC
>JBHJIZ010000046.1:0-8595 GCA_050043005.1 Paracoccaceae bacterium
CGTGTTGTTCAGGGACTTCGCACAACGTGCCGTGAAGCTGCGGCTGCCGATGGTCAGGCAGGCTATCCGTCCAACATCGACCCGATCACCCTTGCTGTCGGTGCAAAAGCAATCCGGATAGCGGAAGCCATCCTTCGGCTTTGGCGGGATGAACTCATTCGACACCTGCTGGGGCGGGGTCTTCCGGGTCTCATCCGCCACCGCTCCCATCGGAAGCAGAACGATCGTCGCGAGGACAGCAAATTTTACGATCATCTCCATACAATAGAGGTACCCGAATCTCGAGGCACACTCAATCACCCGATATCGAGCAGGCGGCAATCGCTTGACCAAGACCCCGCTGCGTTGCAATGGAGACGCATGATCCCCATGCAGCGTCTTCAGGAAATCCTCGACCGGTTTGGCTTCGTGGAAGCCAAAATGAACGAGGTAACCGACGCGACCGAGATCGCGAACCTTGGCCGTGAGTATGCGAGTTTGCGTGATGTCGTCGAGACGATCCAGTCCTGGCAAGGCGCGCAGGATGAGTTGAAGGCCGCCGAGGAAATGCTGAGCGATCCGGAAATGGCGGAGTTGGCCCGCGAGGAGATCGCCGAGTTGCAGGCGGCTTTGCCCGAGTTGGAAGAGAACCTCCGCATTGCCCTGTTGCCGAAGGATGCCGCCGACGACCGCCCCGCGATCCTCGAGATCCGGCCAGGCACTGGCGGCGACGAAGCAGCTTTGTTCGCCGGCGATTTGTTCCGGATGTACCAACGCTTTGCCGAGGCGCAGGGCTGGCGGGTAGAAATCATCGAAGAGAGCGCGGCCGAGTTGGGCGGCTACAAGGAAATTGTCGCGGCGATCCGTGGCGAAGGTGTCTTCGCTCAGCTCAAGTTCGAGAGCGGTGTGCACCGGGTTCAGCGGGTGCCCGAGACAGAGAGCCAGGGGCGGATCCACACATCGGCCGCCACGGTTGCGGTATTGCCGGAAGCAGAAGACATCGACGTTGACGTTCCGACCTCGGACATCCGGGTCGATACAATGCGGGCGTCGGGCGCGGGTGGACAGCACGTGAACACGACGGATTCCGCGGTGCGGATCACGCACATTCCCACCGGGATCGTGGTGACCTCGTCCGAAAAATCACAGCACCAGAATCGTGCGATCGCAATGCAGGTTCTACGCACGCGCTTGTTCGACTTGAAGCGGCGGGAGGCTGAGGCCGCCCGCGCCGCGGATCGGAAGGGCCAGGTTGGCTCAGGCGATCGCTCGGAACGGATCCGCACCTACAATTTTCCACAGGGGCGCGTTACGGATCACAGGATCAACCTGACGCTTTACAAACTGGACCAGATTATCGGCGGTGATCTGGCTGAGTTGACCGAAGCACTCATTACGGCGGATCGCATTGAACGATTGGCGGAACTCGACCGATGACTGAAACCGCCGAGGCGTTGATCCGAACGGCAGCACGAAGTCTTGGTGTCGCGGGCGTGGACGATCCAATGCGCGATGCGACACTCTTGATGCGTTGGGCGTTGGGCGTCGACGGCGCCGGTCTCGCTGCGCGCTCTTCCCAGTCGGTTCCCGAGGCCGCGCATAAAGAGTTCCTTGCCGCAACGTCTCGGCGCCAAGCACGCGAACCGCTCAGCCATATTGTTGGGACTCGTGAATTCTGGGGGCGGCCCTTTCGTGTGACCCGCGACGTTCTTGACCCACGGCCTGAAACAGAAACGCTCGTCGCAGAGGCACTCCACCGTGGGCCACAAAAGCGAATCCTAGACTTGGGGATCGGCAGCGGCTGCATTCTGTTCACGCTCCTTGCCGAGTGGCCGACGACATCAGGCATCGGCGTCGATGTGTCCGAGGCGGCACTTCGCATCGCTGATTTCAACGCGCGAGATCTCGGCGTAGCCAATCGCGCGCAGCTACAACTCGGCGACTGGTACGAGGGCCTGCAAGGTCCCTTCGATCTGATCGTCTCGAATCCCCCCTACATTGCGGAAGACGAGTTACCAGAACTGACCCCGGAAGTACGGGAACACGAACCGCTGCAAGCTCTGACCGATGGGACGGACGGGCTGAGCGCCTATCACGCCATCGCGGACGGTGCTCGTGACATGTTATCCGAGAGCGGCTGGTTGTTGGTAGAAATAGGTGCCGGACAGTCACATGCCGTTGCGGGCATCATTGCCTCAGCCGGGCTTCTGGTGCACGCGATCATACCCGATCTGGACCAGCGCCCCCGGGTGGTTGTTGCACGCCCGTAAAGTTTTTAGTCAGAACATCAGATATACAGGTTGGAAATCGTGAAAAACCGTCTATACCTTATGGTGTCTCGGCAATTGGTCGATTGCGACCTCGTTGTGAAATGGACGCTGAGACACAGTATCCAGAGCGCCTCGCATCAGCACAGGGTCCTACCCTGGTGGGCGCCGGATTGGCATCGGCAAACGCAAGTGCAAGACTATTAGAAATCGAGACAGTATGAGATCAGCACAGAAATCTAACCGCTCACGCGGGCGGGGCAACCGCAAGGGCGGCGGTGGCGGTGGAAACAATATCAACCGCGTGTACGACAGCGCTGGTCCCGAGGGGAAAGTGCGTGGAACACCGCAGCAAATCATCGATAAGTACCTGTCGCTCGCGCGCGATGCCCAGACGTCAGGTGACAGGGTGGCCGCAGAAAACTTTCTGCAACATGCGGAGCATTATCAGCGCATATTGATCCAGGCGACGCAGTCCCAGGAACAAGCGCGGCGCGAAGCTCAAGAAGCTGCGACCGATCAACCTGCGGATCGTCCGAATGAGGCAACGGCTGTGCCTCTTCCGGTCGAGCAACCGTCTGTACCACCGGCGCCAGTGCCAGAAATGACGGCCGCGCAGGCGCCGGCACCAGATGGCGCGATCAGCGGTATGACGACGATCGACGCGGGTACGGAGAACGCGAGTCTTCTGGTTGATGGCGAAGAGATGACAAAAAGTCAGCCGCGCCGGAACGGTGACGGTCGCGGACGCCGGTCAACTCGCACGCGCAAGGACGCGCCCGAAACAGACTCTGCGGCGCCCGAAGCTTCGGCCGAGGAACAGCCGTCGACAACTCCTGCTGCGGCACCTGCAGCGCCCGCCGAGGGCTGACGGACCAAACACAAAAAGGCCTCATGCGCCGCGGGCACGACGCAGATCGACCAAGCGGGCGAGGTCGAGATACTCGTCAAGCTCCAGCGTTTCACCGCGGCGTGTCCCATCGATACCGGCGTCGGCGAGTAGTTCTGAGACGTCGACACCCAGAGGCTTCAGCGTCTGGCGCAACATTTTTCTGCGATTGCCGAAAGCGGCCAAGGTAATAGTCTCGATCGTCTTCAAGTCGACTCTTTCTGGTTGCGTCGCCGGGCGTAGATGTACCAGCGCAGACGTCACCTTTGGTGGGGGTGTAAACGCCTGCGGCGCAATATCGAACACATAGCGCGCTGTGCTCCGCCATTGCGCGAGCACCGATAGTCGGCCATAGGCCTTCGATCCTGGTTGCGCAGTGATGCGTTGCGCGACCTCCTTCTGAAACAAGAGCGTCAGTGACTGCCACCAAGGCGGCCATGTATCAGACGTCAACCACCCGGTTAGAAGTGCCGTCCCGACGTTGTAGGGAAGATTTCCAACGATTCGGACGCTTGGTCCGACCCGCGTCGAGAGATCGATGTCCATGGCATTGCCCTCGATCACCGTGAGGCGTCCGGGATAGTGCCGCGAAATCTCGTCCAGAGCGTCGAGACAGCGCGGGTCGAGCTCAACCACCGTTACCTTGGCCGCGCCTTCCGCCAGCAACGCACGCGTCAGGCCGCCCGGCCCCGGTCCGATTTCGACGACCTCCGCACCTTCCAGTGGGCCGGATGCTCGGGCAATCTTAGCCGTCAGGTTCAGATCGAGGAGAAAGTTCTGACCCAGAGCCTTACGTGCGCTGAGGCCATGGCGCGCTATCACTTCGCGCAATGGCGGCAAACCATCTAGCGTGCTCACGCTGGAGCTTTCTTTGCGTTCGATCTAACGAGCGAGGTCAACCAGATCCGGACGCGCAGCACCAGAGATCTGTGCTTATGATAGACTCTCGGCAACACTCTGCCGCCGAAAAATCTCAGATCACCAAGACCCTTACGCAGCACCTTTTCTTATCGGACCTCGATCAGGGCGTCGCGCCGCATTTCCTGCAGCAAACCGTCCGCAAGGCGGGCGCTTTGGATGTTGATCAGGCGGGTTCGAACCTGATCGCGCACTTGCGGACTTGCAGCTTCTGGTGTCCCTGTGTTGCGCCGTGCTTCCAGTTTCACAAGGGACAACCCACCAGCGATATCGAGTGGCCGCGAGACTTCACCGATTTCCATGGCCGTGAGCGCATTCAGCAATGACGCTGGCATTTGCTGGCCCGCTACCCAGCCAAGCTCGCCACCGCGCACGGCACTCGGGGCACGTGAGAACTGGCTTACGGCGTTCTCGAAAGAGCCGCCCTGGTTTAATGAGTTGTAGAGTTGCTCCGCCAGTGCCCGGCTCTCTGCTGCCGTCCGGCCATCACTTTCCAGGGGCAACCCGATTTCGCGCAGTTGAAATTCGAATCCACCGCGCTGATCCAGAAGCGCCAGCTCGGCGTCGATCTCGGCCTCGCCAGGATCAACACGATCCGAAAATCGCGCGCGGACGACCTGGATCCAGATCACTTCGGCCGCCGCGAGATCCTGAATCGCCTGATCCGTGACACCTTGAGCGTTCATCAACGCTTGGAATTCCGCCGCGGAAAGACTTGAGCGCTGTGCAATCTGCTCGACGCCTCTCTGAACGAACTCTGGTGTTGGCGTCAGACCAATCCGCTTGCCTGCCTGCAGCTTGCGCCGGTCTTCGACCAGTTGATCGAGTGCCTCGTTTCTCAGGGCATCTGCGCTCGCCGACGAGAAACCCAGTGCAACGAGGATCTGCGCCCGTTGTGCGAGGTCGAAGCCCGTGATCGCGCTGTCGTTTACGATCGCGACAGGCCTGAACAGCGTCTGGGCCGTTGCGGGAACAGCGAGTGTCAGCACCGTCAGGGCGGCTACCAAAATCCTTGTCAACATCCTGCGCCTCCACTTCCCGGGATCGATCGCAAAGTCATCATGTCACCTCTCCTCACCGTCGCCCAATGTCAACAGTCGGACCGTAAACCCAGTCACGAACGAAGCCGGCGAGGTGTCCGAGCTGTTGAAACTCCTGTTCAAGAACAATTCAATCTCGCAGCATTCATTGAGGTACCTGATCGACCCACCTGCGCTAACGAAGTCCGATGCTTCGAGATCGCGACGTGCGGAGGTTCGCAGGCGCCACTCCTGATCGACCAGGTATTGTGCGCTAAAGACCAATTCTTCCCGGTCGATTGGTGCATTCGCCTCGGGATCAGCCTCGAAGAACCCATAATTCACCGCGAAAGAGACAGGCGCGAGGTTGAAACTGGCCTGAACCTGATTGCGGGTGATGTCACCCTCGTGATCGAATCGCAGTCGATTTCTGATGCTGACATAAGGGGACCAATTGAAAGCAGCCGCTGCAACATAGTCACTCTCAGTGCCATTCAATCCTGAACCCGACGAAAAGGAAGATGCCTCTTCGAAACGGAACACACGGCCTTCGCTTGCCTCGAGTTGAAGGGTCTCGGAAAGTTGGGCGTCGTATCGCACCATCAGGTTGAAGCGTGTGCCGTCTTCGAAATTGTCGAGCCCTGAGAAGTGGTTGCGGTCAATCACGTTGGTTTCGTCAAACTCTGTGACGATACTGTCTTCGAACGGGATGTTCGCGCCATTGCCGCCATTGGGTGCGACGATCGCCTGCACGATGGGTTCGATGATGTGTGTGTCACCGCCGTCACGCGCCCAGATCAATGGATACCTGGCTTCGATCCCCGCATGACCGGCAAACCGTGTTGTCAGCTCGTCATCGATATCGGGATCATCTGAACTGGTAAAGAAATCCCCACGAGCTTGGGCGAACCCGGTCAGAGACAGGCCGATTGGCAAGATCTCCTGTCGTTCCCAATCAAGACCGAAGCTCAGACGCGACGCCTCGCGGCCATTGGTCCTGCGCAACGCATAGCCCGACGTGAAGAGGCCCAAGTCACCGCCGACAAGTTTCTGATCAAGCTCGTGACGCGCGTCAAAGACCGGCAAGACGACGGGGATGTCACCGGCGCGGTCATTGCTCCGCAGACTTTGGAAGTACAGGCCGGACACATCAAAATACCCACCTGGCCGGTAGCGCTCGATATAAAGCTCACTGTTGAGGCGATCCGGATAGGTGTATTCAAAAACGTCGAGATAGGAATCATCCGACGCGACGGTCACATCCCAGCCCCAATTGATGCCATGGCCGATCCTGAATTTTCCTTCGGTGTCCAGATGGCCGCGGAAATCATTGTCGGTGTCGTCATCGTTTGGCGTGACCGATCCAGAGACGCGAAGTGAACCGTCATCGAACACCCGCCGGTACTCTCCTTCGAAAATAAAGTCGGCATTCGTCGTGAAGAACGGCGTGATGGTCAGATCCGAGCTTTCGTCAACGACCCAATAGTATGGGACTTTGATGCCGTAGCCAAATATCGACGAGGTAAGAAAGGTCGGCGCCAGCACCCCGCTGGCGCGATCGACCGTCGGATCCGGGTGCTGAAAGTATGGCAACCAACCTACAGGAACGCCAAGAACGTCGAAATAGGCGTTCTCGTAGTGGATGGTCCTCTCGCTTTCATCGTGAATCACCCGTTCGGCACGAATGCGCCAGAGCGGAGTGGGTGAATCCGAGCAAATCTTGCACGGGGAGTAAACGGCCTTGGACAGTGTATTGTATTGGCTGTCGATCCGCTGCGCCTCGACCGCGGCGAGCTTCGCATCTCCAGTCAGAACGGATCGCGCGCCCTGTATCAGCCCATCCGTGAGCTCGGCGTCCAGATCGGCGGCGTCTGCGAAAACGGTGGTTCCTTCGGGATCCCGCAAGACCAGTTTTCCCCGTGCGGTGATCCGGCCGGTTTCATCGTTGTAGGTGATTTCATCAGCTGTAAGCGTACGTTCGCCGTAATAGACTTCGACAGATCCGCGCGCCGTGACTGTTCCGCGCTCGGAGTCGAAGTCGACCTGATCCGCGACCAGCGCGACCGGCAATTCTGCGGAGGGCCGCACGAGGTCCTGTGCTTGAACAGAAACAGGAACGGCCAGCCCAGAAAAAGCAAGCAGAAGCAGGACCGCAGTCACCCGGTTCAGCTTGCTGCGAATCATCGTGGCATTCCCCAAAGCCTTACCCCCGGCTACTTCTAGCCGTCTTCGAGATGCAGCAGCAAGCCCACAGAGAACAGAACCGCTGAGACCGGTGGCGCCCAGGCGGCAAGCACGACGGGGATCGAGCCTGAAGCGCCCAATGCACTCGCAATGTCCGAGAGGAAAAAGTACCCGAATCCGGCGATGACACATCCGAGCGCCATGACCCCAAGCCCCCCAAACCGGGCATGGCGCATTGAAAATGCGCCACCAATCAAGACCATTGCAACAAAGATAATCGGGGCCGAGAGCAGGCTGAACCAGTGCATCCGATGCCGGTTTGACGAAAAGCCCGAGTCCTCAAGGATGTTGATGAAGCCCGGCAGTTTCCAGAAACTGATCGTCTGAGGCGCCGCAAAACTGTCGTTGATGTGTTCAACCGTCAGGTCGGTCGGGATACGCATCTCATCCACAGCGATTGCCACAGTTTCCGTGAGGGCCGCGTTGCGATCTTCGGCAGCACTTTCGATCAGATCCCAGCGGCGCACGCCATTGAGACGCCATGTGCCGTCTTCGAGCACCGCCGACCTGGCGTTGAGGCGTCGTGTGAGTTCGTCCTTCCGATCGAACTCGAAAATCGCCAGATCCCAGAGGCGTTCAATGGACGCACTGGCCCGGCGCGCACGGATAACCGTTTGACCTTCGCTGCTTCCTTGACGCAGCCAGAGCCCCCCGGACGATACCGCCAAACGCGACGACGTCCTTTCGAAGAACCGTTGTTCCAGTGTTTCAAAACGCGCGGCGAAAGCAGAGGCGACCGGATTATAGACCGCGAATGAGAACACCCCGAGCAGGATAGCGACGACGATGGCAGGCGCCATAATGCGCCAAGCGGAGACGCCTGCTGCACGGGTCACGACAAGCTCGGACGATCGAGCAAGCATGGCGAAACAGGCCATGGAGGCGAGCAGCACCGCAAACGGCGCGGCAGTGATCGTGACTGATGGCGCATGCAGGAACGCCATACCAAGGAGATCCGCAAAGCCAGCTGATCCCTGCTTATTGGCGCGCAGGAGTTCGACAAGGTCGATGATGATAACGAGTGTCAGCACTGCAAGAAAAGTCGCGACAACCATCCCGAGGAAGCGTCGCGCGATGTAGAGCCACAAGGTCAACCGCATCAGGCAACCCTCGGTATTCGACGTCCAAGACGCAAACGAACGCCGGAGAGGATGATCAGGGCAATGATTATCCCAACGATCGGTGGAGCATACATCACGGGCCAGAGTGCCGCGGTTCCCGAGACAGCGCTCTTCGCGCCCAGACCAGCAAGGCGCAGTATCAGCCCTGCGACCGCTGC
>JBHJIZ010000047.1:0-16414 GCA_050043005.1 Paracoccaceae bacterium
CCTGAGCGAGAGCCTTCCCCTGCCATTACGAGACTTGATACCATCCCGCCACAACCAAGAGACCGCGAGCTGGCTGACCGACATTCAAGCGATGGTCCCGCCCGCCAGCAGAGAGGCGATGCAGCATCTGCCAGGGCGCCCAACCCTTGCGGACAGCCGGCGCGAGCGTCGCGGCTGGCTAGAGCATTGGTACCTGCCGGAGAGACTTGAGACCTTCGTGCAGCGCGGCGCACGGCACGGCGTACAGTATGCTTTCCCGATGCTGGACCTGGATCTGCTGCGTTTCGCGGTGACGATCCCTGCTGTCCTGCTAAAGGACTGTAATGGAAACCGGGCGATCTTCCGCCGCGCCATGAAGGGCATCCTGCCCGATGAACTGAGGCTGAACACGATCAAGATGAGCCCCCTGCCACACGAGACGCTGAGGCAATCGCGGGCAAAGGCCGATATCGTCAATGGCTTGCACGCAATGCGCCAGAATGCGCTGGTCCAACGCTTCGTGGACATCGACGGGGTCGCGGCGTATGTCCAGCAAATCCGGGAACCCGACGAGATCCTCGCGTGGATCGAGGAACACACCGCGCGTGGGGAACAGGTGACGACTTACGAGCTTTACCATCTGCATGTCCTGAGGCTGGCGTGGTACCTGCATCTTCACGGAACCGAAGCGGAATGAATGCGGAGTTCTGGTATCGCGCATTCGGTCTGGTGATCTGCTCGGACATTGAAATGCCCGAGTTCCATCCTGGTGAACCCGGCCCCGCAGATGCCAGGATCGAGATCAGCGATGATCCGCGTCGCATGCGGGAAACTCTGGCACCGGATCTGCCCACATCCGGAGATTTCTTGCGCGCGCTTGACGGTGGGGCGCTGCTGAGATTCGAGCGCGTGGGCGTTTTCTTCATCGTGACAACTGGCCGGATCGCCGTCGCCCCGCGACCAGATGTCGAGACCGGCCTTTTGCGGCTCTACATCGCCGGATCGGCTATGGGCACGTTGTTCTATCTTCGGCGTCAGCTCGTTTTGCACGCCGCCACGCTTCTGCGGCCCGGCGGTATGAGCGCCATCGTCGGGCCAAGCGGAGCAGGCAAATCAACACTCGCCGCACATCTCGCGCGAGCGGGTTACGCGATCCTTACGGACGATACGCTTCCCTTGTCAGAGACAGGGCAAGGGTTTGTCGGCTGGCCCGGCGCAAGGCTTTTCAAGCTGTGGTCGGATACTCTGGCGGATCTGGACCAGACCGCGGCGGCGCTCGAGACGATCAGCGACCGCTACGGCAAGTATTACGTGCCGAACCCGACGCCCATCGTTCACGAGCCCAGCCGTCTGCGGGAGATCATCGTGCTGGAGGTCGGCGATCACATTGCAATCGATCCGCTTGACGGGATAGAGGCGTTGAAGGCGGTCAGCGATAACATCTATCGGCGCGAGTTCATTGCGCCGCTGGGCCTCGATGCGCCCTACTTCCAGATGCTGTCCAGATTGTGCGAGACCACCGCTGCGGTTCGGTTGACCCGCCCACGTGATCGACGGGCGATACCTGAAACGGTCTCGGCCTTGGCGGCCCACTGGGCCGCTGTCGAACCAGGCGAGTGACAAGCCGCCGTCAGTCCGGAGTTACGTGGCTGGAATGATCCGTCCGCGCCCGCGCCGACTTTCCTGCACGAAGACCTGCTGCCCGATTGCCAGCAAGGGTTCAGGCCCCTGCACCAGCGTCACAAGCTCGCCCGATTGCGTGCGCACGATGTACTCGGCGGCCTGCTGGCTTTTGACTTCCTTTTCGACCAATGATCCGACGACGGCACCCGCGATCGCACCACCTGCGATTGCCAGGGCGCGGCCCAGACCATCGCCGAAGCGGGCACCGGCAACACCGCCCGCGAGCCCACCCAAGAGCTGGCCCGTCTTGTTGCGCTCGAGCGTATCGTTCTCCTCGATCTGAACGATCCGGACATTCTCGATCACGCCTTCGTAGGTGCGCAGGGTCTCGCCCGCATCCCGCCCGGTGTGCACATCGGGAGAGATCTGGCGTGCGCATCCCGCCACAGCCAATGATGTCGCCAACACGATCACGGCTACGCGAAAGGCGGGTTTTCGATTGATCATAGTCATACTCCCAAGCAGCCTGCGACAATACGGGCAAGGTTCGTTTGCTGGCTAGAACGGACTTAAGGGGCATTTCCGTCGGAAGTATTGCGCACTGCTGCGCGTGCCATTAGCACCCCCGGAGCATTCGGGCAGGAGGCACCCATGTCTATTCCCCAACAGGGCGGTGGCCCGATCGAGAGCCGCGATGATCTGGCCGGATATCTGGCGTCGGGCTGCAAGCCCAAGGACGACTGGCGGATCGGGACCGAGCACGAGAAATTCGGATACTGCAAGGACACGTTGAAGGCCTTGCCCTACGCGGGTGAACGCTCGATCAAGGCGGTGCTCGAGGGCTTGCGCGACCGCTTTGGCTGGGCGCCGCTGGAAGAAGGCGGCAATATCATCGGGCTGACGAAGAATGGTGCCAATGTCTCACTGGAGCCGGGCGGGCAACTGGAACTCTCTGGCGCGCCGCTCGAGACGATCCATGAGACCTGCGACGAGGTGAACTCACATCTGGCCGAGGTCAAGTCGATCGCCGACGAGATCGGGGTGCGGTTCATCGGGTTGGGTGCCGCGCCGCACTGGTCCCACGAAGACATGCCGATGCTGCCCAAGGGCCGCTACAAACTGATGACCCGCTATATGGGCGAGGTCGGCACCCACGGCACCCAGATGATGTACCGGACCTGTACGGTGCAAGTGAACCTCGACTTCGCCTCGGAAGCCGACATGGTCCAGAAGCTGCGCGTGGCACTGGCCCTGCAACCCGTCGCGACCGCGCTGTTTGCCAACTCGCCGTTCTTCGAGGGCAAGCCGAACGGGCACGTTTCCTGGCGCTCGCGCATCTGGCGCGATCTGGATGCCGACCGCACGGGAATGCTGCCCTGGGTGTTCGAGGACGGCATGGGCTTTGAGCGTTGGGTCGACTACGCGCTCGATGTGCCGATGTACTTCGTCTATCGCGACGGCCAGTACATCGACGCACTTGGGCAGTCGTTCCGCGATTTCCTGGACGGCAAGCTACCGGCTCTGCCGGGCGAAGTTCCGACGCTCAGCGACTGGGCCGATCACCTGACAACGATCTTTCCGGAAGCACGGATCAAGAAGTTCATCGAGATGCGCGGCGCCGATGGCGGACCCTGGCGGCGGCTGTGCGCGCTGCCAGCCCTTTGGGTCGGGCTGCTTTACGATCAGGGCGCGCTGGATGCGGCCTGGGATCTTTGCAAGGACTGGACGGCGGAAGAGCGCGAGCAGTTGCGGGTCGATGCGTCGGTACTGGGTCTGCGTGCCGAGCTGCGCGGGCGATCCATGCAGGACCTTGCCCGCGATGTGCTTGCGATCTCGGATCAGGGCCTGCGAGCCCGGGCCCGCGAAGGTGCAGGCGGGATGGTGCCGGACGAGCGGCACTTCCTGAACGCGCTGCACGATACGGTCGATCGCGGCGAGACGGCTGCCGACGAATTGCTGAGGCATTACGAGGCGGACTGGAACGGCGATGTGACCCGCGTCTTCGCTGATTTCAGCTACTAGATCGCTGGCCGAGGCGGCGTGGCGTACCTGCCTTGCTGCCGGGTGAAATTGTCATGTTCGCCGCGAGCAGCAGATGTGATTCCGGGCGTGACGAAAGGTGATTTCGGGCGTGACGAAAGTCCTGTAATTCTACATTAATCGGATATCGGCGCCGATCTGACCGGGAGTCCAGCACACCGCAAGTTGTCCGGTTCCGGGTGCTAATTCGTGCTTTGAGCCTGGCGGGCTTCCTCGGCGAGGCGTCGTTCGTTGTCTTCGCGCGCCGCACCCCCTGCCTCCTGCGCGATACCGAGCGCTGCCTTCTCCTCGGCCGAGATTACCGGCGCCGCCAACGCGACCCTGCGCTCATCGGCAAAAGCGGAGGCGACCGCGAGATCTGTCTGTGTGCGCTCTCCCGTCGCCGGATCCGGAACGCTTGCCGTGAACTCGCCAACCGCGGGGGCTTCAGGTGTGTCGATCAGGCGTGGCCATTCAGCATCCGCGACCCCGGGCGATGGCGGCAGGTCGTAAGCCCCGAAAAGTCCGACCGTACCACAGCCGGACAGCGCGAATGCTGCAGCAACCGCGACGATTTGTGCAGTGCAACATAGGCGGTTCTTGTGAGATCTGAAAGTCAAGGCGTCGCCCGTTCGGAAAAGCTGTGCTAGCGTCGCACGGACCATACTCCGGCACCGGAATAAGCGCCAGCCCATTGAGGCGAGGAGGAGACGACATGGCGGATCCGATCAAGACCGCGGCATTGGCCGAGCGCATAGGCATCCTTCTGGAACGCTCCAGCAGGCTGTGGGCCGGATCGCTCGACCGCTCAGTCGAAAGCGCTGGCAAGCGGCTGAAGCCCGATCCGCTGAATGCCGTTCCGGCCATGTCGAAAATCGTCAACGGCTACATGGAGCATCCGCAAAAGGCGTTCGACGCCACGGCGCGTTACTGGGCGGACCAGATCGACCTTTGGACACGTACGATCCAGTCGATGGCAGGCGAGAAGGTACAGCCCGCGATCTCTCCCGACCGGGGAGACAAGCGCTTCAAGGATCCGGACTGGAGCGACAACCCCTATTTCGACTATCTCAAGCAAGCCTACCTGCTGAATGCCCGCTGGCTGAAGGACGAGGTCGAGAACGCCGAAGGGCTGGACCCGCAGGAACGCAAGAAGCTGAACCTGCTGGTGCGCAACTTCATTCAGGCGATGTCACCAACGAACTTTCCGGGCACCAATCCCGCCGTCATCCGCACGACGATCGAAGAAGAGGGCGAGAACCTGGCCAGTGGTCTGGAAAACCTGGTGCGCGACATGGACCGCGGACAGGGCAATCTGCTGCTCCGCCAGACCGACATGGACGCGTTCGAGGTCGGCCGCAACATGGCGGTCACGCCTGGCAAGGTGGTCTTCGAGAACCGGCTGTTCCAGTTGATCCAGTACACGCCGACGACTGACGAGGTCTATGAGACACCGCTGCTGATCTGTCCGCCATGGATTAACAAGTTCTACATCCTCGACCTGAACGAACAGAAGTCGATGATCCGCTGGCTGGTCGGACAAGGCCACACGGTGTTCGTGCTGTCCTGGGTGAACCCGAGCGACGCGCATCGGGACGAGACCTGGGAAACCTACATGAAGGACGGGATCCTGACGGCGCTGGACAAGGTGCTGGAGGAAACGGGCCAGAAGAACACCAACATCGTTGGGTACTGCATCGGTGCGACGCTGCTCGCGACCGTCCTGGCATGGATGGCCAAGCAGGGCGATAACCGGATCAAATCGGCCACGTTCTTTACCGGGCAACTGGACTTTTCGGATGCCGGTGAATTGCAGGCCTTCGTTGATGACGAGGTGCTTGATACGGTCAACCAGGCCGCCGAGGAACACGGTTATCTGGCCGCCGAGAACATGTTCGGTGCCTTCAACTCGCTGCGGGCCAATGACCTGATCTGGTCGTTCGTCGTGAACAACTACCTGATGGGCAAGGACAACTTTCCGTTCGACCTGCTCTACTGGAATTCGGATTCCACGTGCATGCCCGGCCGGGTGCACACGTTCTACCTCGACACGTTCTACAACAAGGACATGCTGGCCAAGGGTGAGCTGACCTTGCTGGGTGAGACGCTGGACATGAGAGAGGTCAAGCTGCCCTGCTACCACGTCGCAGCGATCGAGGATCATATAGCTCCGGCAGCGTCTGCCTACCGCGCCGCCAAGCTGGTGGGCTCGACCAAGCAGAAGTTCGTGCTGTCCGGCTCGGGCCACATCGCGGGGGTCGTGAACCCGCCTTCGCTGGGCAAGTACCAGTACTGGACCCGCGCGGGCATCAAGCAGGCCGATGTCGAGACATGGCACCAAGGCGCCAAGGAGACCGCAGGATCGTGGTGGCCAGACTGGGACAAGTGGCTGGCCAAGCAATCCGATGCGAAGGTCTTTGCACGCGAACCCGGCGCAACGCTCGGCACGATCGAGGACGCCCCTGGCCGCTATGTCAGGGACCGCTCGGACGCGCGATAGGCGTTTTCCTCGCTTGACCCGGCGCGAAGCCTCCGCATGATTGCACCTGCGGTTGAGATTTCGCGCAGGTGTATGATGAGACGTCGCAGGACCGGTTTCGCGTTGCAGGTCATGGCAGGGTTTGCAGTGATGCTGACCACGCTGACGGTGGCTCCACCCGCGCTGGCGAATTGCGAGATCGGCGGTCAAGAGGTCCCGTGCGAGACCCGCAACGGGCACTACCGCATCCGCACACCGGATGGCCCAGGCCCGTATCCGACGGTGCTTTATCTCTACGGCTCGACCGGAAACTCGGCGCGCACGCTCGCGTGGGACGGTTTTGTGCGCTCCTTTGTAGACCGCGGCTATGCCGTGATCGTGCCCGCCGGGCTGGACAAGCGCTATGTCGGCGGGCTGGTCGACTCAGGCTGGTTTCTGCGCAACAGCCGTGCCCGCAAGAAGCGCGATGATACGGCCTTTGTGGCCGAGGTGCTGGCCGACGCCGCCTTGCGGCACCGGATCGATCGCGACCGCGTGCTGATCGCGGGGATGTCGAATGGCGGGTTCCTGGCATGGGAGATCGCGTGCCACAACCCCGAGCTTGCATCGGCATACGCACCCATCGCCGCTGGCTATCTGGGTGAGATGCCCAGCCGTTGCCGGAAGGGCGTGCGCCTGCTGCACACCCACGGGCGCGCGGATCAGGTGGTCCCGCTGGACCCGGACAAAGCCTGGAAGTCCGGGGGCGCGCGAATGACGCCGCTTGGCCAAGCCCTGGGAAAGATCGCCAAGGCTGGCGGCTGTGTAAACCGTGCGTCGCCGGAGCGTCTGCGCGAATACACGGTTGAGCGTTGGAGCGGCTGCATCCCCGGCGCGTCGGTCGAACTGCTGATGCACAATGGCGGGCACACGATCCCGCTGAGCTGGTACTCCGTTGTTGTCGACTGGTTCGAAAAAGGGCGGAGTGTATCGCCAGGGAACTCCGGCGGCGGAACAGCCCGCTTTCAAGGCGTTGGCTCCCGCGACACGTCCCGGTTCAAGAAGCCAAAATTCGTGAGTGAGTAACGATCAGGGAGTTCCATATGCGTCGTGTTGTGATCGCACTCTGTGCAGTGCTGGCCTCGTTCATTGCCGGACCGGACGCGGCCCATGCCGAATGCAGTTACAATGCGCAGTTCGATCCCTGCGCCGTGCAGGATGGTCATTATCGGATCCGTACGCCGGGCACGGGTGGCCCCTATCCGACGCTGGTTTATTTCTATGGCTCGGTGGGCACGTCAGATCGCTATGTCGAAAGCAAGCGGTTTCAGGATCAGATTGTCGGTCGAGGCTATGCGCTGCTGGTGCCCGCCGCGCTGAGCATGACGTTCAGTTCGCAGGATGGCGACAGGTACCGCGGCGGAGGGTGGAACCTGCGGCACCCCCGGTATCGCACCGGGCGCGACGATGTCGCCTTTGTCGGGCGTGTTCTGGACGACGCGAAGCGGCGGTTCAACATCGACCGCAGCAATCTGGTGTTCGTCGGCCAGTCGCATGGCGGCATGTTCCTGTGGGACATCGCCTGCCACACGCCCCGCATGGCGCGGGCCTATGCCATTCACGGCGCCAGCCATGGCGGAGAGTTACCGACCCGCTGCAGCAACCCGGTCCGGTTCCTTCAGACCCATGGCCGGAGAGACGACATCGTTCCGTTCAAGGGCGAGCGCAGGTCGGGGAAGAGCCTGATCAACGCGGATATCTCCGAAGGGCTGGCGTTGCTTGGACGGACGAACCGCTGCCGCACAGGTCCCGAAGATGTCGGGCGGCTCGGGCCTTATGCGCGGTCGACGTGGCGCGGATGTGCACCGGGATCCTCGCTGGACTTTCTGGCGCACGGCGGCGGCCACGGCTATCCCGGCAACTGGATCACCACCGTGCTGGACTGGTACGAGGACGGATTCGATGCGGCGGCTGATGGCGCGGCATCCGGTGCGACTGTGCGCCCGCGCTTCAACTCCGCCCAGGATCGGGGCAGCCGGTTCAAGGGCGTCGACAGCCGCGACGGAGCACGCTTCCAGCGGCCGAAAGCGCCCGACAGTTGAACGGTGCGCGGTCACATATCCAGGAACCCTTCCCAATCCGGTTTTGAACCGATCCGGGCGCGTGCGTAGTCGATGAAGGCCCGCGCGCGTGCCGAGAGGTGGCGCGTCTGCGGATAGATGATGTGGATCGTCACCGACGGCCAGGCCACGTCGGTCAGCACTGGGACCAGGGTTCCCTGCTCGACCGATCGGTGAATGATGAAGCTGGGCTCGAGCGCGAGGCCAAGCCCGGCGATCGCAGCATCGCGCAACAGGTCACCATTGTTCGACCGCAGCACCGGGCGCATCGTAACGGTGCCAGCACTGCCATCCGCGCGTTCGAAGGGCAGCGTCTCTCCGCGGTCAGAGCCAGTGTAGACAAGGAAGGGAAGGTCTTTCAGGTCTTCCGGTGTTTCCGGTCGCCCATGTCGTTCGAGGAAATCCGGGGAGGCGCAGATCACGGTGCGCACTTCGGCCAGCCGTCGTGCGATCAGGCTGGAATCGCGCAAGTTGCCGATGCGGACCGCCAGATCCAGCCCCTCGCTGATCAGATCGACCATCCGGTCCGAGAGGGCGATGTCCAGCTCCAGATCGGGATGTTCGGTCGCGAAATCGATCAGGATCGGCGCGAGGTGCGAGTGCCCGAAGGACAGCGGCGCTGCTATGCGCAGGGTGCCGCTGAGCGCACGGGACTGGTCTCCGGCCTCGGCCTCGGCTTCCTCCAGGGCCTGGAGAATTTCCACAGCGCGCCGCTGAAACGTCTCGCCGCTGGCCGTCAGCCGCATTTGACGCGTCGTACGCTGCAACAGTTGCGTGCCGAGCCGCCCCTCCAGGTCCTTGATGCGACGACTGACGGCGGAGGTCGCCACCTGAAGCACTTCGGCGGCGCGGGTCAGGCTGCCACTTTCGACCACCTGCACGAATGCCTTGAGATCCTCGAACCGGTCCATGTCCGCTCATTGTGCTGTTTTGCAGAAAAGAGGTTTGCTTAATGCCATATTTTTTCCGCGCGCGGCAACAATATCTTCTCCGTCAACGAGATGACAGCAAACCACGGAGACAATGATGACACAGGTTCTGCGCGTTGACGGATCGATGCGGTCGGCAGGTTCGACCACCCGGACGCTGACCGATCGGGTGATCGACAAGCTGGTGCCCACGCATGTTGTGACGCGCGATCTGGCTGACGGTATTCCGTTCGTCAACGAGGATTGGATCAACGCGAACTTCACGGACCCTGCCGAGCGGACCGATGCCCAGAAGGCAACGCTGGCCTTGTCCGATTCGCTGGTCGCCGAGCTCAGGGCCGCAGATGTGCTGGTGATCGGGATGCCGATCTACAATTTCGGCATTCCCGCGGCGTTGAAGGCTTGGGTCGACATGATCGCCCGCGCCCGCGAGACGTTCAAGTACACCGAGACCGGCCCGGTCGGCCTGTTGGACGGCAAGCGCGCGATCATCGTCGCGGCCTCGGGCGGCACAGCGCTCGACAGCGAGATCGACTTTGCCACGCCTTATCTGCGCCATGCCCTGGGCTTCGTCGGTATCCACGATGTCACGGTCGTGAGCGCTGACCGCCAGATGGTCGACGCCGACGCGGCCCTGAAGAACGCTGAGGCCGGGATCGACGAACTCGCGGCCTGAGGACGAGAGATCCGGGTGGGGCGCGCTGCCCCCTGCCCCTGCATACGCTCCTGTGCGCAAACTGACACTTGCGCCAACCGCTTGGCGTTCGCGATAACCCGGGCTGTGAGCAACGCGATCCCACAGAACGCCGTCGAGGCCCCAGCGATCACCCGCCGCGATGGCTTGATCCTTGCGGGCGCAGCATTCGGCACGGTTTTGTCGGGGACTGGCTTGGCCCGGGCGTCTGTACGCTCGGTGCTTGTCTTCGCCGCCGCCAGTCTGAAGACAGCGCTGGAGCAGATCGCGGCATTGCACAGCGCGCGAAGCGGTACGCCCATCGCTCTGTCGTTTGCAGGATCGTCCGCATTGGCGCGCCAGATCGAGTTTGGCGCACCCGCGGACGTCTTTATCTCGGCGAGTACGGACTGGATGGATGCCCTCCAAGCGCAGGACCTGATCGAGCCCTCGACGCGAACCACGCTGGTCAGCTACGACCTGGTGCTGATCGCGCACGATCCGGCCACGGAAGACGTGCGGATTGCGCCGGATCTGGATCTTTTGGCGCTGCTTGACGGCGGGCGTCTTGCCATGGCCTTGGTCGACGCCGTGCCTGCGGGCATCTACGGCAAGGAGGCTCTGACCAGCCTGGGTCTTTGGGACAGCATCGCGGCGCGAGTCGCGCAGACAGACAATGTCCGGACAGCACTGGCGCTGGTCGCGTCGGGCGAGGCGCCGCTCGGCATCGTGTACGCCACTGACGCTGTGGCCGAGCGCCGGGTGCGGGTGATCGGACAGTTCCCGTCAGGCACGCATGCTCCGATCATCTACCCGGCCGCCGCAGTCAAGGACCGAGCAGCCGCCAGCGTTGCTGATCTTCTCGACTTTCTGCGCGGCACCGAGGCGCGCGAGGTTTTTCAGACGCACGGTTTCCGCGTGCCAGAGGCATAACCCGGATGGATTGGCTCGGTCCCGAAGAATGGCAGGCAGTCGCTCTGTCGCTGAAGGTCGCGTTGTGGGCAACGCTGGCCAGCCTGCCCTTTGGCATTCTTGCAGCATATGCCCTGGCTCGCTGGAGCTTTCCGGGCAAACCGCTGCTGAACGGATTGGTTCACCTGCCGCTGATCATGCCACCGGTCGTGACGGGATACCTGCTTTTGCTGGCGTTCGGGACACGCGGCTGGCTGGGCGGCGCGTTGCAGGAGGTCGGGATCGTGTTTGCGTTCCGCTGGACCGGCGCAGCATTGGCCGCCGCCGTCATGGCGTTTCCGCTGATGGTCCGCGCAATCCGCTTGTCACTGGAGGCCGTCGATCCGAAGCTGGAACAGGCGGCCGCCACGCTGGGGGCGTCTCGGATCTGGGTGTTCATCACGGTCACCTTGCCGCTGATCCTGCCGGGTGTCCTGGCAGGCGCGATACTGGCCTTCGCCAAGGCGATGGGCGAGTTCGGTGCGACGATCACGTTCGTGTCGAACATCCCCGGCCAGACCCAGACCGTGCCATCGGCGATCTATGCCTTCCTGCAGGTTCCAGGTGGCGAGACGTCGGCGCTGCGGCTGGTCGCCATTGCCATCGTCATCGCCATGGCAGCCCTGTTGGCGTCTGAGTGGATTTCGGTCCGTGTCGCCCGCCGGGTGTCCGGCGCATGAGCCTGTCGGTCCGCCTGCGCCACGCCTTCGACGCGTTCTCGGTCGATGCCGCGTTCGAGGCCCCTCGCGGGGTAACGATCCTGTTCGGCCGCTCGGGCTCGGGCAAGTCGACCATCGTCAACGCGGTCGCGGGGCTTCTGACACCGGATCATGGCCGGATCGAACTTGATGGCGAGGTTCTGCTGAACACCGAGGCAGGCCTGAACCCGCCGCCGCACCGCCGCCGCATCGGGTACATCTTTCAGGACGCACGGCTGTTCCCGCACCTGACTGTGCGGCGCAACCTGCTTTATGGTCGGTGGTTTGCACCGCGCGCGGCGCGGCATGAGGATATGGACCGGATTGTCGAGATGCTGGGCCTTGGGCGGTTGCTCGGCCGTCGCCCGGGTCATCTTTCGGGCGGTGAACGCCAGCGTGTCGCCATTGGCCGCGCTCTGTTGGCAGCGCCGCGCTTGATCCTGGCGGATGAACCGCTTGCCTCGCTGGACGAGCCCCGCAAGGCCGAGATCCTGCCCTATTTCGAGCGGCTGCGCGACGAGATCTCGGTCCCGATCCTTTACGTCAGCCATTCCGGGTCCGAGGTCGCGCGCCTCGCGACGACAGTCGTGGCGCTGGAGGATGGGCGCGTCAGTCGCCAGGGAACAGCCGCCGAGGTGTTGGGCGATCCGATGGTGATGCCGCTGGGCGTGCGGAATGCAGGTGCCGTGCTCGAGGTCACTGTCGCGGCGCACCACCCAGACGGATTGTCCGAGCTGGATGCCGCAGGCATTCCGTTGCTCTTGCCGCGCGTACCCTACCCCGTGGCCGCCCGCATCCGCATCCGCATTCCCGCGCAGGACGTGATTCTTGCCCGCGAAAGGCCGGCGGGCCTGTCCGCCCTGAACGTGATCCCGGCCACAGTCGAGAGCATTCGCGAGGGTGGCGGTCCTGGGACCATCGTCTCGTTGTCGACCGGCGCCGGGCGCGTGCTGGCACGGATCACCAAGCGATCGGCCGAGATGCTGGACCTGTCCGAAGGCGGTGCCGTCTTTGCCATCGTCAAGACGCTGTCGATCGCGCCCGAGGATATCGGTGGCGAGCGCTGATCTCGTGAGTTTTCAGTGGATCTGACTGCATTTCTATGCATTTCTTCCCAGCAGTCGGAGGAAATGCATCGATGAGCACGTTCTGGGGCAGTCTGGCCGAAGCGGCGAGCTTGATCTTGGCGTGGGATCCCGCTCTGGTCGAGATCATCGGACTGTCCCTGCGCGTGACCCTGACGGCGGTCGTTTTCGGCTGCTTGATCGGCCTGCCACTCGGCGCTGTCGCGGGTGCTTTCCGCTTTCCGGGGCGTCCGGTTCTGATTGTCGCGTTGAACGCACTGATGGGTTTGCCCCCGGTCGTGATCGGACTGCTGGTTTATCTGAGCCTCTCATCGTCCGGACCGCTGGGGCCGTTGCAACTGCTTTACACGCCGACGGCGATGATCATCGCGCAGACCGTGCTTGTGACGCCGATCATAGCGGCGCTGACGCGTCAGGTGGTCGAGGACCTGCACGGCGAATATGCGGAACAGTTCGCCTCGCTGGGGGTCGGGCGTGTGGACCGGATGACGGCACTCCTGTGGGATGCGCGTTACAGCTTGTTGACGGTCGTGCTGGCCGGTTTCGGCCGCGCGGTCGCCGAGGTTGGCGCTGTCATCATCGTCGGCGGGAACATCAATCACGTGACGCGCGTCATGACCACCGCCATTGCGCTGGAAACCTCGAAGGGGAACCTGGAACTGGCCCTTGCGCTGGGCATGGTGCTGCTGGTGCTGGCGTTCGCTGTGAATGCCGCGGTGATGGCGCTGAGGGCGTCCGCGGTTCGGGCGGCCTATGCGTGACCTGGCAGAGAGCATGAGCGATCTGAACACCACCGCCGAGCCGGTGATGTCCGCGCATGGTCTGAGCTATGGCACGGGGCGCGAAACCCATCTGGGTCCGCTGGATCTGGCGATCCGCGCGGGGCGAAGTACGGTTATCATGGGCGCCAACGGGGCGGGCAAAAGCGTTCTGATCCGGTTGCTGCACGGGCTTCTGACGCCGACGCGCGGGCAAATCCTGTGGCATGGCGCGGCGTTGAAGGCAGGTGCCAGGAAACGCCAGGCGATGGTGTTTCAACGCCCGGTGTTGTTGCGCCGCTCCGTCCTTGGGAACCTGCGCTTCGCGCTTCGTGTGCGCGGAGTCCGCAAGGGCGACCGGGTCGCGCGCGAGCAGGCGGCGCTGGACGCCGCCAAGCTGTCCCATGCCAAGGACCGCCCGGCACGCCGCCTGTCGATCGGAGAGCAGCAGCGCCTTGCTGTGGCGCGCGCGCTGTCCACGAGCCCGGAAGTGTTGTTCCTGGATGAGCCGACGGCCAGCCTGGACCCGGCCTCGACCCTGGCGATCGAGGCGCAGATCGCCGAGGCCAAAGCCGCGGGCGTCACAATCGTGCTGGTCACGCATGACGCGGGACAGGCCCGGCGCGTCGGCGATGACGTGATCTTCCTGGATGCCGGGCGCGTTGCCGAGCAGGGCCGTGCGAGCGACGTTCTGACGGCCCCGCAATCGCCGGAGGCTCAGGCCTGGCTCTCGGGCGATCTGCGCTTGGCCGCAAGCGGAACCACGGGCCTGTAGCGATGGAGAGGACCCGATGCTGAGACTCGTGCTGTCGTCCCTGGTTCTGAGCGCATGCATGGCAGTGTCCGCCCACGCCGAGGACCGCTTCATCATCCTTCAGTCGACCACGTCCACGCAAAACTCCGGCCTGTTCGATCATCTGCTGCCAAAGTTCCAGGACGCGACGGGGATCGCGGTGCGTGTCGTTGCCGTCGGCACCGGCCAGGCGATCCGCAATGCAGCGAACGGCGACGGCGACGTGCTGCTGGTGCACGCAAAATCTGCCGAGGAACGTTTCGTGGCCGAGGGACACGGCATCGCCCGCCACAACGTGATGTACAACGATTTCGTCATCGTCGGCCCGCCGGACGACCCGGCGGGTGTCACCGCGGTGAACGATGCGACACTGGCCTTTGAAAAGATCGCAGAGGCACGCGTTCCTTTCGTGTCACGCGGGGATGATAGCGGGACCCACAAGGCGGAACTGCGATTGTGGCAAGCAGCCGGCATTGATGCCGTGTCAGCGTCGGGAACCTGGTATCGCGAGACAGGCTCGGGCATGGGGGCTACCCTGAACATCGGGATTGGCATGGGCGCCTATGTGATGACCGACCGGGCCACCTGGATCGCCTTCGGCAACAAGGGAGATCACCGAATTCTGCTGGAAGGCGACGCCAGGCTGTTCAATCAGTACGGTATCATCGCCGTGAACCCAGCCCGCCACCCGAGTGTGAAGGCCGGTGACGCCCAAGCCTTCGTGGACTGGATCCTGTCGTCCGAGGGTCAGGCAGGCATTGCCGCCTATACAGTCGACGGCCAGCAGCTTTTCTTCCCGAATGCCGAGTGACGGTGATCAGGGCGACAGCCAACGCACGGTGCCCAGATCGCTCACGTCATATCCACCCATCGCCTCAGCTTTGGCCAAGAACGGTCCGGTCCGTGCAAAGCGCAGGAGCGTCTGGATCGGTGGTGTGAAATACGCGTGGCGATCAATGAGCAGGTCGAAGTTCTCCTGCAATAGCGGTCGGAAGGGCAAGCCGAAGCGGCTCGCCATCGCTTCGATACCCAGGGCCGCATCGGCCTCGCCTGCCGCGACGGCCGCCGCTGCATCGCTTTCCGTCCGCGCGAGGGCGGGCGAAGGCTCCAGATCCTCGGGCGAAAGGCCAGCTCTGGACAGCAGGATGTCGAACAGCGCCGACGCCCCGGCAGACGGTTGGCGCAGGATTACGCGTCGTCCGCGCAGATCTTTGATTCCAGTGATCTGACTTGTGGCATCGCGTGACACGAGCAAGCCCCGTTGCCGCGAGGCCCAGGTGACCAGTACCGCATCCCGGAGGCCCAGGGCAGAAACAGACCGGACGTTCCAGCCTTCGTCCTCCGGTATGTGCAGTCCTGCCGCTGCAGCCTGACCCGCCGCAAAGCTGTCAAGACCGTCACGGCTGCCGTTGACCAGCATCGCCATTGCACAGGCGGATTCCCGGACTGCCCAGTCGAGCAGCGGATCGTGGGAGCCCGCGATGACGGGTGGACGCGCGGCCCGGATTGCGCCGGGACCGGTCCCATCGATCCATGCCGTCAATTCAGCGCGCGGGAACAGAAGCTTGCCCGTGATGCGCCGGTGCGGGATCTCACCCGCCGCTGCAAGATCATAAACCTTGCGCTCCTTGACGCGCAGCAGTTCCGCAACCTCGCGCGTCGTCAGAAACTCAGTTTCGTTGAGTTTGCCGTCGCTTGACATGCGGCGCCCGTCAATACCTGCCATCGCGGTGATGGATAGCTTGAAGCGAACCGTAAGACCAGAGAGTGATCAATTTGGCCGCCCATCATGTGTGGCTGTGGTTTTCGTGCTTTTCTTTGTGCAGACGAATGAGTATGCCGCTGTCGCGCGGAGAGGTGGCAGAGTGGTCGATTGCGGCGGTCTTGAAAACCGTTGAACTGCGAGGTTCCGTGGGTTCGAATCCCACCCTCTCCGCCACAAAATTTCCTTAATGAATTGATAAGTATGAACTAATTTGAATAGCGGGGCTTTTGTCCCATACTTATACCCATACCATGA
The DNA here is from genome assembly GCA_050043005.1 of Paracoccaceae bacterium. Lineage (GTDB taxonomy): Bacteria > Pseudomonadota > Alphaproteobacteria > Rhodobacterales > Rhodobacteraceae > Thermohalobaculum. The sequence goes on from JBHJIZ010000047.1 coordinate 16,107, forward strand.
ATCCTGGCTACAGCTTGGCTTATCCAGGTGTCCGAGACAGTGTGGTTTTCGTCGTCAGTTGCGGTAGGCAGCTGAATCGTATTCTCTTCTCGCAACACCAAGAAACTGGCCTGCAGGAAAGAGTAGAGCCTTATGAGTCCTCACAAGTTCATTGAAAAATGGCGCGGCGTCGTGGAGTGCCCCCATTGAAGTGGTCCGCTTGGAAGGTTCATGTGAACCGGAATTCAGGAGGATCAGAGAATGGGAAGCAAACGTCCGAAGCCCGAGGAGATCGTCTCGAAGCTGCGCCAGGTCGAGGTGCTGCAGGG
>JBHJIZ010000048.1:0-19549 GCA_050043005.1 Paracoccaceae bacterium
CCCCGTCGGCAAGCATGGCGACTGCTATGACCGCTATCTCTGCCGCATGGAAGAGATGCGGGAGTCTATCAAGATCATGCGCCAGGCTCTTGAAAAGATGGATAAGTGCGCTGGTGACCCGGTGATGACCAACGATGGCAAGATGGCGCCGCCGAAGCGCGGTGAGATGAAGGCTTCGATGGAAGCTCTGATCCACCACTTCAAGCTTTATACCGAGGGCTTCCGCGTCCCGGAGGGCGAGGTTTACGCTTGCGTTGAAGCGCCCAAGGGCGAGTTCGGCGTCTACCTTGTCAGCGACGGCTCGAACAAACCGTACAAAACCAAGATCCGCGCGCCGGGCTATCCGCACCTTGCTGCCATGGATCACCTCTGCAAAGGCCATCAACTGGCTGATGTGTCTGCACTCCTCGGCTCCCTCGACGTCGTGTTCGGGGAGATCGATAGGTGATGCACGATGCGATTAACCTTGGTTTGCATCCTTTGGCTTACTCTTTTGGGCGCAACCGTGCTGCAGGCGGACACGCGTCAGCGCGAAGCGCGCCCGATCGCCGATTTGGTCCAACTGGGGGCAAAGGTCGGCGCCGCAACGGAGAATGTCGTTTGGCTGGAAACCGACCGCGACATCTGGATGTGTGTGATCGAAGTCAACAATCGCTTCTACAGCACGCTGAAGCGGCGCAACGTGCGCGAGCTCTACGCGAACTGGCCGAAGTCGCTCTGTTTCAACGCGGGGAGCTTTGAATGAGCCTGCGTCGCCTGCATCATGAACAACCAGAAGACTTCGCTTTCACGCCGGCGAATACCGAGTGGGCGAAGAAGCAGATCTCGAAGTATCCTGATGGTCGTCAAGCCTCGGCCGTGATCCCGCTGCTCTGGCGCGGACAGGAGCAGGAGGGCTGGGTCACCCGCCCGATGATCGAAGAAGTCGCGAGCATGCTCGGACTGGCTGACATCCGTGTCCTTGAGGTTGCTACATTCTACTTCATGTTTCAACTGCAACCCGTTGGATCTGCTGCGCATATTCAGGTTTGCGGGACAACTTCCTGCATGATTTGCGGGGCCGAGGACTTGATTTCTGTCTGCAAGGACAAAATCGCGCCAAATCCTCATCAGATCAGTGACGACGGCAAGCTGAGCTGGGAAGAGGTCGAGTGCCTCGGCGCCTGTTCGAACGCGCCGATGGCGCAGATTGGCAAGGATTACTACGAGGACCTGACTGCCGAGAGCTTTGGCCGGATCATCGACGACCTTCGCTCAGGCAACGTTCCGGCGCCGGGGCCACAGAACGGTCGTTGGGCGTCCGAGCCTGTGTCGGGTCTGACCAGCCTTAAGGGGGATCCTGCGCATCCAGCGAATGCGTCGAAGGACTTGGCTGCGATGTTGGGCGATACGGTCAAGCGCATCGACGGGACCGATCCCGTTCCGCGCTGGAATGCAGTCGATCTGGTCTCGGAAAGCCCGCTGGAACCAGCGTACACCCCGCAGCCTGTCATAACAGTGCCCGAGGATCAGGGCATACTGGCCTCGGACCCTTCGACGGGCCCGGAACAATCGTCAGAACCAGTAGGCGGCCCAGCAAAGGCCGATGCAGACTTCGTGGGCGATGACGGTGTTTCGGGCGCCAGCGATGCACTGATGGCGGTCACAGACGACGACAAGCCTGAACTCTTGGCTCAAGCGCGCGATGGCGGCCCGGACGATCTGAAGAAGATCAAGGGAGTTGGACCGAAGCTCGAAGGCATTCTCCACGACATGGGCGTTTTCCATTTCGACCAGGTCGCGGCATGGACCTCGCGCGAAGTTGCCTGGGTCGACGAGCGGTTGAAATTCAAAGGCCGTATCGAGCGCGACGGCTGGATCGAACAAGCCAGGGCTTTCGCAACAAGCGGCGGGACTGAAAACTCGGACGGGAGTTAGATTGGTGATGCGAGGGGAACACGTTTGGCGGATGTAAACTGGCGTAAGCACGGCTGTGATCTGTGCCTGTCTGTGATGTTGATCGGCGCAGCTGTGGTCTCGGCTGCCGTGTGCGCCGTTCTGGGCGCTGCAGGAATTCCGCTGCTGTTGCAAGTGCTCGTATTTCTGTTTGTTTGGGCGTTGCTCGGTTGGATCGCAGACGGATACTGCGCGAGCCGATCCATCGAACTGGAAGCTGCGGTCGCGCCGCGTGTGACCGTCCCTGATCGGATGGCCGAGACGCCATCGACTTCGGGTGAGGAGGACACGCATTCCACGGTCACAGAAACGTCCGGTGCGACAGAGTCTGCCCGTCCAAATCCGGTCGCTGAAGAAACGTCCACACGGCAGGCCGAAGCGGATGCCGCACCAGAAACCTTGAGCGCGTCGGGGCCGATGAACGTCGACCGTGATGGAAATGGGGCCGTGGAAGGTATCGGCGAGGGGACCAAACCGGACGTGCTGAAAAGCCCACGCGGAGGTGCCGCGGACGATCTGAAGAAGATCAAGGGGATCGGTCCGAAGCTTGAGAAGGTCTGCAACGGACTTGGCTTCTATCACTTCGATCAGATCGCGAACTGGACTTCGGGCGAGGTCGCATGGGTGGACTCGAACCTTGAAGGCTTTCGGGGCCGGGTCACGCGGGATGATTGGGTCGCTCAGGCCAAACTGCTGGCTGCGGGCGGCGAGACGGACTTCTCCAAACGGGTGGACGAGGGCGATGTGCCCTCCAGCCAATAGGGTGTGAGTATGCTGGACGACAAGGACCGGATCTTCACGAACCTCTACGGTATGCATGACCGGACGCTGGCGGGTGCGCGTGCGCGCGGCCACTGGGACGGGACGGCGGCGCTGATTGGCCGCGGGCGCGAAGCGAGTGTCGAGGAGATGAAGTCCTCGGGCCTGCGGGGCCGCGGGGGCGCGGGCTTCCCGACCGGGCTGAAGTGGTCCTTCATGCCGAAGGAAAGCGACGGCCGTCCACACTACTTGGTGGTTAACGCGGACGAGTCCGAGCCTGGGACTTGCAAGGATCGCGAAATCATGCGCCACGATCCGCACACGCTGATCGAAGGATGCCTGATCGCCAGCTTCGCGATGGGCGCGCACGCTTGCTACATTTATCTCCGTGGGGAATACATCCGCGAGCGCGAGGCGCTGCAGATCGCCATCGACGAATGCTATGACGCGGGCTTGCTCGGTCAAAATGCGGCACAGTCCGGTTGGGATTTCGATCTCTACCTGCATCACGGCGCGGGCGCTTACATCTGCGGCGAGGAAACGGCGCTGATCGAAAGCCTTGAAGGTAAGAAGGGCATGCCGCGTCTGAAGCCGCCATTCCCGGCAGGCGTGGGCCTTTACGGGTGCCCGACGACCGTAAACAACGTTGAATCGATTGCTGTTGCGCCAACGATCCTGCGCCGAGGAGCTGACTGGTTTGCGGGTTTTGGCCGCAAGAACAACGCGGGCACCAAACTGTTCGCGATATCGGGTCATGTGAACGCGCCCTGCGTGGTTGAGGAGGTGATGTCGATCAGTTTCGACGAACTCATCGATCGCCATTGTGGCGGCATCCGTGGCGGTTGGAAGAACCTGAAGGCCGTGATCCCTGGCGGATCCTCGGTGCCGTTGCTCCCCGCCGACGTGATGCGCAAGGACGCGATCATGGATTTCGACTGGCTGCGCGAGCAGAAGTCCGGTCTGGGCACGGCAGCGGTTATCGTGATGGATCAGTCGACCGACATCATCAAAGCGATCTGGCGGCTGTCCAAGTTCTACAAACACGAAAGCTGCGGCCAATGCACGCCGTGCCGCGAAGGTACAGGCTGGATGATGCGCGTTATGGAGCGCCTAGTGACGGGCGACGCCGAACTGGAAGAGATCGACATGCTCCTCGACGTAACAAAGCAGGTCGAGGGCCACACGATCTGTGCGTTGGGCGACGCCGCAGCGTGGCCGATACAAGGCCTCGTCCGGCACTTCCGCGACGAGATCGAGGATCGGATCAAGGCCAAACGGACAGGCCGCATCAGCGCGGTTGCGGCGGAATGACGAAGATGCAGCCAAAGGGATATCATCTCGCCGAGGTTAACATCGGGCGCCTTGTCGCCGCGCCGGATGATCCGCGTCTGAAGGATTTTGTTGATAATCTCGACCGCATTAACGGACTTGCAAAGCGGATGGACGGTTTCGTCTGGATGATGGAAGGTGAACAGGGCGGCAATTTGGACAATCCGCTTGGCGATGATCCCCGAGTGGCGTTTAACCTTTCTGTCTGGAAGGACGTCGAAAGTCTCGACCAATATGTCTGGGGCACGCTGCACCGCCAGTTCTACGAGCGTCGCGTTGAGTGGTTCGAGGTCTTCCGAGGCACGCACTTCGCCATGTGGTGGGTCTCAGTGGGTCACATCCCGACCATGGCCGAGGCGATCGAACGTGTTGCGTATCTGGAAGCGAATGGAGACAGCGACCACGCATTTGGCTGGTCCTGGTTGGAAGCGGCCAAGCTTTGGCGCGGCAAGGGCTGCCGCCACGTGGCCGCCGGTTAGAAAAGGGAACGGAGGAACCGATGGTACGACCGATCGCAGGACGAAGAAGCTGGGGCGGCGTTGCGCTGTTCGCGCTTGTCCTTTCGGCGTGCGCATCCGGCGAACCGACGAATGAACAGACCGGAGCCGTCGTGACTGGCAGCGCGGGCGAAGGCTCTAGCGTGCAGCGTTTCGATGTGCGCAGACAAGGTCGCCCCTTGGTTGTCCGGATCTACAACCGTGGCGAAGGTGTGCGGACGGTTGCCGTATCTGCGCGCGCCGTGCGCGGTCTGGACAGGGCCGACGCGCGCATGGCCTATGATGCCGCATTTGAAGCCTCCCAGCAGATCGATTGCGCGGGCAGTCCGATGGCCGTCGATGCGGCAACTGCCACGTTCCAGGAAGAAGGGCGCCGCTCTGCATTCACGCAAGGCGAGGCCGCATGGATCTTCCAAGGCCGGTGTGGAGCGTGACCGATGTCTGAGCGCTACCTCGCCCACTTCAACTTTGCCCGACTGGCGCTGTCACTCGATGACCCACGACTTGCAGGTTTTTTGGACGGCCGTGAACCAATCCGCCGGATTGCGGAAAGCTGCAAAGGGTTCGTCTGGAAGCAGGACGTTGGTGCAGGTGAGGGCACGGTATCTGGGGATCCGGCATTGCTGCTCAGTCTTTCTGTCTGGAAGACACCCGAAGCGCTTTGGCATTTTGCCTGGAATACGCTGCACAAGCGGTTCTGGCGTCGGCGTGCCGAGTGGTTTGAGGCGTCCACTGGTCCGTCGTTCGCCATGTGGTGGGTGGCCACAGACCACAGGCCAACCCGCGACGAAGGATGGGATCGGATTGCGCATCTGCGCGAGAACGGCGCGAGCGATCGCGCCTTCGGTTGGGATTGGTTGCCCCTTCGGACCGGGCCCGATCAGCGGAGTAGGACATGACTGAGCTGCGCAAGATCATAATCGACGGAAACGAGGTCGAAGCCGATCCGAACTTGACGCTCATCCAAGCCTGTGAGCAGGCAGGGATCGAGATACCGCGTTTCTGCTATCACGAACGGCTCAGCATTGCGGGCAATTGCCGGATGTGCCTGGTCGAACCTGTCGGCGCACCTAAGCCCGCAGCGGCGTGCCACATGCAGGTGCGCGACATGCGCGGCGGTCCGAACGGCGAACCGCCGCAGCTTCGGACAAACTCACCGATGGTCAAGAAAGCCCGCGAGGGCGTCATGGAGTTTCTGCTGATAAACCACCCGCTCGATTGCCCGATCTGCGATCAAGGGGGTGAGTGCGATCTGCAGGATCAAGCCATGGCTTATGGTGTCGACTTTTCGCGCTACCGTGAGCCGAAGCGCGCGGCGATTGACCTTGATCTTGGTCCGCTGGTCGAGACGCACATGACGCGCTGCATTAGTTGCACCCGTTGCGTGCGTTTTATCACCGAGGTTGCAGGCGTGCCCGAGATGGGACAGGTCGGCCGTGGCGAAGACAGCGAGATCACCAACTACCTGGGTCAGACGCTCGGGTCCGAAATGCAGGGCAACATCGTTGATCTCTGCCCGGTTGGTGCGCTGACCTCAAAGCCCTATGCGTTTTCGGCGCGCCCATGGGAGTTGAAGAAGACGCAATCGATTGATGTGATGGATGCGCTTGGCTCGAACATCCGGGTTGATACCCGCGGACGTGAGGTTATGCGGGTCTTGCCACGCAACCATGATGGCGTGAACGAGGAATGGCTGGCGGACCGCTCTCGTTACATCTGGGACGGGCTGCGGCGACAAAGGCTTGACCGCCCGTTTGTGCGTCGCGAAGGGAAGTTGGCTCCCGCAAGCTGGAACGAGGCCTTTACAGCGATCAAAGACGCTGTCTCCCAGGCGGGAAGTAATGTCGCGGCTGTCGCCGGCGATCTTGCGCCGGTCGAGGCGATGTATGCGCTGAAGGACTTGGTCGCGCGTCTGGGAAGCGACCGGATCGAATGCCGGCAGGACGGATCGCAACTGCCGATCGGAAACCGCTCCGGTTACGTCGGAACGGCGACGATCGAGGATCTGGACACGGCGGATGGTATTCTGCTGATCGGATCGAACCCGCGCGATGAAGCTCCGGTTCTGAACAGCCGAATCCGAAAGGCCTGGTTGGCCGGGGCGCATGTCGCGCTGATCGGCGAGGCGGTCGATCTCAGCTACGCCACTTATCATGTCGGCACCGGTCCCGAGGCATTGCAGGGCGACAGCCGGGCCAAACTGATCGAAAACATGTCCGGAATGGACAGCAAGGTCATTATCGTCGGACGGGCGGCGCTGGCGCGCGCCGACGGCGACGCCGTCTTGGGGCAAGCAATGGCGCTCGCCGAAGCTGGCGACGCAAAGCTGATGGTTCTGCACACGGCAGCCGCCCGCGTTGGGGGAATGGACGTCGGATTTGCTCATGCTGACGGCTTCGATTGCTTGAAGGGCGCCGGCGTGATCTTCAACCTTGGCGCGGACGAGATCGAGATCGTTGACGGTCCGTTTGTTGTCTACCAGGGAAGCCATGGTGATCGTGGCGCTCATCGGGCTGACGTAATTCTGCCAGGTGCCGCCTACACGGAACAGTCCGGCATCTTCGTGAACACCGAGGGGCGCGCCCAGATGGCAAATCGTGCTGGGTTCCCTCCAGGGGATGCGCGCGAGGACTGGGCGATCCTGCGCGCTCTGTCGGCCGAATTGGGCCACACGCTGCCGTTCGACTCGCTGGGCGCATTGCGGTCAGCACTGTTCGAGTTGCATCCACATCTCGCGGCAGTCGATCAGGTTCCCGAGAATGACTGGCAGGCCGTCCCTGACGGCGACGTCGACAGCGCCCCGTTCCAGAACCGCGCGACAAGCCACTATCTCACCAATCCGATCCTTCGCGCGTCGGAGATTATGGCGGACTTGGCGCGCCTGGCCGAAGACCGCGCTCAACCCATGGCGGCGGAATGATGGACGCATTTCGAAATCTGGCGCTGACCTCCCCGCTTTTGGCGCTTGCCGCTTGCGGTGCGGGAGAAGGTTCGACAGTAGGCGGTCAGAAGTTCAAGGAAACGGTGATCGAAAAACTCAGTGCAGATCGTTTCGCGATCTCTGTGGAAGCAGACAACATCGACGGGTATCAACTCTCGCGCTGTGTTGCAGCCGCCTATGCCGAAAGCATTCGCGACGACGAGGGCAACCGCGTCTACAATTTCGTCGAGCGTCAGGGTGGCAAGCTGACGGACACATTCCGCGTCCGAGATGGCGTTCGCACGCAGACCACAACCGGGGTGCAGACGTTCCGCCTTGTCAGCGAAGGCATCCACGACGGGCGCGACATGCTGGGCGTGGACTTGCAACTGACTGAATGCGAGCAAGCCGGCCTGCCGTCTTCGGTGGAGTAGAGGAAAAGCCATGTCATTCTGGGACAGCGATTTCGGGATCTTCATCATCATCCTCGCGCAATGCCTCGCGGTGACGGTCGCGGTGCTGGTGAGCTTGGCCTTCCTGCTCTACATGGACCGCAAGGTTTGGGCGGCGGTTCAGTTGCGCCGAGGGCCGAATGTTGTGGGTCCGTTTGGGCTGCTTCAAAGCTTTGCCGACTTTCTGAAGTTCGTGCTGAAGGAGATCGTGATCCCTGCCGGTGCGGACAAGGCAGTCTTCTTGCTCGCACCGCTGGCAACCTTTGTCTTCGCCGCAATCATGTGGGTCGCAATCCCGTTTGCCGACGGCTGGGTTATCGCAGATCTGAATGTCGGCGTGCTCTACATTTTTGCGATCTCCTCGCTTGGCGTCTATGGCGTCATCATGGGCGGCTGGGCTTCGAACTCGAAGTACCCGTTCCTCGGCGGCCTACGCTCAGCGGCTCAGATGGTAAGCTACGAAGTGTCGATCGGACTGATCATCGTCGGCGTCCTAATCTCGACAGGCTCGCTGAACCTGACCGAGATCGTCCGGGCGCAAGATGGCAATTACGGCTTTCTGTCCTGGTACTGGCTGCCGCATTTGCCGATGTTCGTGATCTTCTTCGTCAGCGCACTGGCCGAGACCAACCGCCCACCGTTCGATCTGCCCGAGGCGGAGTCAGAACTGGTTGCCGGCTATCAGGTCGAATACTCCTCGACGCCGTACCTGCTTTTCATGATTGGCGAGTACATGAACATCGTGCTGATGTGCGCGATGCTGACACTTCTGTTCTTTGGTGGCTGGCTCTCGCCGTTCCCGGGCCTGCCTGATGGTGTGCTATGGTTCATCGTCAAGGTTGTCTTCTTCTTCTTCCTCTTCGCGATGGCGAAGGCGATCGTGCCGCGCTACCGCTATGACCAGTTGATGCGGCTTGGCTGGAAGGTTTTTCTGCCGATGTCGCTGGCGTGGGTTGTGATTGCGGCTTTCCTGGTTCGGTTTGACGTTGTCGGCTACGCCCGCCACGCGACAGGGGGCTGACGTTTTGCAAACGACAGAGGGGATGGACGGCAGTGTTTGGCAAGGGGCCGAGATCGGTAGGGGTCGCCTTTCTGTTCTGGTTTGTGCTCGGCACCTCTGGCGTGCATCGGGCATATGTCGGCGATTGGCGCGGCGCGATCATGCAGTTCCTGACGCTCTTGATGTCGATCCTTATCCTCTTGCCGGCCAACCGACCTGGCGGAGAACCCGACACGGTGATCCTCGGCCTCGGGGGCGCCGCCTTCGCGCTCTGGTTCCTGTGGATCATCAGCGATGCGTTCCGGATCCCGGCGATGGTGCGTCGCGCCAATGCCGAGTTGATGGATCATCGAAGAGACGGGGAGGACCCCGTACCTTCGCGCAAACGCGAGAAGCCACAACATCAACAACTGCCGGTACTGCCGCGGCGCAGACCTTCGAAATCGATGGCAACGGCGTACCTGCTTTGGTTCTTTCTCTGCGGTCTGGGAGCACACCGCTTCTACCTGAAACGCCCTTTGTCCGGGCTGTTTCTATTGATGATCATTCTCAGCGGAGTCGCGCTCGCGTTCTATGGTGTAACCGCTCAGTTTCCCGAATACGTCATGGCAGGGGGCACTTGCTTGTTGGCCGTGTTCGCATGGTGGATCCTGGATGCGTTCTTCATTCCGGGTTGGGTTCGTCATCTGAATGGCGAGGACGAGGAACGGTCCTATGTCAGTGCGGCGGCCATAAACATGGATCCATCCTACTCCGCGACACTGGCTGCGGTGGGACGGGATCCGGGTGCGCGCGCACGATCCGCTTTGTCGGAAGACCTAAGCCTGCCATGGCGGCAGGAGCGCAAGCCGCAAGAGGTTCTGCGTTATTCCAGCTACGAAGACGAGCCTGGGCCGGACGACGATCCGTGGCTCCAGCAGGAGGCAGATGACAATGGGCATCCCCCTCGATAAGGCACTCGGGTACTTCCTGCTCAAGGATTTCTGGGGCGGGTTCAAGCTGGGCATGAAGTACTTCTTCACGCCCAAGGCGACCTTGAATTATCCGTTTGAAAAGGGGCCGCTGAGCCCGCGCTTTCGCGGTGAACACGCGTTGCGGCGCTATGCCAATGGCGAGGAACGCTGCATTGCCTGCAAGCTGTGCGAAGCGATCTGTCCGGCACAGGCCATTACGATCGAAGCCGAACCACGTGAGGACGGATCGCGCCGCACAACCCGCTACGACATCGACATGACCAAATGCATCTATTGCGGCTTCTGTCAGGAGGCCTGCCCGGTCGATGCCATCGTCGAGGGCCCGAACTTCGAATTTGCGACCGAGACCCGTGAGGAGCTGTTCTACAACAAGGACAAGCTGCTGGAGAACGGCGAACGCTGGGAGCGAGAGATCGCTCGTAACCTGGAACTCGACGCACCCTACCGTTGAGGGGAGAACCCAATGGGCCTGACGGTCTTCGCCTTTTATGTTTTCGCGTGCGTCGCGGTGGCTTCCGGGTTGCTGGTGGTGCTGGCGCGCAATCCGGTGCACTCGGTGCGCTGGCTGATCCTGACCTTCTTCTCGGCGGCGGGCATGATGGTCCTGATGGGCGCCGAGTTCGTCGCGATGCTGCTGATCATCGTCTATGTCGGCGCGGTCATGGTGCTGTTCCTGTTCGTCGTGATGATGCTGGACGTGGACTTTGCCGAACTCAAGAGCGGCCGTGCCGAATACCTGCCGGTCGGTGCGCTGGTCGGGCTCGTGCTGGTGATCGAGCTGATGCTTGTCTTTGGCCACTGGATCTTCGCCGACGCGGCACCCGAGGCGCGCGAGGCTGTGATGCCCGCGCCCGCGGACGTTCCGAACACGCACGCGCTCGGGCAGATCATCTATGACGAGTACATCCTGGTCTTCCAGCTTTCGGGCTTGATCCTGCTGGTTGCGATGATCGGTGCGATCGTCTTGACGCTGCGCCACAGGGTCGATGTGAAACGCCAGGACATCCTCGCCCAGATCTACCGCGAGCGCGGTGTCGAGCTGAAGGACGTTGAACCGGGGCAAGGGGTCTGACCATGTTTGCAGCAGCAGCAACCACGGTAAGTAATGGCCCGGCGCAGATGGTTGTAGGAGGTGTCGGCCTCGAGGGGTATCTCACGGTCGCGGCAATCCTGTTTGTCATCGGGATCTTTGGGATCTTCGTGAACCGGCGCAATGTGATCGTCATCCTGATGTCGATCGAACTTATGCTTCTGGCGGTGAACATCAATCTGGTTGCCTTCTCCGCGCATCTCGGCGACCTCGTGGGGCAGGTCTTCACGCTTTTTGTGCTGACGGTGGCCGCCGCCGAGGCCGCAATCGGCCTTGCCATCCTTGTCTGTTTCTTCCGCAACCGCGGCTCGATCTCGGTCGAAGACGTCAATATGATGAAAGGGTAGGGGGCAATGTATACCGCCATCCTTCTGCTTCCGCTGCTCGGCGCGGTGCTCGCGGGCTTTTTCTATCGTCAGATTGGTGAAAAAGGCGCGATGTACGTGACGACGGGGCTGTTGATGTTCTGCGCCGTACTCTCGTGGATCGCCTTCTTTACACTGGGCGAGCCCGGCTCGGTCGAGCTTTTCCGCTGGATCGCATCTGGCGATCTCGAGGCTTACTGGTCGATCCGGGTTGACAGGTTGACCACCGTGATGCTGGTCGTGGTCACCACGGTCTCGGCACTCGTGCACGTCTACTCCATTGGCTACACGGACGACGGCGATCACCCCGATCCGATTGACAATTTCCAAGGCCCGGCAAGGGCGCGCTTCTTCGCCTATCTGAGCTTTTTCACGTTTGCCATGCTCGCACTCGTGACCGGGGACAACCTGCTTCAGATCTTCTTTGGATGGGAAGGCGTCGGCGTTGCCTCTTACCTGCTGATCGGTTTCTGGTATCGCAAATCCTCGGCCAACTCGGCAGCGATCAAGGCGTTTGTCGTTAACCGCATCGGCGATTTCGGGTTCCTATTGGGCATGTTCGGGCTGTTCTACATGACCGGCTCGATCATGTTGGACGATGTGTTCGCCGAGGCAGCCAAGCTGGCGGAGCTGGAGACAACCTTCCTTGGCTACCATGTCCATGCGATCGAGTTGGTCTGCATCCTGCTGTTCGTGGGAGCGTGCGGGAAGTCGGCACAGTTCCTGCTACACACCTGGCTTCCGGATGCGATGGAAGGCCCCACGCCGGTCTCCGCTCTGATCCACGCCGCGACCATGGTCACGGCAGGCGTGTTCCTTGTTTGCCGGATGTCGCCACTTTTCGATCTGACGCATGTAGCGCTGGTCGTGGTGACCGTCGTCGGTGCAACTACGGCGTTCTTTGCCGCGACGATCGGTTTGGTGCAGAACGATATCAAGCGCGTGATTGCCTATTCGACCTGTTCGCAACTTGGCTACATGTTCGCCGCGGCGGGAGTGGGCGCTTACGAGGCCGCGATGTTCCATTTGTTTACGCATGCGTTCTTCAAGGCGCTGCTGTTCCTCGGCGCAGGCTCTGTCATCCATGCGATGCACCATGAACAGGACATGCGAAAGATGGGCGGCCTCGCCGCCAAGATTCCGATGACGTATTACATGATGCTGGCGGGCACGCTGGCGATCACGGGCGTCGGGATCCCATTCAGCTATGACATGTTCGGAGTACCGATCGGGTTGGCAGGCTTCGTCTCGAAGGACGTGATCATCGAGACGGCATTTGCAGGTCACAACTCGGCACATCTCTATGCGTTCGTGCTGCTGGTTGCCGCCGCTTGTATGACCTCATTCTACTCGTGGCGGCTGATTTTCCTGACGTTCCACGGAAAGACACGGGCCGATAAACATACCTACACCCAAGCTCATGAGAGCACGTCGATGAAGCTGTATCCGCTCTACGTTCTGGCCTTCGGCGCCGTGATCGCGGGTACAGTCTTCTACTACAGCTTCGTCGGCAAGGGCGAGGGTGCGTGGTGGAATGGTGCAATCTTCAATGGACCAGAGAACCATGTGCTCCATGATGCGCACTCAGTGCCAAGCTGGGTGAAGCTTTCGCCATTCCTGGCAATGCTGATCGGTCTGGGCCTTGCCTGGCTGATGTACATCCGCAGCCCGGAGATCCCGAGGAAACTCGCCGAGCGTCACCAGCCTCTCTATCAGTTTCTCTTGAACAAGTGGTACTTTGACGAGTTTTACAGCTTCTTGTTCGTGCGGCCCGCGATGTGGGTCGGGGCGTTCTTTTGGAAGAAGGGTGACGGCAGCACGATCGATGGGTTCCTGAACGGCTTGGCGATGGGCATCGTACCGTGGATGACGCGGCTCGCGGGGCGGTTTCAGTCGGGCTTTCTCTTCCACTACGCCTTTGTGATGCTTGTCGGCGTGTCGGCGATCGTCACATGGTTCGCCGTCGGCGGAGGAGCGCGCTGATGGGTGACGGTATCTCACTTTTGACGCTGGTTCTGGTGCTGCCCGCGATCGGGGCGCTGCTGCTGCTGCTGCTGCTGCGCGGCGAGGACGAGGCGGCCAACCTGAACGCTAAGCGCTTCTCGCTTTTGATCACGGTGTTCACCTTCGCGTTCTCACTATTCCTGATCACCGGATTTGATCCCGACAACACGGGATTCCAGTTCGTTGAAGAAACGACCTGGCTCGCCGGGCTGAGCTACAAAGTCGGCGTCGACGGGCTGAGCCTTCCCTTCGTCATGTTGACGACCTTCATCTTTCCCTTGTGCATAGGCGCGTCCTGGTCCGTCACGAACCGGGTGAAGGAATACATGGTGATGTTCCTGCTGCTCGAGACGATGATCCTCGGCGTCTTCGTCTCGCTGGACATGATACTGTTCTATCTGTTCTTCGAGGCTGGACTGATCCCGATGTTTCTGATCATCGGCATCTGGGGAGGCAAGGAGCGGATCTACGCCGCGTTCAAGTTCTTCCTCTATACGCTGCTCGGCTCGCTACTCATGCTGGTGGCGATGATCTACATGTACTTCGACGCGGGCACGACCGACATCGTGGCGCTGCTGAACCACCAGTTCGATGCGGGGACGGTGACGGTGCTGGGCTGGCAGGTCGTAGGCGGTGCTCAAACCCTGATGTGGCTGGCCTTCTTCGCAAGCTTTGCTGTCAAGATGCCGATGTGGCCGGGCCTCACCTGGCTGCCGGACGCGCATGTGCAGGCACCGACTGCGGGTTCGGTCGTGCTTGCCGCGATCCTGTTGAAGCTGGGCGGGTATGGTTTTCTGCGGTTCTCGCTGCCGATGTTCCCGGTCGCGTCCGAGATCATGATGGATTTCGTGTTGGTCCTCAGCGTCATTGCGATCATCTACACCTCGCTGGTCGCGCTGATGCAGGAGGATATCAAAAAGCTGATCGCCTATTCCTCCGTCGCGCATATGGGCTTCGTTACCATGGGGATCTTTGCCGCAAATCAGCAAGGCGTTGACGGCGCGATGTTTCAGATGATCAGCCACGGCTTCATCTCGGGCGCGCTCTTCTTGTGTGTCGGCGTCGTCTATGACCGGATGCACACGCGCGAGATCGACGCCTATGGCGGGTTGGCAGTCCGGATGCCCGTCTATGCGACCGTGATGATGCTGTTCACCATGGCCAATGTCGGTCTGCCGGGGACGTCCGGGTTCGTTGGAGAATTCCTGACCATGGTCGGTGTTTATCAGGTCTCGACCTGGGCCGCATTTGGGGCAGCGACCGGGGTGATCTTGTCGGCAGCTTATGCGCTTTGGCTCTACCGACGTGTCGTATTCGGCGAATTGATCAAAGGCAGCCTCAAGACGATCGAGGACATGACGCCCCGCGAGATCGCCGTGCTCGCACCACTTGTGGTGTTCACGCTGCTGCTGGGCATCTATCCGAGCTTGGCCACCGACCTTTTCGCGCCGACCGTCGAGGCGCTGTTACAGAATGTCGAGGCGGCGCAGGCGGCCCACGCCGACGCTTTGACCCAACTCGCGGCGACCAGCCAGTGAGAGACCGGAGACGAAGATGAACGCTGATTTCGCAACGGTCCTGCCAGAGATCATTTTGGCCGTCGGCGCTATGGCGTTGCTGATGTTCGGCGCTTATGGGGGCGAAGATCGTCGTGCGTCCTTGGTTCTTTGGATCTCGTCCGGTCTGATGATCGTGATCGGGTTATGGATCATAACGAACGGACACGGAACGCACGTAGCGTTCGGCGGCAGCTTCTCGGACGATGGGTATTCGCGCTTCGCGAAAGTACTGATCCTGCTGTCGGCGGCGGTTATGCTGGTGCTGGGCGAGGAGTTTCACGAACATCACGGGATGCTGAAATTCGAGTATCCAATCCTGATCCTCTTGGCCGTGACCGGCATGATGGTCATGGTATCTGCCAACGATCTGATCGTGCTCTACATGGGGCTGGAGCTGCAATCGCTGGCGCTCTACGTCGTCGCCGCGTTCAACCGCGATAGCGCACGATCGACAGAGGCCGGGCTGAAGTACTTCGTTCTGGGCGCGTTGTCCTCGGGCATGCTGCTTTACGGTGCCTCGCTGGTGTATGGCTATACGGGTACGACCGAGTTTGCAGGCGTCGCCAAAGTCATCCAAGCTGACGGCGCGAGCCTGGGCCTGTTGTTTGGCCTGGTCTTCGTCTGCGCGGCACTTGCCTTCAAGATCTCGGCCGCACCGTTCCACATGTGGACGCCGGACGTCTACGAGGGCTCGCCCACGCCGGTGACGGCCTTCTTCGCAACGGCGCCCAAGGTTGCGGCCGGTGTGCTATTCGCGCGCGTGCTCTACGAAGGTTTCGGCAACGCGGTCGGTGATTGGCAGCAAATTATCGTCTTTGTCGCCATCGCCTCGATGTTCCTTGGCGCTATTGCGGCAATCGGGCAGGTGAACCTGAAACGCCTGCTGGCCTATTCGTCGATCGGACATATGGGCTATGCGCTGGTTGGTCTCGCCGCGGGGACAGCGGCAGGTGCCGAGTCGCTTCTAATTTACCTGACGATCTATCTGGTCATGAACATAGGCGTTTTTGCCTTCATCCTGACCATGCAACGCGACGGTCAGCCTGTGGAAGGTATTCACGATCTTTCCGGGCTCTCGCGCACCCACGCGGCGCATGCGGCCGGAATCGCCGTGCTGATGCTCTCGCTTGCGGGGTTGCCGCCGTTGGTCGGCTTCTTCGGGAAGTTCTTCGTCTTCAAGGCCGCTGTCGATGCGGGCCTGGCGCCATTGGCAGTCGCCGGTGCGATCGCGTCTGTGATCGGGGCTTACTACTATCTCAACATCGTGCGCATCATGTACCTGACCGAGCCGGGCGAGATGCTCGAGATCCGGGGCAGCCTGATGAACACCATCGCACTCGGTCTGGCGGCGGTGATCATGGCGGCTGGGTGGTTGCCGTTCTTCTCGGGCTTTGGCGTGCCGGAAGTAGCCGCCGCCGCCGCGGAGTCCCTGTTGAAATGACATCAGCGGAGCTTGCGGGCCCGCAGACCGTTCTCGATACGATCGACAGCACCAGCGAAGAGGCACGCCGACATCTCGCAGCCGGAGAAACCGGGCCGTTCTGGATTGCTGCGCGCGAGCAGACCAAAGGGCGTGGCCGCCAGGGCAAACCGTGGAGCTCCAAGCCGGGCAACATAGCCGTCACGGGCCTGATTCCGTTCAAGGGAACACCCGCTGAAGCTGCGCGTGCAGGTTTTGCGGTGTCGTTGGGCGTTGCCGAGACGGTCTTGATCCTGGCGCATGGCGCCTCGATCGAGATAAAATGGCCGAACGACGTCCTGCTGGATGGTAAGAAAGTCAGCGGAATTCTGCTGGAAAACCTCGGGCAGACACCGGATGGACGCCTGGCGTTGACAATCGGGATCGGCATCAACCTCGCACATCACCCGGATTCTGCACCAGATATGTGGCCCCCGACCAGCCTTGCCGCGGTGACTGGCGTCGCACCAGCAATGGACGATGTCTTGCCGGTTTTGATCGCGCAGGTTTCCGGTGCCCTGACACGCGACAGGCTTTACGGCTTCGAAGCGACGCGTGCCGCCTGGCTGGCACGCGCTGCGCGCTTGGGGGAGGTGATTGACGTCAAGTTGCCGTCCGAGACCCTGCGCGGCATCTTCCGCACCATCGATCACACAGGTGCCCTTGTGCTTCAAACCGGATCCGGGCTACGCAGCATCGCCGCTGCTGATGTGTTCTTTCCGGAAACGACAACATGCTCCTAGCGATCGATGTGGGCAATACGAATACCGTCTTTGCTCTGCATGACGGGGCAGATTTCATTGCTGAATGGCGCTGCAGCACAGAAAGCTCTCGCACGGCGGACCAGTACTTCGTCTGGCTGCGGCAGCTCATGCAGCATGGAGGGCTGGAACCCGCGTTGATCGACGAGGTCGTGATCTCGAACACGGCACCGGCGACGCTGTTCAACTTGCGTCTTCTGTGTGACCGGTACTTCAACTGCCGTCCGCTGGTAGTTGGCAAGGAGGGCTGCGATCTGCCAGTTGAGATCCGGGTCGATAATCCGCATGAAGTCGGCGCGGACCGGCTGGTGAACACGGTGGCAGCGCACGCGACCTATGGCCCGAACCTAATCGTGGTGGATTTCGGCACGGCGACAACCTTCGATGTCGTAGGACATGACGGCGCCTATGTCGGCGGTGTCATCGCACCCGGTGTTAATTTGTCGCTCGAGGCCTTGAAGAACGCAGCGGCACACCTGCCGCATATCGATGTGACGATGCCACCGCATGTCGTCGGCACCAACACGATCAACGGTATCCAGTCGGGAGCGTTTTGGGGATACATCAGTCTGATGGAGGGTGTTTGCCGTCGGATCGCGGCCGAAAAAGAGCGCGACATGACGGTGATCGGCACCGGCGGTCTGTCTCCACTCTTTGCCCGGGCGACGGATGTTATCGATCACATAGACGCCGATATCACGATGCGCGGCCTCGTGCTGATCCGCGATTTCAACCGCGCAGAAGCAGGAGCCTGACATGGCCGAAGATCTGGTCTACCTGCCGCTTGGCGGCGCGGGTGAGATTGGCATGAATTGCTATCTCTACGGCTACGGTGAGGACAATCGCCGCCGTTGGATCATGGTCGATCTGGGGATCGGCTTTGGTGATATGGAGACCGCACCGGGGGTTGAGGTCGTGGTCCCGGATCTCGAATTCATCTTCGAACGCGCTGACCGGCTGGATGGGATCTTTCTGACCCATGCGCACGAGGATCATGTGGGCGCGATCCCGTACCTCTGGGAACGCCTCAAGGTGCCGATCTTCGCGCGGCCTTTCACCGCCGAGATTGTACGGCGCAAGATGGCCGAAAGCGCACTGGATATCGAGGCGATCCGGGAGTGTACGCTGGGCGAGCGTTACGAGGCGGGACCTTTCTCGGTCGAGTTCCTTGCAGTGACGCACTCGATCCCGGAGGCATCCAGCCTGGCCATCCGGTCGCCGTCGGGCACGGTGCTGCACTCCGGTGACTTCAAGCTGGATCCAGATCCGCAGATGGGGGCGCCGATCGATATGGCGCCATTCGAGGCACTTGGTTCTGAAGGTGTGCTCGCACTGACCTGTGATTCCACCAATGTTTTCCTGGATGGGGTTTCTGGATCCGAGGCGGAGATCATTCCGAACATCGAGCGTGTCATGAAATCATGCCCGCGCGCGGTCGCGGCGACGACATTTGCATCAAACGTGGCGCGATTGCGAACGTTGGCGGTTGCGGCGCAAAATGTGGGTCGGACAACGGTCATCGTCGGGCGGGCAATGAAACGGATGACCGAGGTGGCGGTCGAGACCGGTTTGTTGACCGATTTCCCGAAGACGGCATCCGAAGATGATGCAGCGAACATTTCGGCGGAAAACGTTTTCTATCTTGTGACGGGCAGCCAGGGTGAGAACCGCGCAGCGCTGGCGCGGATCGCGGCGGGGTCTCATCCGACCGTGGAATTGTCTGAAGGCGATACCGTGTTATTTTCGTCCAAGACCATCCCGGGCAACGAGGCCGGGATTTATCGCCTTTACAATCGCTTGTCCGAACAGGGCATCAAGGTGATCGACGGTGAGATGGAGCGGATCCATGTCTCGGGCCATGCACGGCGTGGAGATCTCGAACGGCTCTACAAGATCGTTCGGCCACAGGTTGCGGTGCCCTTGCATGGCGAACACCGGCATCTGGTCGAGCATGCCGATCTCTCCGGTCAATGGGGTGCCGCACATGGACTGGTCGCGCCGAACGGCACGATGGTGCGTCTGGACGGAAACGCTCCAGGCCCAGTCGATTGTGTCGAGCCCGGCCGAGTTTACATCGATGGCCATGCTAAAATCGGTGCGCTGGACGGCGTGATAAGGGAGCGCCTGAAGCTGGCGCGGCAGGGTCAGGTGATCGCCGCTCTGGTGATTGATGAAGATGGCGACTTGCTTGCCGATCCACAGGTACGTTGTCTCGGCGCACCGAAGGACGGAGAAGGCTTTCATATGCCGCTGCACGACATGATCGCCGAGGAGATTGACGACGAAATCGAGGGCGCGCCGCGGAAGACGCGCCGGACCGACAGCGGTATCGAGGAACTGGCCGCCCGGGCGGTCCGCCGCGGCACAGGGCGGGGTTGGGGGAAACGCCCGGGGGGGGCGGTGGTCGTGTATCGGTTGGAGGGGTGGACGCAGCGGGTCGAGGTC
>JBHJIZ010000049.1:0-5461 GCA_050043005.1 Paracoccaceae bacterium
GAGCTCGACTTTTCTCGGCCGATGTGATGATGGTTTCGGGCTTTGTGTTCATAGTTCTGGCGAACATGTACCCGAAGCTCCGCGACCGCGTGGCCTTCGTCCGGCTCTGTTCCGGGCACTTCTCGCGCGGCATGAAACTGCATCACGTTCGGTCGAAAAAGCCAATGGCGATCTCGAACCCCGTGCTGTTCCTTGCCGCCGAACGCGAAACCGCCGAGGACGCCTGGGCCGGTGACATCATCGGCATCCCGAACCACGGCCAGCTCCGGATCGGCGACGCACTAACCGAGGGCGAGGCGCTGCGCTTCACAGGCATTCCATCGTTCGCACCGGAGCTACTGCAAAACGTCCGTGCCGCAGACCCGTTGAAAGCGAAGCATCTCGACAAGGCCTTGACCCAGTTCGCCGAGGAAGGGGCCGCGAAACTCTTCAAACCGAACATCGGCGCAGGCTGGATTGTCGGTGTTGTCGGCCAACTTCAGTTCGAGGTGCTCGCCAGCCGGATCGAACTGGAATACGGCTTGCCGGTCCGCTTCGAGTCCACCCAGTACATCAGCGCACGCTGGATTTCCGGTCCGAAGGATAAGCTCGACGATTTCATCAACAGGAACAAGGGTCAGATGGCGGTCGACCATGATGGCGACCCGGTCTACATGACCCGATTGCAATGGGACATCGATCGGGCCGAACGCGATTGGCCCGAGGTTGCTCTGTCGACCACGAAAGAAACGCACGTCTAATTCGCATCGAGCGTACGTGCGTAACGTGGTGTCCCAGGGTTGGCCCGGGACCACCTTGACGTTCTATAGGGCATCTCTGGTCGAGCCGCGATACAGTGTGATCAAACGCAGATCGGAGTGACCCATCGGGCCTCAGACCGGCGTCAGGAACTTCGAGAACACCCAACCGACAAAGCCCGCTCGGGTCCGCACCTGCCACCAATTCCCAACCACCGCGATCCGCTCAACCACCGAGCGTTCTGGCAGCGACCCCTTTTTCGTTCCGCTTGGGCCGTCACGAAAATTCAGACGCGACGGCGCGACATCGACGACGCGGTATCTCGGCAGCTTCATTTCCTCCGGGATTTCTTCCGGATCGTCATCGGTTTCATCCAGAATCGCGGCAACGCGGCTGCGCATCAGATCGCCGACCTCCTTGTGCCCCTGCACATCGTCATCAAACGCGAGACGCGTGATGTCCCATTTGTTCTTTTGCTTAATGTGGAGATTGGGCTCGACCTCGGCGTGGGTCAGGATCGTCTCTGGCGTGATCATGATGTTGTAGCGCTCGGCGAGTTGTGCGATCGCTTTCAACGCCGTTTCCCATTGGTCTTCTGTCATCGGGTGATTGCCCGGATCGAACGGCCGCTCGCGTGCTCCGGCCATGCAGCAGAGCGAAATCCCAATCGCGCCGGTGTTCGCCTTTGCCGTGTGAGCTGCGTACTTTCCGCGTACCGGCCGTTCATTGTCAGCGATTGTGAACTTACCGCGCACGAGTTTGCCGTCACCCTCAACCAGGACGTGATAGGCCTTCTTATCGGTGCTGTTTGCCTTATGCCCGCCAGCGGTCCAGTGAATGTGGATCCGCCGCATGCTTGCGTTGGGCATCCAGCTTTTTGGAATAGGACCTGCCATGGTTTCCTCCTGAAATTTCTTTCCGTGGAGGAGAGTGTAGCACCTGATCCTTGGCGTCGGTGTAAGTATTGCTACAGCGCGCACGTCCACAACACACGCCGTCGTAAGAAGATGATCGGTTGTATTCAGACAATGGCAGCAAAGATGACACCCGATAGGATCGCGCCTCCAATTCCGAACGCAACGTACAGGAGGAAGACCGGCCGTTTGACCAGAGCAAACACAGCCGCCATAGCAGGGATGCAACTCACAGCGCCTGCGACCAGGAACGACATCGCAGCGCCGTCGCTCATGCCCTGCTCCATCAAGCCGGCAACCAGAGCAGGCGCCGCATAGCCGTTCAGGTAAGCCGGTGCTCCAACCAACGCGCCCAACACGATGGGCCAGAGCCCTTCGCCACCGACGACTGCCCCAACCTGTTCTGCCGGGACATGGTGGATCAGAAGGCCTTCCAACAAGTAAGCCAGAGCCAGCCACTTTCCCAGGAACAGCGCGTTTTCAAGGGCAGCGTCACGGAAGGTGTCACGCCGGGCGGGATGCTCCCAGAACCGCCATACCGGCTTGCCGTTCAGCGGGTTCGGACCGCAGCCGCAACAGCCGCCCGCCTTGGCCTGTTTCAGTGGATCCGGGAAGAACCCCGCGCGCAACAACGCCATCGTTATGAAACCACCCATCAGGCCAACGCCGACAGCCGCCACGGTCTTGCCGATCGCGAACTCAAGGCCCAATGCACCTGTCGTGATCGCGAAGGCCGGAGGGTCCATCAGCGGCGACGCCAGCCAGAATGCCATCACAGCCGACAAAGGCGTTCCAGCCGCGAGCAACGCGGCGACGAAGGGTATGACTTCGCACGAACAGAATGGCGCCAGTCCGCCGATCAGCGCTGCGAACAGGATCATTTGCGTTTCGCGCCCCTGAAACGCCTTACTGACGACGCCCTCGGCGCCCGTTGCCTTGAGCATGGCAATAAGACCGATGGCGATGGCCATGTAGGGAAGTGTTCCCGCGAAAGCCTCGATCGCTGTCCCGAGAACATCCTCTGCCTTTGAGTCGAAAGCCAGGACGATCAACGGGATCATCAGCACAATCAACCAGACGGCATCCGCGCCGCGCAGTGTGGAAACAATCGACGCCCAGCGCCGCAAAACCATTTCGGTCATGATTCGACTCCAAATTCCTTATTTCTATAATATTCGAAATATATAAGATGCCAACGTCCAGACCTACCCGGTTTGACTTTTTGCAATGTATCACCGATATATGCCCTGCACGAAGCAGGCGCCGATACGGGCGCCGCGGCCGCGCGAACTTGCGGCCACACACAGCCGCAATGACGCGAAAGGCACCGCATGCAGTTCTCTGAACTGAACCTTGATCCCAGGGTTCTTAAGGCCGTTGATGAGGCCGGATATACGACGCCGACGCCAATCCAGGCAGAGGCTATTCCCCACGCGCTCGAGGGACGTGACGTCCTCGGCATCGCGCAGACTGGCACGGGCAAGACTGCGTCATTCACACTTCCGATGATCACCGCACTGGCCAAGGGCCGGGCACGGGCGCGGATGCCGCGCAGCTTGATCCTCTGCCCGACACGTGAACTGGCCGCACAGGTGTCCGAGAACTTCGAGACTTATGGAAAGTACCACAAGCTCTCGATGGCACTTCTGATCGGCGGTGTGAACTTCGCGAACCAGGACAAGCTCATCGACCGCGGTGTGGACGTCCTGATCGCCACACCGGGACGTTTGCTGGATCACTTCGAGCGCGGCAAGCTGATGCTCACAGGCATTCAGGTCATGGTGGTCGACGAAGCCGACCGTATGCTCGACATGGGCTTCATTCCCGACATCGAGCGCATCTTTAATCTCACACCCTTCACGCGCCAGACGCTGTTCTTCTCGGCCACTATGCCGCCGGAGATCACGCGTCTGACCGATACTTTTCTGTCAAATCCGGTTCGGGTCGAAGTCGCGCGTCAGGCAACCACAGCCGAAACTGTGACCCAGGCGCTTTGCAGCTTCCGACCAACGCGCAAGGACACGGCCGACAAGGAAAAGCGCAACTGCTTGCGGGCACTGATCGACGGCGAAGGCGAAAAGCTGACCAACGCCATCATCTTCTGTAACCGCAAGCGCGATGTCGGCATCGTTTTCAAATCATTGGAGAAGCACGGCTACTCCTCGGGCGCTTTGCACGGCGACCTCGAGCAATCGGTTCGTATGGCCACGCTAAATGCCTTTCGTGACAACAAGATCCGTATTTTGGTTGCGTCCGACGTTGCGGCGCGGGGGCTGGACATTCCCTCGGTCAGCCACGTGTTCAACTACGACGTTCCGACACATTCCGAGGATTACGTCCATCGGATCGGCCGTACGGGACGCGCCGGGCGCGAAGGCAAGGCCTTTACAATTGCACTGCCCTCGGACGAAAAATATGTCGGCTTCATACAAGAGCTGATCAAACACGACATCCCGAAGGTGGACCTGCCCGAGGGCGTCCTCGTCAAGGATGACGATCGTCGCCCACGCAAGAGTGAAGAAAACACACAAAAGACTTCTGAGAAGTCTTCTTCACGCCGCGAACCACGGTCCTCACGTCATGCACAAGATGATGAACCGCGGCAGGAAAGTCCCCGCAGTGACAATCGTCGGCGCGGTGGACGCAGGGATGGTCATGGCGCTCCGGAGGTCGGCATGGGCGACCACGTGCCAGCGTTTCTTCTGCGTGAGATCCGACCCAAGAAGACTGTGGAGAAACTGGACCCTTCTGCAGAAGCGGCAGATGGAGCGCTAGCCCAAGCCCCCAATATCCCTGAGGAAGCCGCTGACGCGGCTTGAACGGCAATGGGCGGCGCGCTTCAGCACACCGCCCACTCTTGAACCGCTTGACGTCAAAACTTGCGAAGCAGCAATCCGCGCGATGCCCGTCGGCCAATGCTCTCGTTCGCTAGAGCCAAATCATCAATCAAGGCAACGTGTTTTTCCCATATGACGGCACAGCTCGCCTGCAAGGTCGACAGGTTCTCAAACCGTTCCCGGAAGTACTGCAGAGCAAACGCATCCGAGTTCTTCAGGAGACGCTGGGTACGTTCAAGTTCGTAGTCGAACCGCGGTTTGAACTCTTCGTGGAGCTGCGCGTGCTTCAGGCAATCATCGGCATGCGCGGTCTGTGCTGACATCGCGCTTACGGTGATTGCGGCGGCAATAAACATGGTCTTCAACATAGTGTTTCTCCTAATCAGATTGGTTTGAATGTCTTCAGGCCGGGCGTTCGGGAATGGCTGGCGCCTTTACGAAATCGACAGTGCGAGCAACCATGTCGCCGGTCGCCAATCCGACCGTGAATATGATCATCGACGCGACGACGACACTTAGCGAGCGCTTGCGCAGACACTTGATGTCCATGCAGAGCAGCAAGCCCAGCAGGCCCGTCAGCGCGATGCCCAGCACATTGCGACACCAGTCTGGCGGTGAAAAACGTACGTCAACGACGTGCAGAAAAACGAGCAGGATCATGCCGAGAATGGCGCCGCCGATCAGAAGTCTGAGAACGTCCTTGGGCGCAAAGTCAAATATGCTTTTGACAGCGGTTTCCATAATAATTTCCTCATGAAAAATCTAATATGTCTAAAATGGGGACAGATCTTGATCAATCAAGATGCCATTCTGACATGTTCTATGATTTTTCAGAGATCTCGAACCGCTGCGTTCACTCCTCCAAACGAGATACGATCACCGTCACCACCGGGCGTTTTCCCCAAACGCGGCCAGTGACGCGGCGGACCGCACGGGCTGCCAGTTCCTCGATACCGCTGTCGGTCCGGCGCG
>JBHJIZ010000050.1:0-19547 GCA_050043005.1 Paracoccaceae bacterium
AAGAGCAGAACCGCACGGATCACAAGGCGCTGATCGCGGGCGAGAAGGAAAAGTGGACCTCCGGTGTCCTCGCTGACGCGATTGCGCCGGTGCAACGCAGCAAGAGCCCCGAGCCAGACCGCGTCTCGACCTTCGTGACAAACTGGGGAAAGCCCGTGCTCGCCCTGGCGCTTTATGTGCTCGCGTGCTTCGCGCTTCTTCCCATCCTGAGCTTCTTTGGCCAAAGCGCATCGACAACCACCCTGATCGCCATGGCCGTCGGCTGCGCCGCGTTTGGTGCCCTGATCTACTATCTCTACGCGCCGGAGGCCGGGGTATGGCCGCGCCGAAGCGTGCGCATGGTCGCCGCGAGCTGGATCGGCATCTCTGCCATCGCTCTGTTTTATCAGCCGCAGGACCCCAGCGATCTGGAGTTCGACGCATCGGCAAGCCAGATTGCGGGATTGTTCGACTGGTCCGAGACACCGCTTTTGCAGACACCGCAAGCCACGCCCGAGCCACAGTCCGTCGTCCTGGCAGGCGTTGCCGTTGGGCCGGTCGAGGCGAAACCGGCTCCCGACCTCAACGCGCCTGTCAGCGTTCTGGCGTCAGTCGAGGATACCGTCGTCCCGCCTGGGAGCACGATCCGGGCCTGGGGGCGGGCCAACCCGGTAATGGCCTCGGGAGATGAGTTGGACCAACCCCAAGAGGCTACCGCGCCGCGGCCGTCCCGATCGCTGAGCGCGGCAGTGCAGGCGGTGGATTTGGCATTGGGGCCACCCATCGCGCCCACTCTTTCCGAAGCACTCCGGGCCAGACCGTCCGAGGTTGAACGCGCCGACGTCTCACTGGCTGGTGCGGCGACGCAAATTCCTGCCGCCCCCCTGTCGCCACCGGAAGACGCCGGGGCACGGGCTGACGTAGACGGTCGCAGCGCGTCTGCGGATCCGCGTTCGACAGGGCCAGAGGTGCTCGCATCGACGGATATCGCGACAACTCTGGACCCGGCGGCACCCGGCGGCTTCGTCGCCGCTTCTGCAGCGACCATGTCGGACGCGCCAATCGCCCTGATCCAGGATGAGCGCGCGCCCTCCTCGGGAGTGCTTGCGACCCGTCCCGGGCTGCCGGGAATTCTTCCGGGCGACCCGGTCCTCGCGCGGACGGAACCTGTTCGCCCGGCCGAACGCCTGAGCCCTGCGCTGAACCTTTATTCTGCGCTCCTCGCATCAGACGAGGCTTGGATCGAGGAGACGCCATCCAGCACTCTGGCATCAGATGCGGCGCGCGCTGCGATCCTGGGTGCCGACCCGAGCGCGGTTCGTGCCATGCGATTCGTCAGCACGACGACACCTGCGTCGGAGCCCGACGACACGCAGCCGACCGGCCCGTCCGGCCTGACGATGCTGGCAGAGACGATCCCAATTCTGAAAGGCACGCAAAAGTTCCTGGAACCGCGAGACCGGCCCGATTGGAGCGTCGCATCCGCGTCAAACCGCGCGCGCAACACCAAAGCACCAGACCACATTTCGGAAAGCCGAAGCCCTGGCCTGATCCTGGTCGCCTCGCTGAGAGCGGGTGAAGATGTCTGGATGCGCGACCAGAGCGACCTGCTGGGGCAGGCCCTTCCCGCGCCTCGGAGCACGGGCGGACCCGAGGATTCCGATCCGATCCGGCTTGCGGCCCTGGGAGATAACGTGATCGCCGCGACACCGGGCCTACAGCGCGCGGACCTCGCATTTGCGCGGGAAGTCAGCTTCGGGATGACGGCACTGCCGGTGATCGACGGACAGCCCCGAGGCCCGTCGGAGCCGCCCATCGACCTGCCTCGACTGGGGACCGACCTGGGCAATCAGCGAGCATTCAGCGCCAATCCCTTCACGCTCGCCGCGCTCGCCGATCCAGAGCCGCGCCCCAAGCCGCTGCTCCACGAGCCGGAGCCCCGGATCGTCGCGGATGTCGAGCGGGACCTGCTGTACCTCTACTTCGACGACCCACGCATCGAATCGCATCCGCGCATGGGCGATCCGTGGCTGGGCATCGTGTCGGACGACTTGGCCGGTGCCGTACGCTCCACCGAAGTGATCGCCGTGCACGAGATATTGCAGGTGCAGAACTGGTGCGGTGCCGCGAATGACCCGACTGGCCGCAAGCGTGCGGCCCTGGGTGCGGACTACACGACCGCCTGGCTGAACGACCGGATCCGGCTGCTGCGCGTCCGGATGCGCGTGGCCGAGGAGCGTGTCTCGCTGCTGGAGCGCGAAGTGCCCCTGTTCAACGGCACGCCTGCGGGCTTCTTCCACAACCGCGCGCCCCTGCTGGGTGGTCTGCCCGACGAGCCCTTGATGAAGCGCGGCCGTGACTATCTGCGCAGCCTGTCAGCCGGGTTGTTCGATCCGAACGCACCGGATCAGGTCGGGGGCGGGCAGTACTTTGATTCGGCCATCGCGCTCTCGGTTGTGCTGCGCGGGGCCGGGTGTGATCAGGCCCAAATGAACGAAGGTGCGGGACCCTCGAACGATATTGGCCGCACCCTGGCGGAGCGCTTGGGCGGATAACCGGACGCTCGGTTCACGAGATCCGGTATTTCTTTCGCTGTCGACCGTTCAATTCATCCACATAGCGGTGTGGAAAACTTTCTGTTCCCTGTTCGTTCTACCACTGCTAGAATTGATGGACCCGTCAACCACAAAATGTAGCGATATCGAGTCAAAAAACCGTTGACCGGAATCCAAACTGTCATAATGTTGGTCCTGCTTCGGATGGAACGCACAAGATATAGTGTCTCCGGCAGCATCTAGGGGGATCCGGCTTCCGGATCGAGAACACAGACATGAAAGACCCTCCGGTCGCCAGTGGCGGCTGGAACGGCGGACGAAAGTCCACCGCGGGGAGAGGGAGTCGCCGGTGAAAACCGGCCGAATAGGGACACGACGAATGAAGATCGACCGCAAATTTACCAAGGCCGGCAAGTCTCCGTACACAGAGATTCCGTTCCGCAAGGCGACGTCCGAGATCAAGAACCCGGACGGGTCGGTGATCTTCTTGCTCAAGGATTTCGACGTCCCGCAGGCCTGGTCGCAGGTCGCCTCGGACGTGCTCGCGCAGAAGTACTTCCGCAAGGCCGGGGTCCCTGCCCGCCTGAAGAAGGTCAAGGAAAAGGGCGTGCCCGAGTTCCTGTGGCGCTCGGTGCCCGATGAGAAGGCGCTGGGCGATTTGCCCGAGGATGACCGCATCGGCGGCGAGACCTCGGCCCAACAGGTTTTCGACCGGCTCGCCGGCACCTGGGCCTACTGGGGCTGGAAGGGTGGATACTTCAGCACCGAAGCCGACGCCCAGGCCTATTTCGACGAAATGCGCTTCATGCTGGCCCGCCAGATGTCCGCGCCGAATTCCCCCCAGTGGTTCAACACCGGTCTGCACTGGGCCTACGGGATCGATGGCCCCAGCCAGGGCCACTTCTATGTCGACTACAAGACCGGCAAGCTGACCAAGTCCAAGACAGCCTACGAACACCCACAGCCGCACGCCTGCTTCATCCAGTCGGTCGCCGACGATCTGGTGAACGAAGGCGGCATCATGGATCTCTGGACCCGTGAAGCACGGCTGTTCAAATACGGCTCGGGCACCGGCACGAACTTCTCCTCCCTGCGTGCCGAGAACGAGTCGTTAGGCGGCGGCGGCCGATCCTCAGGCCTAATGTCGTTCCTGAAGATCGGGGATCGCGCCGCCGGCGCCATCAAGTCCGGAGGGACAACGCGCCGTGCCGCCAAGATGGTGATCTGCGACATGGATCACCCGGATATCGAGACCTTCATCAACTGGAAGGTCCGCGAGGAGCAGAAGGTTGCCGCCCTGGTCGCGGGCTCGAAGGCGCACGAGGCGAAGCTGAACGCGATCTTCGCGGCGATCAGCGGCTGGGACGGGCTGGAGGCGGACGCCACGGACCCGAAGAAGAACGCGCAGCTCAAGGCCGCGATCAAGGACGCCCGCAAGGCGATGATCCCCGAGACCTATGTCAGCCGCGTTCTGCAATACGCGGCACAGGGCTTTGCGTCGATCGAGTTTCCGGTGCTGGACACCGACTGGGACAGCGAGGCCTACCTGACGGTTTCGGGCCAGAACTCGAACAACTCGGTGCGTGTGCCCGATGCCTTCCTGAAGGCCGTGCAGGAGGATGCCGACTGGGAACTGATCCGCCGCACCGACGGCAAGATCGCCAAGACCGTGAAGGCCCGCGACCTGTGGGAGCAGATCGGCCACGCCGCCTGGGCCTGCGCCGATCCGGGTATGCAGTACCACGACACGATCAATGATTGGCACACCTGCCCGGAAAGCGGTCAGATCCGCGCCTCGAACCCGTGTTCCGAGTACATGTTCCTGGACGACACGGCCTGCAACCTGGCGTCGCTGCACCTGTTGCAGTTCCTGCATGACGGCGTCTTCGACATCGAAGGCTACGAGCACGCGACACGGCTGTGGACCGTCACGCTGGAAGTGTCGGTTCTGATGGCACAGTTCCCGTCGAAGGAAATCGCCGAGCGCAGCTACCGTTACCGCACGCTTGGGCTGGGCTATGCCAACATTGGCGGCCTGCTGATGACGCAAGGCCATTCCTATGACTCGGTCGAGGGCCGCGCGATCTGTGGCGCGCTGACCGCGATCCTGACGGGCGTGAGCTATG
This sequence comes from Paracoccaceae bacterium, assembly GCA_050043005.1. Taxonomy (GTDB): domain Bacteria; phylum Pseudomonadota; class Alphaproteobacteria; order Rhodobacterales; family Rhodobacteraceae; genus Thermohalobaculum. The sequence continues at coordinate 4,661 of JBHJIZ010000050.1, forward strand.
CGACCTCGGCCGAGATGGCCTCGGAACTGGGTGCCTTCCCGGGATACGCGCCGAACCGCGAGCACATGCTGCGGGTGATGCGCAACCACCGCCGGGCGGCACATTCCGAGACCAAAGGTTACGAGGCGCTGGCCACGAACCCGGTCACGCTGGATGCCGGAAACTGCCCGGACCAGCGGATGGTCGAGCACGCTCGCAAGGCCTGGGACGCGGCACTCGAACTGGGCGAGAAGCACGGCTACCGCAACGCGCAGGCCTCGGTCATTGCACCGACCGGCACGATCGGTCTGGTGATGGATTGCGACACGACGGGGATCGAGCCGGACTTCGCCCTGGTCAAGTTCAAGAAGCTGGCAGGCGGCGGCTACTTCAAGATCATCAACCGTGCGGTGCCTGCCGCGCTGGCGACGCTGGGCTACGACGACGATACCGCACAGGGCATCATCGACTACGCGGTGGGCCACGGCACATTGGCCGGAGCCCCCGGTGTCACCGAAGACAAACTAAAACTGCTGGGCTTTGGCCCGGACGAGTTCAAGGCGATCGAGGCCGCGCTCGGCAGCGCTTTTGACATCCGCTTCGTGTTCAACCAGTGGACGCTGGGGCTCGACTTCTGCACCCAGACGCTGGGCCTGACCGAGGACCAGATGGCGGTGCCGGGCTTCGATCTGCTCTTGACCATCGGCTTCTCAAGCGCCGAGATCGAGGCCGCCAACACCCATGTTTGCGGGACGATGACGCTGGAAGGCGCGCCGGGCCTGAAGGACGAACACCTGCCTGTCTTCGATTGCGCCAACCCGTGCGGCAAGCTCGGCAAGCGCTATCTCTCGGTCAACAGCCACATCGACATGATGGCCGCGGCGCAGCCGTTCATTTCGGGCGCGATCTCGAAGACCATCAACATGCCGAACGAGGCCACGATCGAGGATTGCTCCGAGGCTTACCTGCGGTCCTGGCGCATGGGCATCAAGGCGAACGCTCTGTACCGCGACGGCTCGAAGCTCAGCCAGCCGTTGTCGGCCGCGCTGATCGACGAGACCGACGACGACGATGCCGAAAACCTGGCCGAGGCGCCCCCGGCGGCGGCGGCCACCATCGTGGCCGAGCGGATCGTCGAGAAGATCATTATCAAGGAGGTGCGGGGCCAGCGCGAAAAGCTGCCCGATCGCCGCCGCGGCTACACCCAGAAAGCCGTTGTCGGCGGACACAAGGTGTACCTGCACACGGGCGAGTTCAACGACGGCGCGCTGGGCGAAATCTTTATCGACATGCACAAGGAAGGTGCCGCTTTCCGGGCGATGATGAACAACTTCGCGATCGCCGTGTCGATGGGCCTGCAATTCGGTGTGCCGCTGGAGAAGTTTGTCGAGGCATTTACGTTCACGCGGTTCGAACCGGCGGGCATCGTGACCGGCAACGACAACATCAAGAACGCCACATCGGTGCTCGACTACATCTTTCGTGAGTTGGCGGTCAGCTATCTGGACCGGACGGATCTGGCCCATGTCGAGCCGGAAGGTCCACGTTTCGACGAGATCGGCGGCGGCATCGCCGAGGGCGACGTGAACGTCAGCGAACCCCGCGAAGAGGTCAGCAACGACGCCTTCGCCCTCGTCAAGAAGCTTGCGTCCACGGGCTACAACCGGGGCCGCGCGCCCAAGGAATTCAAGGAGTTCACCGTCGTCCACGGCGGTCAGACGCAGGCCCAGCCGCAGATGGTCGCGGGCGCTCAACCCGCAATGGCAGCAGCGGCCGCACCCGCCGTCGCCCCCTCTGTCGCCCCGGCCGTCACGGCCCAGGTGGCGGCTGCCGGTGCCGTCGCTGCCGAACGCCGGGCCGAGGCCCGGATGAAGGGCTACGAGGGCGATGCCTGCGGCGAGTGTGGGAACTTCACGCTGGTCCGGAACGGCACCTGCATGAAGTGCGACACCTGCGGCGCCACGAGCGGGTGCAGCTGAGGGGAAAGTGATGTCAGAACTGAATTTCGGGACGATTGAGGGAACCCACTGCGTCAACCTCTTTGAACTTCGAAGCGGCACAACCTTGAACATAAAACAAGCGAACATCGGTCATGTTCACGGTACGGCCTTTGACGTTGGAACTGACTCGAAGATCAATGTTGGAAGGTTCACCTTTGATCGCATTGACGGAGACTTCGTCAAGGAGCGGCGTGAACTGCCCGAACAGGTCAAGGGATCCGATTTTTGGACGAATTTAAACACTACCGTATCCGTAGTCGGGATCGTGGCTGCGCTTGCAGGACGAACTTAGATCAATCGAACGACGAGGGACGGCTCCGCCGCAATGACGGCGGGGCAACCTCGAAGCAGAGATCAGGCCGCAGGCGAAACCTCGGGCAGTAAAGGTCCCTAAGAGAAGCCTGATAACAAGGACCTCAGGGGGCGGCTTTCGGGCCGCCCCTTTTTTCTTGCGCGTGTCAGAGCAGGCGGCGCGCAGGTGCCGACGGACGGTGAACAAACCGGATGATTTCTCCCGTGACTTTCTTCCCGTAATTATCCGTTAACCGGATATGTGCGGCGAAATCTCGAGGCAAACGCGGTCGGATCAAAGCCGACCGGCGCGCGTGATTTGGGGCAGACGGGCGCAGAACGGCGCCGGGAGCATCTGCCGGAGGCAAGTCTTATATAAGACTCGGAGGCGCGTGTTTGGCATTCGGTGATTACCGGCCCGACATGGGCGTCGGGGTCGGTGCGGTGTGATGGAGAAAGCGGCGGGTGGTACCCGCCCTACGCAGGCACCCGGATCGGTGTATCGCCTGCCCGCGCACCCGGCACGATTCGCATGGCGTCAGCCGTCTTTCAGACCCATCTGCCAGGGACGCGGGAAGGTGCCCAGAACCTTGCCGATCGCGGCCTCGTCGGCGCCGGGTGTCTTCGGCACGACGGTGGCGACCAGACCGCGGGTCTTGTCCTCCTGCACCTCGATCTCGGAATCGATGCCGGCCTCCTTCAGTGCGGCACCATAGACGCGGCGGATCGCGGCCTTGCGCAGATCCGGTTTGAAGACCTTGCCAACGGCGGTCTTGGGCAGCTCGTCCAGCACCTCGACATGCTTCGGAACCGCCGCGCGTTCCGAGATGTGTTCGGCGGCATACGCGGTCAGTGCCTCGTTCGTGGTCGACGCGCCGTCGATCAGCTCGACATAGGCGCAGGGGATCTCGCCCGCATGGGCATCGGGCTGGCCGATGGCACCGACAAAGGCGACGTCCGGGTGCACGGCCAGGGCCTCCTCGATCACGGCGGGGTCGATGTTGTGCACGCCCCGGATGATCAGCAACTTGGCCCGTCCGGTGATCCAGAGATAGCCGTCGGGATCGATCCGGCCGAGGTCGCCTGTCCTGAGGTAACGCTCGTTGCCCGCGAACAGGCCGACATTGCGGTCAGCCTCGCGGTAGCCCGGCATGACGCCGGGGTTCAGCACGCAGATCTCGCCGATCTCGTCGGTGCCGCATTCCTTGGTGATCCCGCCGTTCTCGTCGCAATGCAGGATCTTGACGTCGGTGTAGGGGAACGGCAGGCCGACCGAGCCGATCTTCTTTTCGCCGTGCGGCGGGTTGACCGAGACGACGCAGGTCGCCTCGGTCATGCCGTAGCCTTCCAGGATCATCACGCCGGTCGCCTGTTCGAACTGCTTGAAAAGCTCGACCGGCAAGGGCGCCGAGCCGCAGAACGCGTATTGCACGGTCGACATGTCGGCGTTCACCGGGCGCTGCATCAGCGCCGAGGCCGCGGTCGGCACGGTGACCATGAACGTGACCTTCCAGCGCTCGCAGAGCTTCCAGAAGTTGTCCATCACGCCATCGCCACGATAGCCTTGCGGGGTCGGCATCACGATGTGCGCGCCGGAGAACAGGCAGGCCATGAACATCGGATAGGCGGCCATGACGTGGAACATCGGCAGCGGGCAGAGCATGACCGAGTTCTCGTCGATCAGCGACAGGCACGGCCCCAGGCCATTGTAGAGCATCCCGCGCTGCTTGTGCTGGGCGATCTTGGGCATGCCCGTGGTGCCGCCGGTGTGGAAATAGGCCGAGATCTTCTCGGCCCCGCCCTCTTCCTCGAAGGACAGTTTCGTTCCGTCCTCGGCCGCCATCGCGTCGTTGAAGTTCAGAACCTTCACCGACGGCGCATGACTGAGCTTTGGCCGGAGCAACGGCACCAGCCAGGACAGCGGCGGCGACAGATAGCGTTTGAGATCAACCTCGAGCACTGTCTTCACGGACGGCGCCAGCGCGGCCGCGCGGTGGGCTTTCTGCGCGACATCGGTCTTCGGCATCGAGGCCAGTGTCACCAGCACCTTCGCGCCGGTTTCGGCCAGGATGTGGCCGATCTGTTCCGGCTCGAGCAGCGGGTTGATCGGATTGACGATGCCCGCGGTGGCGCCGCCGGCCAGCGAGATCGCGGCCTCGTTGCAGTTGGGCAGCATGTAGGCGATCGTGTCTTCCGGCCCGACGCCCAGTCTGCGGAACAGGTTGGCGGCCTGCGTCACCTTCTTGTGGAGGTCGGCCCAGTTCAGCGTCTCGGCCGGATCCTTGGGGCCGGATTTGATCTGGAAGCTGATCGCCGGGCGCTGCGGCACGCGGGCCGCGGTCGCCGAGAGCGCCTGGTAGATCGTCTGGTAGGTTAGGCGGTCTTCAAAGGGGACCTCCTCGACCAAGGTCTTGTCCGCCAGCGTTCCGAAGCTGAAATGCTCGCCCATCGTACCCTCCCGTGCGCGTGTTCCGCGTCGTGTCTAGGAGCAACCTAGACGAACCGGCGGCGGGAACAAGATGGACCCTGCGTCATCATGGCGAATCCGGGTGTTTTGGCGGGCTTTGCGCTGCGTGCCGGGGCTGGATCGGCTGTCCGGCGCCGGGTCCTGCGGTCATGCCACCCGTGCCTCTGGCGGGGTCAGGTAGGTCCGGTCGAGCGGGAAGCGCCACATCAGTGCGATGGCGGCCAGTTTCAGCACGATGGGGGCACCGGCATAGAGCAGTGTCAGGGTCCAGAGCGCGGCGGGGTCGTTGGGTGTTCCGGTCACGAACCCCGCGATGTCGAGCGCGATCAGCGCGGTGCCGGAGGCGATGGCCAGCGAGGCCTTGGTCGCCACCTGCCAGACGGCGAAGAACGCGCCCGCGCGCGCAGCCCCGGTCTGGCGTGTGTCGAGGTCGACGACATCGGCCTGAATGGCCGGTGGCAGTGCGAGGTCCGCGCCGAAGGCGAGCCCTGTCAGGACCGAGACCACGCCAAAGGCCACGATGTCGCCTTCCTGAAGGAACAGCACGCAGGCGAACACAGCACAGGCCCAGAGCATGGCGATGCACCAGGCGCGGTGTTTGGACAGTCGTTTGGCCATCCACAGCCAGAACGGAATGCCAAGCACAGCGGACGCGAAGTACAGGATGAACATGATGCCGAAGGTTTCGGTATCCATGCCCAGGCGATCCTGGGTGTAGAACACGAACAGCGTCACGGGCAGACCGTTCGCGAGACCATTCAGGATCCACGCGCCGAGCAGCCAGAGGAACGGGCGGTTGGCCCGCATTGTCGCCAGCCCCTCGGCGATGCTGAGCCGGCGTGGCGCCTTCGCCGGAAGCCTGTCCGGGACGCGGATCACGGTGGCGAGCACGCCAAGCGGCAGGGCAATGGCGATCATCCAGGCAACGGCGGTGAGGCCCGCGGCCGGGTCGTCGGTGTCTCCGCCATCACTCGCACCGACATAGACAATCGTCACGGCCACCGTGCCGATCAGCACCACAGTCTCGCGCCAGCCGGTGACGCGGCTGCGGCTGTCGTAGTCCGGCGCGATCTCGGCCCCCCAGGCGGCATAGGGGGTCTGTGCCATGGTCCAGCCGAGCGTCACGACGGTCAGCCAGAGGGCGGCGTGCGCAAGCCCCGCGCCTTCGGGCGGGACAAAAAGCTGCCAGGCGGCGAAGCAGATCACCGGGACCGAGAGGATCAGCCAGGTTCTGCGGCGCCCCCAGCGCGCCGGTGTGCGGTCGCTGAGCCAGCCCATCGCCGGGTCGCTGACGGCGTCGAACAGCCGGATGGCGATCAGCACGATCCCGAGTGCCGCCAGATCGACGCCGCGTTGGCCGACATAGAACGGCGTCAGATAGGTGTAGAGCGGCAGGTAGAGTGCTGCCAGCGCGAAGGCGGGCAGCGCATAGGCGGCCAGGAGTGAGACCGGGAGTGAGACCGGGAGTGAGACAGCAGGCTTCATGGCCGGGGAGGTGGCGCGCAAGGCGCGGGCTTCAACCCAACCATACGTGAGGCGGTCAGGCGGCGGCGAGAATCCCGAAGACGCGGTCGATCTGGTCCGGCGTGTTGTAGACGTGCGGCGAGATCCGCAGGAAGCCGCCGTCATGCGTTGCCGGGTCGCGCATCGGCTCGCAGTCGCGCTGCGGCGCTTTCACGACAACCTCGGCGTCTGTCAGGTGCTTCATGGCCGGTCCGAGAACGTCGGGCGCCAGGCGCAGTGTGACGATGCCGCTGCCCAGGGGTTCGGACCCGGCAAGCGCGATGCCCGCGTTCTGTGCCGCCGCGCGGACGTGATCGGCGCGCCCGGCGATCGCTGTCTGGATGCCCTGCGGGTCGGCAAGATAGAGGTCGAGCGCGACCCCCATCCCGAGCCGTTGCGGCGCGAAGCTGCCCATCGCCTCGAACCGGCGCGCGTCCGGGCGATCCTTGAACGTCTGGCCGTCCCAGATAGCACCGCCATAGTCGGCCACCAGCGACGGCGTCATCCGGTCGAGCCAGCGGCGCCGGACATAGAGGATCCCGGTCCCGCGCGGTCCGCGCAGCCATTTGCGCACCGGAGCCGCGAGGATGTCGGCGTTCAGGTCCAGGACCGAGACCGGCACCTGACCCAGCGCCTGGGCCGCGTCGACCACGAAGGCGCAGCTTTCCGGGCGGGCGAGTTGGCCGATTTCTCGCAGGGGATAGCGCTCTCCGGTCAGGGAACAGACAAGCGGCGCGCAGATCGCGGCAAGATCGTCGTCGATCACTTGGGCGAGCTTCTCGACACTGACCCGTCCGGCCTGATCCAGCGGCATCGTCTCGATGCGCGCACCGCGCCGTTGCAGCAGGGCGATGTTCGAGGCCCATTCGCCCGGCGCCACCAGCACGCGCCGCCCCTCGAGCGGGAGCGACAGGACAGCGGCGTTCCAGCCCGAGGTTGTCCAGGGGGGCAGCGCGATCTCGTCCTCGTGCGCGTCGATCAGACAGGCAGCCTTGGCGCGCACGGATGCCATCTCGTCCGTTGCCTCGGTCTCGGCCTGGATCGGGCCGATCTCGTCCTCGCGTTGCAGATGCCGGATCATGCGGGCCCGCACGGCGGGGTCCGGCAGGCCGTGGCCGGCGGCGTTCAGATAGATCATGAGTGGCTCCGGCTGGCGTTTGCCCCGGCAGTCTACGGATCGATCAGGATCTCGTCCATCACGGTGCCCGCATCCGGGCCCGAGCGGATCACGAAGACCTCGCCCGAGCTGACGCCGCGCCCTGTCAGCGCCGTGATGTTGACCTGGTGTGTGACCAGCATGATGGTCTCGTCGGGCGGAAGTGCTGCGAGGAACGCCCGGAGAGCCTCGGTCTGGTCGTCAGCCGTCGAGCGGTCCTCGAAGAACGAGTTCAGCATCGGCGCGTCCTGGACCGGGCCGACGTCCAGCAGGGCGGCCGTCTCGCGGCACCGGCACCACTGGCTGGTGAGAACACGGTCGATTTGGACGCCCGAGGCCCGGATGGCGGCGCCGATCGCGCGGGCCTGCGCCCGGCCCCGCGCATCGAGATTGCGCTGCGTCGCGCAGTCACCCAGCCGGAATGCCCCGGGGTCGCCCGTCCCGGGTGCGAGCGCGTGGCGCATGATGGCGACGGTCGATGGCGCGGCCAAGGCTTCGAGGCGGCTGCTCACGGTTTCGTCGGCCCGGACAGCCGGGGTGGGTAACAGAGGGAGCACCAATGCCGCGAGTAAAGAGAGACGGATCAGACTGTGTTTCATGGACAGCACCTTGGATCTGTGCGCAAGACAGGTGGCGCGGCGCACGCGGCTGTCAATCTGTGTTGAGCCGCGAAACGGGTGTTCCTCATGGCCTGTTCACCGATTCAGAAAGGTGGTGTGCTCTGAACAAGCACGCCCGAAAACGTCGTAACTCTTTGTCCCTGACTCAGAAGATTGCCTTGATCGTGCTGACCCTGAGTTTGCCCGCGATCGAGCACTTCAAGCGCGACGCGTCCGTTCGCACCGGTCTGTCGCGGGCCGCCTGACGGGTTACTTCGTGGCGAGGTCCCCTGGCGTGCGGCTTGCTTCGCAGGCGGCTTATTTGGCGGGCGGCTTATTTGGCGGGTGGCGGATTCCCTGGGATCGCAAGGCCGCTGAGGCTCGGATGCGACCGCGCATATTGCTGCGGGAAGTTCGCCCGCTCGTCGCCCAGCGTGATCGCGGCGTGCCAAGCCCAGTGCGGATTGACCGTGATGCCGCGCGCAAGTGCGACCATGTCGGCCTGACCTGAATGCAGGATATGCTCGGCCTGCAGCGGCTCGGTGATCTTGCCGACCGTCATCACCGTCATCTCCGGCACCTCGGCCTTGACCGCGGCGGCGAACTTGGTCTGGTAACCAGGGCCAACCTGGATCTCTTGCAGGGGCGAGTTGCCGCCTGACGACACATCGACAAAGTCGCAGCCACGCGCGGCGAGCTGCTTGGTGTACTCGACCGCCTCGGGCAGGTCCCAGCCGGATCCTTCGACCCAATCGGTGGCCGAGAAGCGCACGCCCAGCGGCTTGCCTTCGGGCCAGACGGCGCGGACCGCATCGAAGATCTCGAGCGGGAAGCGCATCCGGTTCTCAAGCGAACCGCCATACTGGTCGTCGCGCTGGTTCGAGATCGGCGAGAGGAACTGGTGCAGCAGGTAGCCATGCGCCGAGTGCAGCTCGATCACGTCGAAGTCCAGCCGCACGCAGCGCTCGGCCGCCGAGACGAAGGCATCGCGCACGCGCTGGAGCGCGTTGTCGCCGAACGCCTCGGGCGTATGCCAGCCATCGGCGTAAGGAAGCGCCGAGGGGCCATAGGTCTGCCAGGCACGGTCGTCCTTCAGGGGCACGCCCTTGTTCCACGGCACGTCGGTCGACGCCTTGCGCCCGGCATGGGCCAGCTGCATCCCGATCTTCGCGGCACCGTAATCGCGGAAGAACTGGATGATCGGCTTGAAGGCTTCTTCATGCGCATCGGACCAGCGCCCGGTGCAGCCCGGCGTGATGCGTCCCTCGGGCTCGACCCCCGTTGCCTCGACAAACACAAGACCCGGGCCACCGAGCGCGAACTGGCCGAGATGCACGAGATGCCAGTTCCCCGGCAGGCCGTCCTTTGCGGTGTACTGGCACATCGGCGCCACGGTGATCCGGTTCGGGATCTCGAGATCGCGCAGCTTGATCGGGTCGAACAGGCGTGTCTTGGGCATGGATGTCCTCGCGGGCGAAGAATGGGCGGCGGCCCATCTGTGTGTCAGGAAAAGGCGGTGGAGCCGTCGGGCGTCGGCATTTGATAAGTATTCAGCGTCAGCGAGACCAGTGCGTAGTAGCCGCAGAGGCCGATGACATCGACCAGCCCGTCCTCGCCCAGATGCTGCTTCGCGGTGGCGAATTCCTCGTCGCTGAGACGGTGACGCCGGTTCAGGGCGATTGCCGTGCGGTAGACGGGCTGCTGTTTCAGATCGGTGAAGTCAGGGTCCGCACCGGTCCGGATCGCGTCCAGAATGGCATCCGAGACGCCCGCGTCGCGCGCGAAGCCGGCATGTGCCCACCACTCGAACTCGGATTTGTAGTGCGCGCCGGTCACGCAGATCGCGAGCTCGGCCAGATCCTTCGACAGCGTGGTCTTGAAGCGGCAATACTCGCCCAGCGTCTGGGCTCGTTCCGCGAAATCCGGATTGACCAGCCAGGCGGCGAAGGGGCCGCGCAGCTCCCCCCGTGGTCCGGACACGATCAGATCATGCACCCTCTGTTGCTCGGGCGACATGTCGTCATAGGGCGGTGTTGAAAGCCGGCTCACTGTGCTCACCGGGTCTTCGACCAGTCCGGTTTGCGTTTCTCGAGAAAGGCCGAAAGCCCTTCTTCCGCCTCGCGCCCGCCGATGGCCTCGGCGATCCCGTCGGCCTCGGCATCGAGTTGCTGTTTCAGCGTGTTCAGGCGCGCCGCGTCGATCAGTTTCTTGCCGTTGGCCAGCGCCTGCGAGGGCATGCCCGCGATCTGCTCGGCCCAGGACATCGCTTCTTCCAGGGCTTGATCCGGCTCGGTCAGACGGTTCACGAGCCCGACCTGATAGAGCCGCTCGAGCGGGATCCGGTCGCCGGTGAACACCATCTCGGACATCAACTGGCGCGGAACGGCGGTGCCGATGAACGCGGTCGACCCGCCGTCAGGCGTCAGGCCGATCTTGATATAGGCGACCGAGGCATAGGCATCGCGCGCACCCACGATCAGGTCGCAGGCGGCCATGATCGAGGCCCCTGCCCCGGCGGCACCGCCATCGACCGCCGCGATGATCGGCTTGGGCGAGGCCCGCATCGCCAGGATCATGTCGTGGAGCTTGTCGACGCCTTTGCGCCGGGTCGGAAGGTCGGACTCGCGCCGCGCCTTGATCGAGTTGATGTTGCCGCCCGAGCAAAAGAACCGCTCGGCGCCGGTCAGGACGACGGCGCCGACATCGGCATCGCCGGAGGCCTGTTCCATCGCCTCGCGAAAGCCGTCATAGAAATCGGCGCTGAGGGAGTTGCGCGTCTTCGGGTCGTTGTTGACGACCTTCAGCACGCGGCCATGCCGCTCGATCAGGACCCGGTCGTCCGCCATCTGAACCCTCCCGCAAACTGGTTCGCAAGAGGTACGCGATCAGGCGCCCGGCGCAAGGGCCGGACGCGCAGTATCGTGAGGGTGATCCGAGGCCGCCCGGCGGGGCAGCGCGGCGCTTAGCGGATGCGCAGCCGTGCCTCGACCCGGCGGTTGATGGCCGCGAACGGATCGTCGACGCGCGGCTTCGATTCGCCGAACCCGCTCGCGCTCAGCCGGGACCGTGGCACACCGAGTTCTTCGAGATAGGCCACGACCGACGCGGCACGGCGGTTCGAGAGATCGAGGTTGTAGATATCGCCGCCGCGGGCAGCGGTATGGCCGTCGATGTTGAAGCGGGCGTCACGCAGGGCGGTCCCGGTGAGCGCCTTGGCAAACTCGCCGAGGTTCTGCTTGGCCGTCTCGCTCAGCCGGTCCGAGCCCAGCTCGAACGTGATGAGCATGTCGAAACCACCGGGATCGACCGCGGCGGCGGCGGTGTCCTTGTTGTTGCAGGCGCTGGCCGTGCCGATGCAGACCGCGCGGGTCTGGTTCTTCGGCAGGCAGGGCTGGCCCGGTTCGCATTCCAGGCCCGGCTCAAAGAATTTCTCGATATCCTGGGCGGAGTAAGCTGCTTGCGCGTTCGCGGTCATCGGGAGCGCTGAGAGAGCGATAACGGCGACAAATGTCTTAAACATGATTGCATCCTTTCGGGATCAAAACGGTATTAGATATCATATTGGTATTTAGAGCAGGGAATGCAAGAGCGAAATCCCGTCTGAAAGCGGTTTCAGCGAAATGTGATTGCGCGTGGCCAACGTTTGCACGGCCAGGTCGCAGGGTCACGTCGCAGGGTCACGTCGCACGAAAAGGAAAACGGGCGCCGACATCGCCGGCGCCCGTTACAATTCGGAATACGGTCGGAAGCGGTCTTACTGGACGCGCACCGTTGCCTCGACCCGGCGGTTGATCGCCGCGAACGGATCGCTGTCGCGCGGAGCCGTCTCGCCGTGACCGCGCGCTTCGAGCCGGGCACGTTCGACACCGGCAGCTTCCAGGAAGCTGACGACCGATGCAGCGCGGCGTTGCGACAGCGTCATGTTGTAGCTGTCCGAACCGCTGGCGTCGGTGTGGCCATCGACGTTGAAGTTGATGTGCTTCAGGCTGTCGCGCGTCATCGCCTTGGCGAATTCGCGCAGGTTCTGTTCGGCCTGCTTGCTGAGCCGGTCCGAGCCAAGCTCGAACGTGATCAGCAAGTCGAAGCCACCGGCGTCCTGACGGACGGACGGCTGTTGCTTGCCGCATTTCGATGCCGAGCCGATGCAGACGCCGCGGCTCTTTTTCTTCGGCAGGCAGATGCTGCCCGCCGGGCAATCCTGGGCGGCGGCTTCTTCCTGCGGTGCAACGAAGTGCTTTTCGATATCGGTGGCTGAATACTGCGCCTGTGCCATCGCAAGCGTGGGCAGCGCAACGACCAGCGCACACGTCGTGAGTACCTTCTTGATCATCTCAATCCCCTTTCGCAAACTTCAAGCAGTCTCGGTTCAGATCGTGAGCCCCATCCACTGGGCTTGGCGTCGATCTTACACAAATCACTCTGCGAAACTGTAACATACATCACTAACGATGTCAGAAAGAGATTTTTTCTACTGAGATTGCACGGGCTTCGCCGCTCGATCTGACATTGCCGATTTTGTCCGGCGCCCGAAGGCGCCGAATCACCTCTGGTTCAGCGCACCCGTACGGTGGCTTCGACACGCCGGTTGATCGCGGCGAACGGGTCATCCGTGCGGGGCGTCGTCTCGCCGAAACCCTGAGCTTTCAGGCGATTGCGGTCAACGCCGAGGTCCTCGAGGAACTTCACAACCGAGGCCGCGCGGCGCTGCGACAGCGACATGTTGTATTCGTCCGCGCCGCTGGCATCGGTGTGTCCATCGACGTTGAAGACCGCGCTGCTGAGGGCTTCGCCATTCAGGGCGCGCGCGAATTCAGACAGGTTTTCCTGCGCCTGCGGGCTGAGGCGGTCGGAACCAAGTTCGAACGTGATCAGCAGGTCGAAGGCGGACGGTGCCTGGGCAGCCGTTGCAACCTCTTCGCGGCCGCATTTCGAGGCGGTACCGACGCACACGCCGCGCGATTTCGACTTCGGCAGGCAGATCTGGCCTTCGGCGCACTCAAACGCCGCGTTGGCGGGCGTGGTGAAGTGTTTCTCGATTTCCTGGGCCGAGTACTCGGGGCCAGCAAAGGCGAAGGCGGGGGCGGTCAGCATGACCGCGACGGCCGGAGCAATCATCTTGAGCATCGTGGTCTCCATCATTTCCAAAATCAGAGCGTTTCGTTTTGATAAATGTCATTTTGGCAGTTAATGCGCAAAAATCAACCCCTGGCCTCAATCTTTTTTCCAATTTCGATGAAACGCTCGAGATGATGGTCTACGTCGCCGAAAAGGTGATCGATCATGATCACGCGTTTCGCGAAGTGCGGCAGCGGCCATTCCCAGGTCATCGCGACGCCGCCATGCATCTGGATCGACTCCTCGGCAATCAGGCGCCCGGCCCGGCCCACCAGGTTCTTCGCCGCCGAGACATTCAGCTCGCGCGTGTCGCGGTCGGCCTCGAACGTGTTCGCGGCGAGCATGACCGCCGAGCGTGCCTGTTCCAGTTCCAGCAGCATGTCGACCACCCGGTGCTGGAGGACCTGGTTCGCGCCGATCGCCTTGCCGAACTGCTTGCGCTCTTTCAGGTAGTCGACGGTCATGTCCTTGGCGACGTCCATCGCGCCGAGCGCCTCGGCAGAGACGGCCAGCACTCCGGCAGCCAACGCCTTCTCGATCAGCGGCCAGTCCGCGCCCGGCGTGCCGAGGGGATCGGCCGGGGCGTTCGAGAAAGAGACTTCGGCGACATGCGGGCCGTCGATGCTTTCGTGATCGTCAACGCTGACGCCAGCCGCGGTCCGGTCGACGAGGAACAGACCAAGGCCGTCTTCGTCGACGGCATCGCCTGACACGCGGGCGGTCACGACCAGATGGTCCGCCGTCGCACCGTTGATGACGACCGCCTTGCGGCCCGACAGCGACCAGCCGCCGTCGTCGCGCGCCGTCACCTCGACATGGCTTGGGGTGTAGTAGGCTTCCGGTTCGACATGCGCGAAGGCCAGTTGGACCTGACCTTCCATCGCCGCTTCGATCAGCTCCGTGCGTCCTGCCTCGGCCAGCACCGTCGAGGCGAGCAAGGTCGGCAGGAAGGGTTCCACCACGATCCCCCGGCCAAGCGCTTCGAACACCAGCGCTATGTCCTCGCCCATGCCGCCGAAGCCGCCAGCCTCTGCCGGGATCAGGGCGCCTGCAAGTCCAAGCTCGCAGAACGATACCCACATGTCGCGGTCATAGCCCGCTTCGGATTTCGTCGCGGCGTGGCGTTTTTCGATCGGATACTGCTCGCGGATGAACCGCTCTGCGGTGTCCTTCAGCATCTGGCGTTCTTCGGACAGTTCGAAGTCCATCAGGAGTGTCCCCAGTCTCGTTTGTTTTTTGAACCACCCTTCGGGCGGCGATTACACCGGCTCCGGGAGGGTGGGTGGGGGAGGCGGTGGAACCGCCGCCCGAAGGGTGGCCCGGGCGCGATGCGCCCGCACCGGGATCAGAAGCCGAGCACGTGCTTGGCGACGATGTTGCGCTGGATCTCGTTCGAGCCGCCATAGATCGAGGTCTTGCGGTTGTTGAAGTACCGCCGCGCCGCGCGCAGGGCGAATTCCGGCCCGGGTGCTTCGCCGTTCCAGCCTTCGTCAAAGGCTTCGGGCAGATCGGGCGTCGCGTACGGGCCGCAGACCCGGCGCATGATGTCATTGCCTTCCTGCAGGATCTGAGTGCCCTTGATCTTCAAGAGCGAGCTTTCCGCGCCCGGCGCCTTGCCCGCACCCGCGGCGGCGACGATGCGGTTGTTGAAGACCTCGAGCGCCTTGAGGTCGATCTCGAGCGCGCCAAGCTTGGCCGCGAAGGCCGGATCGTCCAGCAGCGGGCGGCCGTTCTTCTTGACGGCCGCGGCCGCCGCTTTGCTCCCGGCCACCTGGTT
>JBHJIZ010000051.1:0-17121 GCA_050043005.1 Paracoccaceae bacterium
CAAGACGCTCGAGGATTGGAACGGCATGCGGGTCCGCGCCGGTGGCGGTGTCGGTCAGGCCATGGAAATCCTGGGCGCCACGCGTCAAACCGTTCCTGCAGCCGAGACCTACACGCTGATGCAGCGCGGTGGCGTCGACGCCGTGTCGTTCCCGTTCTCCTATGCCCAGAAGGCTTACAAGATCGACGAGTTGTCCGAGTGGTTTACAGGCAACTTGCAGCCGGGCACGTCGGAATGTCCGATGGTGTTCAACAAGACCGCGTTCGAGGCATTGCCGAGCCAGTATCAGGATCTGCTGATGGGCCTGAAGGACGAGGTCACGCAGGCGATGATCGACAAATACCTGGAAGCCGATTCCAAGAATATCCCTGAGTTCGAAGGCAAAATGGAGAAGATCGTCTATTCGGACGATGAGTTGGCCCGGTTCCGCGAGGTCGCCGGCAAGCCGGTTTGGGACAAGTGGATCGCAGACAAAGCAGACAAGTACGACAGCCAGGGTGTCTTCGACCAGATGATGGAGCTTCTGGCCGAAGCCCAGGCGAAGTACACGAACTGATCAACTGACGGGGCGGACCGCGGTCCGCCCTGCTTTTGCCCCGATGTCCGGCGGATCCGATCATGTGCTTGACCATCCACCCGAAGATGGATTGGGGCGCCTCGTCTGGCGGCTTGACCGCATATTGCGTTGGCCGGAAGACGCACTGAACTTCATTGCTGCCCTCGCGATCATGTTCCTGATGCTGATGGGCGTCGTGCAGATCGTGGCGGGTCTGCGCTGGCTCTTCAATGCGCCGATCTTCGGGTATATCGACGCGATCGAGCTTTCCATGCCGATCCTCGCTATCCTGGGCATTGCGTACTGCCAGCGGATGGGCGTGCACATCCGGATGGACATCCTGATCCAGAATTTCTCGGGTCGACTGCTGTGGTTGGTCGAGACCTTTGCCGCGACCTGCACCTTCGTGATCATGATTTTCCTATGCTTCTTCGCCTGGAATTTCTTCAACGATGCGTTTGTTATCGGCGACTCGACCACCGATGCCGAGCTCCCGACCTGGCCATCGAAAATCCTGGTCCCAATTGCCTTTGGGCTTCTGGTGCTTCGCGCGTTCGTCCAGATCCTGGGCGCTTTGCGCTTGGCATTGAACCCTGATCTCGCGCCCGTCGGCGTGGTCGTTCAGAAGGACATTGCCGAACAGGCTCAGGAAGAAATCCGCGAGGCGATGGCCGGGGAACGGCGCGAGGGACCGGGCTGATGGGGCCGCTTTTCGGGATTGGCTATAGCGACCCGGTGCTGGTCGGCATCATTTGCCTCTGCCTGCTGTTCGGCCTGGCCTTTTTGGGTGTTCGGGTGGCCTTTGCTGCGGCGATTGCAGGTTTCGTGGGTATGGTCGAGCTGATTGGGTTCGGCCCCGGTGCGTCGCAGGTGGGAACAATTCCCTACGCGAAGACGTCGCTCTATGCGCTTTCGGTCCTGCCGCCCTTCATCTTGATCGGATTTCTCGCTTTTCATGCCGGTATGACGACCAAGCTGTTTGCGGCGGCTCGCGCCTGGATCGGTTGGCTGCCCGGCGGTCTGGCTGTTGCCACCGTGATGGCGCAGGCAGGATTCGCCGCTGTTTCTGGCGCGTCCACTGCGACCGCCGCCGTGTTCAGCCGTGTTGCGATTCCGGAAATGCTGAAGAACGGCTACGACCGCAAGCTCGCCGCGGGTGTGGTGGCTGCCGGCGGAACTTTGGCAACGCTGATCCCGCCTTCGGCCATTCTGGTGATCTACGCGCTGATCGTCGAGGAATCCGTCGGCGCGCTGTTGCTGGCGGGTTTCCTGCCCGGCATCGTGTCGGCCCTGATCTATGGTGCGATCATCGTCTTGTGGGCCAGGGCGCACCCAGAGGCCGGACCAGCGGTCAAAGGCTATACGTGGGGTGATCGGCTCCGCAGCATGCCCGGTGTTCTGCCGATCTTCGCGGTCGCCTTTATCATCATCTCGGCGATTTATGGCGGTTGGGCAACGCCAACCGAAGCCGGGGCCTTGGGCGCGTTCGTCGTCTTGCTCGTCGCGATCACGCAAGGCATGCGTTTTCGCGGTTTGAAGGACGCGCTGATGGAGACGGCGCGTCTGACGGTGATGATCTTCACCCTGATCTGGGGGATCTTCATCTTTGTCACCTTCCTCAATTATTCGCTGGTGCCGCAGACGTTTTCAGAGTGGCTGGCCGGGCTGCCTTACAATCCGTATGCTGTCCTTTTCTGCATCCTGCTGGGTTACGCGATCCTGGGTATGTTCATGGATGCGATCGGCATGCTGCTGGTGACGTTGCCGATCTTCTACCCGGCGGTCATGGCGCTCAACGGCGGCGAGGGCGTCACGCGCGAGGAGTCAGCGTTTGGTCTGACCTTCGAGGAATGCTCGATTTGGTTCGGCATCATCGTTGTGAAGATGGCCGAGGGCTGTCTGATCACGCCGCCGATTGGATTGAATTGCTTCGTGGTCAACGGTGTGAGGCCGGACATCCCTGTGATGGACGTCTTCCGTGGCATCGCGATCTTCTTCGTCGCGGACGTGCTGGCGATCGCCGCACTGGTCTTCTTCCCTGAGATCGTACTGTTCCTGCCTGACCTGATGCGCTGATATCGCATCGGCGATTGCCTGGCCCGGGGATCGCGCGGACGCTGGCTTGATGGACGCGCAGACGCCTCAGCGAGAATTCACGTTCCCTGCCATCGGCGTGGTCACGCTGTGCTTTCTGCTCAATACGCTTGCGCGCGGCTCGGGCGAAACGCTGGCGGTCTTCTATGGCCCGCTGCTGACCGAATTTGGTTGGGGCCGGGCATGGACCTCCTCTTTCTACTCCGCCTTCATGATTGCGATCGCGATTGCAGGACCGCTGATCGGCGCGGGATACGACCGGTATGGCGGTCGCATCATCTATGTCGGCGGATTGGTGTTCTATGGCGCGGGCTTCATGGTCGCCGCGCGCATGAGCGAGGTTTGGCATGGCTGGCTGGGTCTGGGCGTGCTTGTCGGTATCGGTGCCGCCGCGACAGGCATGACGCCCGCGACAGCAATCATCAGCCGGTGGTTCGACCGGAACATGAGCTTTGCGATTGCCTTCGCCTATTCCGGGCTGGCAGCGGGTACGATGCTGATGGCGCCACTTGCCGGGTGGCTGATCGCGACCGGCGGATGGCGTTGGGCCTATCACCAAATGGGATTGGGTCTGCCGTGCCTTGCGGCCCTGGTCATGTTTTTGCCTTGGAGCAGGATCGGACGCGGTATTAAACCGTCGCCGCCGCGAAGGCCGTTTCTGCCGGATCGCGCCGTGATGCGTGATCTGCCGTTCTGGGGTCTGTTCCTGACGTTCTTCATTGCCTCCGGCGCCACCTACGCCGTTCAGGTGCAACTGGTCGTCTACTTGGAGGAAGTGGGCTACGACCGTTTCGAGGCCATCTGGATTTATGGCCTGTCTCCGCTGATCTCGATCGCGGGGATCATCGGTTCAGGCTGGTTGGCAGACAGGTACGGTCAGCGGGCCGTAGCCAGTGTTGCCTATCTGATGACCATTATCGGGGTCGTTTCGCTCGCTGCATTGTCGAGTGGTCCGAGCCTGTTGTTTCTGATCCTTTTTCTTGCGGGTTTCGGAGGTGCTATGGGGTCGCGTGGCCCTGTCGTGTCATCGTTGTGCGCGCGCTTGTTCGATGGTCAGGTTGGTGCCGTGTTCGGCATGATCATGATTGGCCTGGGTCTGGGTGGCGCCTTCGGTGCATGGTTCGCCGGATGGCTTCACCAGATGACCGACGCGTACCTGGCAGGGTATGTGTTTGCCATGGCACTCTCGGTCGTCGGTTTGTCCATCTTCTGGCTGGTGCCAGAGCTTGCGCGTGGCGAGCGACGCAAAGGGTTAGGGCGTGCGATCTGACACGCAAGCCGCTGTTTGCTTGCGCAGTTGGCTTTCACGCCACGCCAGATAGAAGCTCGACGCAAAGATCACTGCCCCGCCGATCCAGACGAACGTGTCGGGGACTTCCCCGAACACCCAGAACCCAAGCATGGTCGCCCAGATAAGCTTTAGGAAGTCGAACGGCATCACCACCGTGGGTTCGGTCTCCCTCAGCGACTGGGTCACGCAAAGCTGGGCGACGGTCCCGGCCACGCCGATGAGCACTAGGATTACCCAGCCCTCGAGCGTTGGCCACGTCCAGAACCAGAGCGCGGGCGGCAGCGAATAGAGCGCCAGAAAGATGTTCATGTAGGCAACGATGGTCAGACTGGATTCCGTGCGTGACAGGATCTTGGTGATTGTCAGCACAACGGCCCAAAACATCGTTGAGAAGATGACCATCAGCGGGCCAGCCTCGATCGGGATGTAGCCTGGCCGGATGATCAGGAGCATCCCCAGAAAACCGATCGCAATGGCCATCCAACGCCGGATCCGGAAGCGCTCGCCCAGGACGATCACGGCAAGGATGCTTGCGAAGATCGGGGCGGAAAAGGACAATGCGGTGACATGCGCGACTTCGGTCACCGCCAGGGCGTTGAAGTAGAGAAACATCGCACAGATGTTCAGGACGCTCCGGCCGGCATGTGCGCCCAGGCGTTTCGTCTTCATGAAACCGATGCCGTTGCGCAGGATGATTGGCGCGAAGATCACGATCCCGAAGGCATTGCGGAAGAAGGCAATCTGGAAGGGTGACATCTCGAACGATGCGTATCGGATTGCAGTGTGCATGAGGGCGAAGCCGACGGTCGAGAGGCTCATCATGATAATTCCGCGCAGCTCCGGGCTGGCTCGAAGCCAGAGCAAGCGGTAGGGTTCGATGAGGGTCTTCATGGGCCTCCGGGGCGCGGGGTGCCCGATGCGAGGCCCCTCTGATAGCCGAGGACAGGGGGAGTCGGGAATGCCGTTTCGTGAGCTTATCACAAGGATGACGCAAGCTGCCTGTGCCGGGGATGGCGCAGGTGTCGCGGCCTGTTTCACGCCGGACGGGGTCTATCACGATGTTTTCTACGGGGCGTTCGAGGGCGGCGATATCGCACGGATGATCACGGATTATTTTCACCGCGATGCTCAAGACTTTCGCTGGGACGTTCACGAAGCGGTTTCCGAAGGGCAGACCGGCCTTGCCCGTTACGTGTTCAGTTTCGAGAGCAGATTGGACGGGTGCCAAGGTAATCGCGCACTCTTCGAGGGGGCGGCTGTCTGCGTTCTGAAGGACGGATTGATAAGTCACTACTCCGAGATTGCGGACACGCTGACTGGCCAGCGGATGATGGGTTTTTCAGATCCCAAGATGATCCGGTACATTGATCGTCAGACCCAAGCCCTGAAGGCCCGTGCCGAGTGCGTGTCGCACCTCTGATCTGAAAACACTTTGCCGCGATCTTCGAAAATGATGTCGCACGCCCGTGAAGAAATCATCTTTCTTGGGTTCAGAGGACGAAATACACGCAAGAGTTGTGTTCGCTCAGGCGCCATGGCGGCCTAATCCGTCAAAGCGTTAACGTAGCGTGATTGAAGCGTGAATTCTGAAGTGAAATCCGGGGCTTAGCCAATTTTGGGTATGACGCGAATCGCGTGAGTGCGAGACACTTAAGTCGTTCAGGAAGACTCGCGTGTCTTACCCGAACGCTACTGGGTGCAATTTGTGTCAGGTGGATCATGTCGGATGGAATTGTAGAGACCGCATCGGAGACGAAGGCGCAATATCGTGGTTTGCGCGTTGTCCAGGCAACGGCCGATCCGCAGATGGATGAGGTCTATTCTCTTCGGTATCGCGCTTATCTGAAAGAGAGCGCAATTGAGCCGAACTGCACGCGTAGGTTCATCGACAACTACGATCTGAACCGCACGTCAGTCCCCTTGGGCGTTGTGAACCAGCGCGGACGACTGATCGGGGCCATTCGCTTCGCCGTGCAACCGCCGATGAGCCATGGGATTATGGATTTCCGCTCATCGCCGGAGTTTCAAGTGTTCCCGGATGTCCTCCGGCAGCTCGAACAAGATGACCGTCCGATTGCGTCCGGGGCCCGTTTCGCGATCGAGCCCGAGAATCCTCGCCGCTCTGAAATCGCCGTGCTGTTGATGCTGGCGCAAGTCGTGGCCGCGCGCGCTTCTGGTGCCAAGTGGGGCCTTGCGACCGTGCGCGGGTCTCACCTGCACTTCTATCGGCGGTTCTGCGCGATGAAGCCGCTTTGCGAACCACGGCGGATGCCCAACCTGAATTACGATTACACCTTGATGGGCGTCGATATTGACGAGGCTTATGCCGACGTCATCGCGCGATATCCACAGGCTTGCCGGGACTACTTCGAGCGTGAGCATCCGTTCTGGTCTGCCGAAATCACCCACGCACTTCCCGAACTCGCAATGCGGGGAGCGGCGTGATGGAAGAGTTTGTTTCCGCGTGCGTTGTTGCGTTGCTTCTGTGCTATTTTCTTGTGTTTTCAGTCGCGTCGTACCGGCATTTCGATCCCAATGTCCGATCTTCCGGGAACGAACTGATCCGCTACTTCTCCCTGGCGGCGACGATTGGACTTTGTGGTTTGTTTGCGTTGCATTGGCCGGCACCAATTTGGGGGGCGATTGGGGCAGGGGGGCTCGCCTTCCTGTCCCTTGCCTTGTTCCGTGCGTACTTGCGTGCTGTCCCATCCGGCATCCTGCACGTTGCCTTCACGGATGACAGCCCGAACGAGCTTGTGACTCAGGGCATTTATGGCCGCATTCGCAATCCACTCTACACCAGCTACTTAAGTTACTGGTTCGCCTGGGTTTTTGCTCTGGCTATTCATCCGGCGTCACTGATTGTGTTCGCCGGATTCGTCTTGCTCTATTCCCGCGCGATAGCTCAGGAGGAACGTATCCTGGCCGCACGGTTCAGGGATGACTATGCGTCTTACATGTCGATGGCCGGTCGCTTCCTGCCACGGCTTCTCCGCCGGTCCGGTTAGGCTTGAAGAGCGTTTCCGTTTTTTACGAGCACCGCGATATCCTCGTCTGTCATTCCGGTTTCGCGCAGAACCTCGCGTGTGTGTTCGCCCAGCGTCGGTGCGTGGGTTTCTGGCGTCCGTGGCAGGTCAAAATCCGCAGGATGACGCATGAACTGCAAGGGTCCTTCGGTCGGATGGTCATGGCGTTGCATCACACCGGATTCGACGATCTGCGGATCTTCAAGCAGGCTCTCCATGGTGTTCACTTCACCACAAGGGATGTCGGCAGCGC
Organism: Paracoccaceae bacterium; assembly: GCA_050043005.1. Taxonomy (GTDB): domain Bacteria; phylum Pseudomonadota; class Alphaproteobacteria; order Rhodobacterales; family Rhodobacteraceae; genus Thermohalobaculum. The sequence goes on from JBHJIZ010000051.1 coordinate 7,221, forward strand.
GGAACAAGACCAGCCACTCGGACGTGGTTTTTGACGGCATCGCCTCGTCCACCATCTGGTAGAGATCGCGAACCCGTTTGGAGCGTTCGGTCGTGGTCTGGAACCAGTCTTCCTGCATCACCTCCTCGCGCCCGATCAGCTTCAGCATTTTGGGCCAGTGCTTGTCAGCGTAGGGAAGAACCGCGACGAAACCGTCCGCAGTGCGATAGGGGCGGCGATAGGGGTTCATCAGCCGCGCATAACCGGGCGGACCGATTGGCGGCTGGTGCGTCTGGCCCTGCAAGTGTTCCGTCATCAGGAAGTAGCTGGCGGTCTCCATCATTGGAAGCTCGAACGAGACAGCTTTGCCGGTGCGCTCACGATGCACGAGGGCCGACAGAACACCCTCAACGATGAAGAGACCCGACAGCTTGTCGACGATGATCTGAGGCACAAAGCGCGGCGCTCCTTCGGCATCGGCGTTGACCGATGCAAAACCTGACAGCGCCTGCACAACATCGTCATAGGCGGCGTCGTTTTCATAAGGGCCGCCGCGTCCAAAGCCGACGGCGCAGCAGTGGATCAGCTTAGGGAACGCCGCGCACAAAGTTTTGCGGTCCAGGCCCAACCGATCCAGCGCCTGACGGCGCATGTTGGTGACGAACACGTCTGCCGTCTCCAGGATTTTCAGGAGCGCGCCACGGCCTTCCTCGGACTTCAGATCCAGAACGACCGAGCGCTTGCCACGATTGGAATTCAGGTACCCGGCACCCATCGCGGGCGATTTCATCGGCGCGATATGGCGAACATTGTCGCCAGCAGCGGACTCGACCTTGATCACATCCGCACCGAGCACGCCGAGTTGCGCTGTCGCGAATGGCCCCATGATGACAGTCGTCAGATCGACAACCCGAATTCCCTGCAAGAGCGGCGTCAAACGTATTCCTTCCGCAGTTCGGTCTTTATGATCTTGCCGTTGGCGTTTCGGGGCAGGGGGGCGGTCCGGAAATGGATCACCTCCGGTACCTTGTAGTCCGAGAGTCTTGCACGCGCGAAGTCCTGGATCTCGGCGGCCAGCGCGTCGGATGGATCCGCGTCCCTCGGAACCACGACCGCGTGGACACGTTCGCCCAGAACCGAGCACGGCTTGCCGATGATCGCCATCTCCAGAACGTTCGGATGGAATGAGAGCTGGTTTTCAACCTCGATCGAGAAGATCTTGAAGCCACCCCGGTTCAGCATGTCCTTGATCCGGTCGAACACCCGAACGAACCCGGCTTCATCCAACGATCCGATGTCACCGGACTTCCAGAAGCCTCCGACGAAGTTATCGGCATTGGCCTGCGGATTGTCCCAGTATCCCGGTATCACGTTTGGACCTTTCATCCAGATCTCGCCCTGCTCACCCGCCGGAACCTCGACGCCGTCCTGATCCATCACCGCAAGCTCTGAACAGTGTAGAACCAATCCGACGCAATCCGAGTGGCTGGCAGCGCAGGCGGTTGGATTCATGGTGGTCGGCGATGTTGCCTCGGTTGCGCCGTAGCCATTCATCAGCCCGATATGCGGCGCCCGGCGCGCCATTTCGGCAATAGTTGCCTCGGGCATTGGTGCACCGCCATAGCCGCCGATCCGCCAGGACGAAAGATCGTATGTGTCAAAATCCGGATTCAGCAGAAAAAGGTTATACATCGCCGGTACGATCAGCGTGTGGGTCACCCGCTCACGCTCGATCAGCTGCAAGCAGTCGGCGGCCTTGAACTGGCGCAAGAAGACGATTGCTCCCCCGCGCGCCAAAGCGGTCGAGATGTTGGCGATCAGCCCGGTTACATGGCTTGCTGGCACAGCCATGAGATTGCGATCTCCTGGCCTGAATTCCATCGACTCCGCAAAGTGCAGCGCCGAGTGCACGATGTTCAGATGCGTGAGCATCGCGCCTTTGGGCCGTCCGGTGGTCCCGGACGTGTAAAGGATGACCGCGCAGTCTTCCTCTCTGACCTCAACAGGTTGAATAGGATCGGCGCCGACCAGATCCGCGTAGTCATCGGCGCCTGGCGTCAGCCCGTATGCCGACCAGACATGGCGGACGGTCGGAATATCGCGTGTCTCTGGTATGTTTCCGGCCAGATCCGAATCGAAAACAATCGCTGAAGCACCGCATTGTCCGATCGCATAAGCGATCTCGGGCGCTGGCTGGCGCGGGTTCATTGGCACGCAGATTACTCCAGCGCGCTGGCAGGCTAGCAAGACCTCGACGAACGCGAAGCGATTGCCCATCAGAAGTGCGAGACGATCGCCCTTCCCGATCCCTGCGGCCGTCAGACCACCTGCGATCCGCGCGGTCCTCGCGTCGAGTGCTGTATAGGAGAGGACACCTTCCTCACCAACGAGTGCGTCTTGCTCGGGATGCGCGTCGACGCTGTCCGCGAACAGCGCGTGAACCGATTTTGGGCGATCCGCGAAACACCAAACCACCCGGTTGTCGAAATGCACTTCGCGGCGCAGGGCCACGCTCTGTTCGGTGCTCCAGTGCCGGCCGCGCAAGATCCCAGGCTCACTTGTCGAGATAGCGAACGCCACCGACAGACCAGTTCCGCTTGTCGTGTTCCTCGACGATGACATGGGTCGCCTCGGGCGGCGATCCCAGCACGTCCGACAGGGTCTGGCAGAGCCGCTCCTGCAACTCCTTGACCGTCTCCTCGGGTCGCCCGGCCAGGATATCGACACGGATCATGGGCATGATCTGAACTCCCTTGACGCGAGCTTGTGCCGCCCGCAGCCTTGATCGATATCTGCCACGACCGGAACCGGCGGCCAAACAAGGATATGATCATGAGCGACTGGGCGGCGCGGAAACAGCATAGCGATGTGCTCGGCCTCAGAATGGCGCATGTCGAGATGGGGCAGGGCGATCCGATCCTGTTCCTGCATGGCAATCCGACGTCGTCGTTCCTGTGGCGCGACGTTATGGCGGCAATGGACGGTATGGGGCGGTTGATTGCGCCCGACCTGATCGGTTGTGGAGATTCAGACAAACTGCCCGACAGTGGACCGGATCGATACACGATCGCAGAGCACGCGCGCTATCTGGATGCGTGGATCGCCGCTCAGCTCCCGGCTGGCATGGTAACATTGGTGATCCACGACTGGGGAGGTGCCCTGGGCTTCAACTGGGCGCGCCGCAACGCCGACCGAGTCCGTGCGATTGCATATATGGAAACCATCGTTCGCCCGATGGACTTCGACATGGAGTGGCCCGAAGCCGTGCGCGGGATCTTCGGAGGGCTGCGTTCGGAGGCTGGCGAAGATATGATCCTTCAGAAGAATGTCTTCGTGGAACGAATACTGCCGGGTTCGATCCTGCGCACGCTGAGCGATGCTGAGATGGCCGAGTACCGCCGCCCGTTCGCAAACCCTGGCGAAGACCGACGCCCCACATTGACTTTCCCGCGCCAGATCCCGCTATCCGGCGAACCCGCAGACGTGGTCGAGATGGCGCAGGCGTACTTCGACTGGCTCAGCACCTCGCTGGTTCCGAAGTTCTTCGTCAACGCAGATCCGGGTGCAATCCTGATCGGCCCCATGCGCGAAAGCTGCCGGGCGTTTCCCAATCAGCAGGAGATCACGGTGGCAGGCTCGCATTTCATTCAGGAGGATTCAGGAAACGAGATCGGGACCGCGATCAAGGATTGGCTGGTTTCCAGCGTTTCATGAGTAAATCCAGCGCCTTCGCAGGTGCACAAAATTTAAATAATTGAAATACTTGACATTTCGGCTGACTAGCGGCATCTGTCTGTCACCAGTTGCCCCGCGACAGCGCGAAGCGTTCGTAAAACAGACGCCACGTCCCGGGACCGATTCCAGAAATCTCACCCGTTCCGGCCGCGCCCGGGGCAGGGACCATGGCCCCGCCTTCGTGTGAACGACGGCTGTATGGGGCGACAAAGGACGTCTTTTGACAGAAGTAACTTTCTCCGGACTTGGACTTTCCGATCCGGTTCTGCGTGCGCTCGAGACGCGCAAGCACTCAATTCCAACGCCGATCCAGGCGCGTGCGATCCCCGAGCTAATCTCTGGTCGTGACATGCTCGGCATCGCTCAGACAGGCACAGGCAAAACCGGTGCCTTCACGCTGCCCATGCTGCACCACTTCGTACAGAACCCTCGTCGCAAGGATCAGCGCGGTACACGTGCTCTTGTTCTGGCGCCGACGCGTGAGCTTGCGATCCAGATCGGCGATGAATTCAAGGCCTACAGCTACAAGATGGGCCTGCGGCATACGGTTATCTTCGGCGGCGTCAGTCAGAAGCCGCAGATCGAAGCGCTGAGGCGTGGTGTCGATGTCATCGTTGCGACGCCTGGTCGCTTACTCGATCTGATGAGCCAGCCGAGGGTCGATGTCGGGCTCAACACGCTTGAGTATCTGGTTCTGGACGAAGCCGATCGTATGTTGGATATGGGCTTTATCAATGACATACGTAAGATTCTTAAAGTCATTCCGAGTGATCGTCAGACTCTGTTGTTCTCGGCGACTATGCCCAAAGAGATCGCCAAACTCAGCGGTGATGTGCTGAAAAACCCGCTGCGGGTAGAGGTGACACCTCAGTCGACACCGATTGATCGTATCAGACAGTCCGTCCACCACGTCGACATGAAATCGAAACGAACACTGCTCGAGAATCTGCTGGGCGATCCGGATTTCAACCGTGTGATCGTGTTCACACGCACCAAGCATCGTGCCAATCGCGTTGCTGAACACCTTGGTCAAGCCGGGATCGATGCCGCAGCCATTCATGGGAACAAGTCGCAATCAGCGCGTCAGAACGCCCTGAAAGCGTTCAAGTCTGGGTCCATGAGGGTTCTCGTCGCCACGGACATTGCTGCCCGGGGCATCGACATCGACAGCATTAGCCATGTCATCAACTACGAACTCCCCAACGAACCAGAGAGTTACGTTCACCGGATCGGCCGTACGGCGCGAGCTGGGGCTTCAGGTGCTGCGATCTCGTTCTGCGATGCGTCCGAACGAGGATATCTTGGTATGATCCAGAAGACGATCGGGATGAAGATCGAGGTTGTCGGCGATGGCCCAGTCGGGCCGGATCAAGCGCCACCGGTCCCAGGCGCCAACCGTCAGCAGAAACCGAAAGCGAAACCCACGGGCCAGCCCAGGCGCCGTGGTCCGGCGAAAGCCGATCGGCCTGATGGCACGAAACGCAGCGATGGGCGGCCAGCAAACACCCGGCGCAGGCGTCGGAAGCCCAAGAGCCGGCAGGCGGCGTCTCCAGCGCAGTCTTCCAATTGATAAGCAAGACGTCAGGGCTGCACGGGCGGCCCTGACACCTCATTATATTTAACATAATAATCATTATCGATTTATTCGACAAGATCTAGCGAGCCGAAGAACCGTTCAATCCCCTTCGGGTTCGTAGCGGTACCGGAAATCACAGTGGCTCTTGCCAGACATGATGGTCTGCGTTCGGTCCAGCTTGATGTCGGGATTAAACCCGGTGCAAAAAGTGCCATCCCGGTTGCAGCTCAACAAATGACCGATGTCGCCCAGACCCATCTCTCGATACATTTCGGAGTACTTGCATCGCACGACGTTGAAGTGAACTTCGTCGTCGGTCTCTTTCAGCATCTCCATTTCCAAGGCGCCGGAGGCTTTCCACTGCGCCATGGTATCTCGAAACGCCAGCAATCCCCGATCCTCGAGGCCTTCGGCATAGGCTCGTCCCTGCCCGATGGAGTCACTGATTATCGCAGCACCCAGTATTTCTTGTGCCTGATCCTCACCAAGGCGCTTCGCCATTTCCTCGTAGACAGGTTTCAGGATGTTGGCTTCTATGCGCCGTTGCTCCAGCATCGGCAGATCGGTCTTCGCCATCTCAGCTTCCTCCGCAATTCTTCGCCACCGTGCTAGATTGACTCGCGGCCGGTCAAGGTGGTCTCATTTCGGAGGTGAGAGTGGACAATATGCGCACAATAACAATCGTCTTCATCACTCTGATTGCAAACGTATCTTTGGTATGGGCGCAGACGCGATCAGACCCGGAGGCAGCGACGGGTTTACGATCAAGCCCACTCGTCAAAGCCGAACGGCAGATGATCGTCGCGGCGAATCCTCTCGCGTCGCAAGCAGGTGCAAAAATCCTTCGAGATGGAGGCTCTGCCGCAGATGCGATGATCGCCACGCTACTGGTTCTGAACGTTGTCGAGCCACAATCCAGCGGTATCGGTGGCGGGGCTTTTGCACTAGTGGATGGGCCCCAAGGTATCACCTCGTTCGACGCACGCGAGACAGCACCAGTCGCGGCGACACCGGACCTGTTTTTGGAGAATGGCGAGCCTTTGCCTTTCATCGACGCGGTCCTGAGCGGCAAGTCGGTCGGCGTGCCCGGTCTCGTCAGATTGATGGGCGTTCTTCATGAGAAGTACGGCACCCTGCCCTGGGGTCGATTGTTTGATGATGCGATCGCATTGGCCGAGAATGGCTTTCCCGTTAGTCCACGGCTGGCGGGTCTGCTGGATACATATCAATCCCGCCTCAATGATACCGCAGCGCGAAAGCTCTTCCTTTCGGACGGAACGCCGCTCGTTGCGGGTGACATGCTTCTGCAGCCGCATCTCGCTGCCACCTTTAGGATGATTGCAGCGAATGGTGCCGATGCGTTCTACACAGGCGCACTTGCGTCTGAGATCGTTGCTGCGGTCGACGCTTCGCCGCGGCCGGGCGCTTTGGCCGTGGCTGATCTTGCGAACTACAAGGTCATCGAGCGTGAGCCCGTCTGTCACCCGTTCCGAGACTATGAAGTTTGCGGGATGGGACCGCCTTCTTCCGGTGCGACGACAGTCGGCCAGATTCTGATGTTGCTCGACCGGTTTAAGCCCGACGAACTTTATCTGGATGGCGCGCGTCTCTGGCATTTGTTTGGCGAAGCGTCCCGGCTGGCTTATGCCGACCGGGCACGCTATCTCGCCGACAGCGATTTCCTGAAAGTACCATTGCGCGGCCTGCTTGATCCGTCCTACATCACCGGACGCAGCCTGTTGATCGATCCAATCCGCGCATCTACGACACGCGCTGTTGCCGGGGAACCGCCTTGGCGTGACGGGTCGCTCAATGCGCCGGACACACGCCTTAAAGACACCGGCACTACACATGTTTCTGTCATTGATTCCAATGGTCTCACGATCAGTCTTACAGCATCGATCGAAACTGCCTTCGGCTCTCAGCGCATGGCTGGAGGGTTCCTTTTGAACAATCAATTGACCGACTTTTCGTTCCTGCCTGACCGGGACGGAGTTCCCATTGCGAACGCAGTCGCACCTGGAAAGCGCCCGCGCTCGTCGATGTCGCCCACGATCGTTCTGAAAGACGGAAAACCGGTGGTCATTACCGGTTCGCCAGGCGGTTCGCGGATTCCCGAATATGTCGCGCAAAACCTTGTCGCCATACTGGGATATGCGAAGGATCCGGCGGAAGCGGCCGCCCTACCCCATGTGTCCCAAAGAAATCGGGATACGCTCGCCGTCGAGCCCTTCATTTCAAACGACATCAAAGCGCGGCTGACCGCGTTTGGTCATCGGTTGGACGAGAGAGAGATGACGTCTGGTGTCCACACGATCGTGGTCACTCCGGACGGCACACTGTTGGGCGGTGCCGATCCGCGCCGAGAAGGTTTGGCCGTCGGCGACTGATCAACCGCCGCGCAACAGCCGGGCTCGGGACTTGGGCACGCGGGAGATCTCGACCCCGGTAAAAACGTGCAGTGTTTTCAGATCGTTGTCGATCACGGCGTGGTCCGAAACCCAGCCTCCCATCACCAGGTAAGTGCGTAACAACGGCGGCATCCGACCGAGCGCCAGCTTCATGTCCGGCCGCCGCAACCGGAACGCGCGGGCAAACCGGAAAACGTTCGGCGCCTTGATCCGGGGCATCCAGCGCTTCGGCGCGATATGCTTTTCCTTGAGCAGCGCGAACGCGTCGGCATATGCCTCGGCCTCGACGCCCTCGAAGCTTGAGCAACCGAACAGCAGTTCGATCCCCTGATCATCGACGTAGCGCGTCATCGCGGTCCACGCCACGCGCAGGATCGCGGGGCTTTTATGAGCTGGGTGGATGCAGAAGCGCCCCATCTCGACCAGTTTCCCCGGAAACTGGCTAAGCTGCTCAAGATCATAGTATTTCGCCGAGTAGCTTCTGCCAATCTCCGACCCATTTTGCAGCGGCATCATGCGAAAACAGCACACCAGTTGCCCGTTGCGCTGATCTTCGACCATCAGATGCTCACAGATCGCGTCGAACTCATCGTGATCGAGGTCATCGGGACGAGAGTCGGACGTGACCCCCCGTGCCTGAATGAACGTCAGATAACGAAGACGTTGGCAGGCCTGAACATCCTCTTGGGATTGTGCCAGACGCGCTTTATATCTTCCGCCAAGATGGACCATCTGTCAGCCCTTGCGCTTTTGTTTCAGCACCCGCTGCTCATCCCGGATGCGTTGTTCGTCACTAGCAGAGGTGCGTTTGCAGGATTGTGACATTAGCGCGAAGACTTGCGGACGTTTCAGGAATTCTTCAGCAGAAATAGAGGTTCGACCGATGAAGAACAAGATCGTAAAGACCGATGAGGAGTGGAAGGCACAGCTGTCGCCGGAAGCTTACCGCGTGGCGCGCAAGCACGGGACCGAACGCCCCGGAAGTCACGAGGACTTTCCCGGCGGTGCAGGAACGTTCCGCTGCGTCTGCTGCGGTGAGGACCTTTTCGACAAATCCACTAAGTTCGACTCGGGCACCGGATGGCCTAGTTTTTTCGCGCCAATCGAAGGACAGGTCGAGACGCAGGAAGACAGCAGCGGGTGCATGCGCCGCACCGAGGTGCATTGCGCACGGTGCGATGCACATCTTGGGCACGTGTTTCCGGATGGTCCAGAACCCACAGGGCTTCGTTATTGCATGAACGGTGTCGCGATGGAATTTCATCCGGAGACGACGGACGCATAATCACGCCCGTGCGGTGATGATCCACGCGGATGCAAGGAGCCTGACGGCGCCATCCTGAACATGGCGCGCCAGGCGGCGCTTCAGAAATGCGCGTGCTTCTTGCTTTGCCGAGTCGGGCGCACCTTTGAGACGCGCCGCGAGCGGCCCGATCCGGAACATGAACTCGGCTGCGCGCTCGACAGGGTCTGGCGATGTTCCATCTCCGATCTCCGCCATGAATTCAAAAGGCTCGGCTTCGATCTCTTTGAAGCCACTGGAGGTCAGCACTGGTCGGAACACCCCGGGATCCGCCCAGGCGAATGGCCCCGGTCCTGCCTGAGGCCCTTGCGGAGCGGCACCATCCGTCGCGAACGTCATGGGGACCGAAGCCCATTGGTTCCGGACGGCTTCGCGCCAGGCAACAAAGACCGCGCGGCCGCCGGGGCGCATCGCCCTGTGGAGGTTCGCGAAGGCAATAGCGGGCTCATCGAAGAACATCGATCCAAACCGCGAGAACAGGGCGTCGAAGCCATCGCTCTCAAAGTCGTGGTTCTGAGCATCCGCCTCGACGATATCGACATGACCGAGCGCACCCAGCGCCTCACGCGCCTGCTGGATCAGATCGGGCGAGACATCGACCCCCAACACCCGTCCGGATGCCGTCACGGTACCGGCCAGTGCGTGTGTACTCGGTCCAGCGCCGCAGCCGAGATCAAGGATCGTCTCGCCGGGTTGTGCCGACAGGACCCGCAAGCCTTCGTGGCCCGCTGGTCCCAAGAGCGTCTCTAACGCACTGCCCCGCCTCGACCACTCCAAACCAGTGCGGCCGATCCAATCTTCACGCGACGCCAAGGCAGTCCTCCGGCTTGATCGTTCCGGCGGGCACTCTAGGCTTGGCGTTGGAAAAAAACCAGCACGAGAGAATGGCCTTGGACC